>NZ_JAVRFJ010000029.1:0-138224 GCF_031845845.1 Streptomyces gottesmaniae
CTCACCTCTCGCCCCCTCATCCCCTCACTCACCCTCACCACGGTTCTTCCTGCGCGGAGGCATGGAGGCACGTATGAGTACGACCACCTCACACACCCCGGAGCCGGAGGGGGCCGCGCGGCCCGCCCGGCTCATCCAGAACGAGACGACCACCGAGATCCCCGTCCATCTGCTGTTCCGGGACGACCCCGCCCCGGTCTCCGTGCCGGTCACCCCCGCCGTCGTGGGCCGGCGGCGCGGCACCGGCGAACAGCCGCGGGTGCGGCAGGGGCCCGCCTCCGTGAAGCCGCGCCCCGCGGTCGAGGTCGACCCCGAACTCGTCGAGCGCCCGGCCCGGGTGATGCCCGGGGTGGTGGGTGTGCTGGGCGGCGCGTGCGGGGTGGCCGGATGCGTGCTCACCTCCTGGTGGGCCGGGGTCTTGCCGGGGCTCGCGGTACGGGCGCTCGGGCTGCCGACCGTGTACGCGGGCGCCGGGCTCGGACCGGCGCAGTGGGCCGCGTACGCGGGGGCCGGGGCGCTGACGATGTTCGGGTTCGGCGGGCTGGCGCGGGGACGGACCGGACGGGCCTGGGTGCTGGGGCTGTTCGGGCGCTACCGGGGGACGGTCCGCCGCACCGGACTGCTCTGGGTGAACCCGCTGGTGCTGCGCCGCCGGGTCGACGTACGGCTGCGGCACTGGCGGAGCGAGCCGATGGCGGCCGTCGACGCGAACGGGGTGGCGCTGCGGGTCGTCGTCCTCGTGGCGTGGCGGGTCCGGGACACCGCGCGGGCCCTGCTCGGGATCGAGGACCATGAGCGGTATCTGCGCGAGTGCGTGGAGGCGGCGGTCTCCCGGGTGCTGTCGCGGCTGCCGGCGGACGTGGCGCCGGGGGCGCTGGTGCGGGACTCGACGCTGCGCAACACGGAGGCGGTGGGCGAGGCGCTGACCCGGCTGGTGGCGGCGGACGCGGCGCCGGTCGGGATGGAGGTGTTCTCGGTCCAGCCGATCCGGATCGAGTACGCGCCCGAGGTGGCCGCCGTGATGCAGCGCCGTCGGATCGCCGCGCTCGACGCCCAGCACCGGGACACCGTGCTCACCTCCGTCGTCGACTCCGTCGAGGACACGGTGACCCGGCTGACCATGCGCGGCCTGGTCGAACTCGACGACTACGAGCGCAAGGCACTGGTGAAGGACCTGACGGTCGCGTTCTATACAGGGCGCCGTGAAGTGTCCCCGTGAACCCGGAAATTGGTATGGACATGTTCAATCCGCACCCATAATCTGGGGCTTGGTCTAGACCTGGAAACACCCCCACGTACTCCAGGGAGCGGCAGCATGCGCAAGCACACGCGTAGCAGGACCAAGTGGTACGCCGCCGGCGTCGGCCTGGCCACCACCGGAGCGCTCGTCCTCTCCAGTGGTGGCGCCACCGGCCACGGCTACACCGATCTTCCCGTCAGCCGGCAGAAGCTCTGTCAGAACGGCACCGTGACCAACTGCGGCGACATCCAGTGGGAACCGCAGAGCGTCGAGGGACCGAAGGGCTTCCCGGGCTCAGGGCCGGCTGACGGCCAGATCTGCTCCGGCGGCAACAGCAGGTTCAACCAGCTCAACGCGTCCACGAAGCCGGGCGGCGGCGCCTGGCCCACCACCCGGGTGACGGGCGGCCAGAACTACACGTTCCGCTGGCAGTTCACGGCCATGCACGCCACCACCGACTTCAAGTACTACGTCACCAAGGCGGGCTGGAACCAGAACCACGCCCTCGCCCGCTCCGACCTCAACCTGACCCCGTTCTTCACCGTCCCGTACAACGGCCAGCGCCCACCGGCCACGCTCTCCCACACCGGACGCCTGCCGTCCGGGCTGAGCGGCCACCACGTGATCGTCGCCGTCTGGACGATCGCCGACACCACCAACGCGTTCTACGCCTGCTCGGACGTCACCTTCTGAGCGGCTCCCCTTCCGGCCCCGCCAGTTCTGAGCATCTCTTGAGCTGCGCGGGGCCCCCACATGGGTACGTTCCCCACGCGCCGCCGACCAGGGCGGACACCGAACCCGGGGGAACACCGTGAACGCCTTCTTCTACCTCATTCCCGTGGCCATCATGACCGTCATCGCCTTCATGGCGTACCGCGTGCTGCGCCGCTGGTTCCAGATCCGCAGCGCCTGGAACAGCGGCCTGACGGCCGAGGCGCGCTGTCTGAAGGCGTTCACCACGGTCAGCAAGACCATGGGCGAGCACAGCGCCGTGCGCACGACGATCCACCACGTCTACGAGTTCAGGACCCACGACGGCCGATCCGTCCGCTTCGAGGAGGAGGACGGGCCGATGACGACGGTCGAGGGCGACTTCGTCACCGTCCACTACACCGACGGCCCGCGCGTGGTCGCCACCGCCCATCAGCCCGGCCGGCGGGTCAAGGAGGCCGCGACGGGCGTCGGCCTGCTGGCCTTCCTCGGAGTGGCCTTCGCGTTCTGTGTCTTCTTCATGGTCAGCTTCCACCAGTTCTCGACCGACACCTCGTACCCGACGCCGTGACCCTCCACAACTGACGGACAGTCAACTACCGTGCGCCGACATGGAGTCCACGAGGCGCACGGTCGCACAGCTCGTCGCCGACCGGTGGGGCGACCACCGGCCCGGGCTGTGGTTCGAGGAACAGGTCCTGACCCACCACGAGGTCACCGCCGCAGCCGCCGCCCGCGCGGCCCTGCTCACCGACCTCCTGCCACCGAAGGCCCACCCGCACCTGGGCGTCCTCCTCGACAACACCCCTGAATTCCCCCTGTGGTTGAGCGCGGCGGCCCTTGCGGGCGCGGCCGTCGCCGGCGTCAATCCCACCCGGCGGGGCCCCGAACTGGCCCGCGACATCCTGCACACCGAGTGCCGGGTGCTGATCACCGAACAGGCCCACCTCCCGCTCCTCGACGGCCTGGCACTCCCCGGCGTCCGCGTCCTGGTCACCGGCACCCAGCCGTACGCCGACCTCCTCGCCCCGTACGCGGGCACCGAGCCCGATCCCACCCGGGCCACCCCGGCCGACCGTCTCCTCCTCTACTTCACCTCCGGTTCCACCGGCGCGCCCAAGGCCGCCATCTGCTCCCAGGGACGGCTCGCGGCGGCCGGGCGGGCCCTGGTGGACCGCTTCGGGGTGCGGCGGGACGACGTGCACTACATCTGCATGCCGATGTTCCACGGCAACGCGGTCATCGCCGACTGGGCCCCCGCCCTGGTCGCCGGGGCCGGTGTCGCCCTGCGCCGCCGGTTCTCGGCCACCGGGTTCCTGGACGACGTACGGGCCTACCGGGCCACGTACTTCACCTATGTCGGCCGGGCCGTGCAGTACCTCCTCGCCACCGAGCCCCGCCCCGACGACCGCGACACCCCGCTGCGCATGGGTTTCGGCACGGAGGCGGGCGCGGTGGACGCGGCGGCGTTCGAGGAACGCTTCGGGGTGCGGCTCGTGGAGGGGTACGGATCCTCCGAGGGCGGAGCGGCGATCCAGCGCACGCCCGGGGCGCCGCCGGGTGCGATCGGGCGGGCGGCACCCGGCGACGACCTCGCGGTGGTCGACCCGGAGACCCGGAAGGAGTGCCCGCCGGCCGTCTTCGGCGAGGACGGCCGACTGCTCAACGGCACCGAGGCGATCGGGGAGTTGGTCAATCGGGGCCCCAACCCCTTCGAGGGCTACTGGCGCAACCCGGAGGCGGACGCCGCCCGCCGCCGCGACGGCTGGTACTGGACCGGCGACCTCTTCTACCGCGACACCGGCGGCTTCCTCTACTTCGCCGGCCGCACCGACGACCGCCTCCGCGTCGACAGCGAGAACCTCGCCGCCGCCGTCATCGAGAACATCCTCGCCCGCTACGAGGGCGCCGAGGCCGTCGCCGTGTACGCGGTCCCCGACCCGGTCGCCGGCGACCAGGTCATGGCGACCGTCGCCGGCACCTTCGACCCGTGCCGCTTCGCCGAGTTCCTGCTGGCCCAGCCCGACCTGGGCACGAAGATGACACCGCGCTTCGTACGGGTCGTCCGGTCCATGCCGGTCACCGCCACCAACAAGATCCAGCGCGCCACCCTCCGCCGCGAGGGCTTCCGCTGCGCGGACCCGGTCTGGTGGCGCCCGCCGGGGAAGTGGGCGTACCGCAAGTTCTCGGCGGTGGATCTGGCGCGACTGGTGACGGAGTACCGGGCGCGCGGGCGGGAGGAGCTGCTGACGAGGTAGGGCTGGGCCTACCTCCCGGACACCACCTGCGCGTATGGCCGCCGCCGACCGCCTCCGCCTACCGTGACCCCGTGATCCGAACGGTCGTACGGGAGCTGCCGCGCGCCGCGGCCTACCTGCTGAGCGGTGTCCTCGTCGGCGCCCCGCTGCTGGTGGCGCTGCTGGTCCTGGGCATCCTCGGACTCGCCCTGGCCCCGATCCTGGTGGGCCTGCCGCTGCTCGCCGTGGCCGTCCTGTCGGGCATCCCCGTCGGCGCCCTCGAACGGCGGCGGCTGGCCCTCACCCGCACCCCGCCGCCGCCCGACCCGCACGCCACCCCGGCCGAGCCCGGTCTCGCCGCCTGGGCCCGGCTCCGGCTGACCGAGCGGGCGACCTGGCGGGAGCTGGCGTACACCGTCCTGCTCGCGTTCGCGCTGTGGCCGCTGGACGTGATCGTGCTGTTCGTCGCGCTGGTCGTGCCCGGCGCGATGATCGCGGCACCCGTGCAGCTGGCGACGACCGGCAGTGGCAGCGGTGACGCGCGGATCGTCAAGCTCTGGCTGATCGACTCCTACGGTCAGGCCCTGCTGTGCACGGCCGCCGGTGTCGCCCTCCTGCTCGCGCTGCTGTGGCCCCTCGTCCGGTACGCGCGGGTCCGCGCCGCGCTCGCCCGGCTGCTGCTCGCGCCGGGCGAGGCAGAGGCGGAACGCCGTCTGGGGGAGGTGACCCGGTCGCGGGCCCGGCTGGTGGCGGCCTTCGAGGCGGAGCGGCGCCGGATCGAGCGCGATCTGCACGACGGGGCCCAGCAGCGCCTGGTGTCCCTGAGCATGACCCTGGGCCTGGCCCGGCTGGACGCCCCGCCCCACCTGGCCGACCGGCTCGCCGCCGCCCACCGGGAGGCCGATCAGGTCCTGGGCGAGCTGCGGGAGTTGATCCACGGCATCCATCCCCAGGTCCTGGTCGACTACGGTCTCCCGGACGCCCTCGCCGACGCCGCCGACCGGTCCGTCGTTCCCGTGGAGCTGGACGTGGACCTTCCCCGGTTCGCCGAGTCGGTGGAAGCGGCGGCCCACTTCGCGGTCCGGGAGGCGCTCGCCAACATCGGCAGGCACAGCGGGGCGCGGCGGGCGTGGATCGCCGGCCGGTACACCGGCGGGCGGCTGCGGGTGGAGGTGCGGGACGACGGCACGGGCGGCGCCGATCCCGCGCGGGGCACGGGCCTCACCGGACTCGCCGACCGGCTCGCGGTGCTCGATGGGACACTGTCCGTCCACAGCCCGGCCGGCGGCCCGACCGTCCTGTCCCTGGAGATCCCGTGCCCGCAGCGCTGAAGATCGTGCTCGCCGAGGACAGCGTGCTGCTGCGGGAAGGGCTCGTCGGCGTCCTGACCCGCTTCGGACACGAGGTCGTCGCGGCGGTCGGCGACGCGGACGCACTGATCGCGGCCGTCTCCTCGAACGCCCCCGACCTCGTCGTCACCGACGTCCGCATGCCGCCCGGCCTCACCGACGAGGGACTGCGCGCCGCGCTCGAACTCCGGGCGGCGAACCCCGCCCTGCCCGTCCTCGTCCTCAGCCAGTACGTCCAACGGGCCTACGCCGCCGATCTGCTGGACACCGGCGACGGCACCGGCGTCGGCTATCTCCTCAAGGACCGCATCGGCCAGGTCGAACAGTTCGCGGAGGCCGTGGAGCGGGTCGCGGCCGGGGGCACGGTCGTCGACCCCGAGGTCGTACGGCAGCTGCTGCGGCGCCGGCGTGATCCGCTGGCGGCGCTCACCCCGCGCGAGCGGGAGGTGCTCGCGCTGGTGGCCGAGGGGAAGTCGAACGGGGCCGTCGCCCGGGAGCTGGTCGTCACCGAGGCGGCCGTCGGCAAGCACATCGGCAACATCCTGGGAAAGCTGGACCTGCCCCCGGCGGAGGACACCCATCGGAGGGTGCTGGCGGTGCTGGCGTACCTGCGGGCCTGACGGCCCCGCGTACGCGGAAGGCCCCCCGCCGAAGCGAGGGGCCTTCTCCATGTGCGCCGCCAGGGACTCGAACCCCGGACCCGCTGATTAAGAGTCAGCTGCTCTAACCAACTGAGCTAGCGGCGCAGACTCTGTCGCTCTTCCGCTCTCGCGGCTGGCGACAGAGAAAATACTACCTGGTCCGGGCGGGTGCCTTCGACCGGTTAAACGTGAGCTGGATCTCTGTGGGATGCCGGGTGTCTAGATCGCCAATGACAGCAGAACCGGCGCGGCTCCCCGGTTCAACGTGTTCGCCGCCGCCCGCAGCCGGTGCGCGTGCCTCAGCGGCAGCGACAGCGCGAGGCAGCCGACGGCGGAGCCCGCGGTGATCGGGACGGCCGCGCAGACCGTGCCGGGCGCGTACTCCTGGAGGTCGAGGACCGGGACCGTGGGTGTCTGGGCGTCGAGTTTGCTCAGCAGCACCTTCTCGTTGGTGATCGTGCGGGCGGTGAGCCGGGCCGGGCGGTGCCGCGAGAGGTGGTCGCGGCGGCCGTTGAGGTCGAGCTGGCCCAGCAGGCCCTTGCCGAAGGCGGTGGCATGGGCGGAGGAGCGGAAGTCGACCCACTCGTGGACCGCGGGCATGGCCGGGCTGTCGGCCCAGCCGGTGACCTGGATCTCCCCGTCCAGATAGCGGGTGACGTAGACGGCGGCGCCCACGGAGTCGCGGAGCCGGTCGAGGGTGTGCTGGAGCTGCTCGCGCAGGGCCTGGTCATGACCCTGGGCGGAGCCCAGCCGGGCGAGTGCGGCACCACTTACGTAGGCGCCGTCGGTGGTCTGTTCCACGTATCCCTCGCGACGCAGCATCCGCAGGAGCGCGGTCAACCGCTCACTGTCGACGCCGGTGCGATGGGCGATCTCGGCGTCGGTGACGCCACCTGCGTGCCGCGCCACCGTCTCCAGGACGCGCAGGGCGTCCTGGGCCGAGTGGTACGGCGCGGTCGGCTCGTGCTTGAGCGCCACGGTTTCCCCCTGCGCTTCTCGGGCCGTTTTTCGGACAGCTTGCCGTGTCCCACGATACGGCCCAAGCGTCGTACGTGGAGGGGTTGTTCGCGAGATTTTCCCGGTGCCTCCGGGCCTCCCAACTGCCGGACCAGCACTCTGGCATATGCCAGAGGTATGGCCCGGCCGATGGACCTCGGATGTTCCCACGCGTTCAGGCGCTCACCGGGTGTAGTCAGATGACCGCGCCGAGGAACTCCCGCGTGCGTTCGTGCGACGGGTCGCCGAAGATCTTCTCGGGGCTGCCCGACTCGATCACCTGGCCAGAATCGAACATCAGAACTTGGTCCGAGATGTCCCGGGCGAAGTTCATCTCGTGGGTCACACAGAGCATCGTGATGTCGGTGGTGCGGGCGATGTCCCTGAGCAGGTCGAGCACGCCCGCGACCAGCTCGGGGTCGAGCGCGGACGTCACCTCGTCGAGCAGCAGCACCTGCGGACGCATCGCCAGCGCCCGGGCGATGGCCACCCGCTGCTGCTGCCCGCCGGAGAGCTGGGTCGGATAGGCGTCGCACTTGTCGGCGAGCCCGACCATGTCGAGCAGTTCGCGGGCCCGCGCCTCGGCCTCGTCCTTGGAGAGCCCGAGGACGGTGACAGGCGCCTCGGTGATGTTCCGCAGCACCTTCATGTTGGGGAAGAGGTTGAACTGCTGGAACACCATCCCGATGTTCTTGCGGACCTCACGGCACTGCTTGTCGCTCGCCGGGAACAGCCGCTGCCCGCCGACGGTGATCGTCCCCTCGTCGGGCTTGGTCAGGGTCATCAGCAGCCGCAGGATCGTCGTCTTGCCGGAGCCGGACGGGCCGATCAGCGTGACGTGCTTGCCCGTGTCGACCGAGAAGTCCAGCCGGTCGAGGACGGTGTTGCTGCCGAATCGTTTGGTCACGTTCTCGAAGCGGATCAGTTCACCCGTGTCCGCCACAGGCCTGCCGGGCGACTCGGGTTCTTTCATCAGCGGGGTGTCAGCGGACAAGGCGTCGCTCCAGGGTTCGCAGAAGCAGGGAGGCCAGATAGGAGATGAGGATGAAGGCCACCCCGATGACGGTCAGGGGCTCGGTGAAACGGAAGGTCTCCTGGGCGTAGAGCCGTGCCTCGCTCAGCATCTCCGGGACCGTGATGACCATCAGGATCGGTGTGTCCTTGAGCATCGAGATCACGTAGTTGCCCAGCGCGGGCACCACCCGGCGGACCGCCTGCGGCAGGATCACCACCGTCCAGGTGCGCCGCACCGGCAGGTTCAACGCCGTGGCCGCCTCCCACTGGCCCACCGGCACCGCCTCGATACCGGCGCGGTAGACCTGCATCGTGTACGTCGAGTAGTGCAGCCCGATCGCGAAGACGCCCGTGGTCAGCGCCGAGAAGGTCAGCCCCCACTCCGGCAGCACGTAGAAGAGGAAGAACAGCTGGACCAGCAGGGGGGTGTTCCGGATGAACTCCGTGACCACGCCCACCGGCCAGCTCACCCAGCGGGTCGGCGTCCGCACCAGCAGCGCCCACACCAGCCCCAGCAGGAAGGAGACGACCGACCCCAGGGCCAGCGCCTGCAGGGTGACCAGCAGGCCGTCCCGGAAGTGCGGCAGGAAGTCGGTGACCGCGTTCCAGTCCCAGTTCATCAGGCACCAGCTCCCGCGCCCGCGCCCTCGGGGACACGCGCCGTCGGCACGGCCGCCTTGCGCGCCGGGGCCTTGCCCACCCGGGCCTTCAGCCGCCGCTCCAGCAGCCGCATGGCCCGCGTCAGCAGGAAGGCGATCACGAAGTAGATGAGCAGCAGATACGCGTAGATCTCGACGCTCTCCTGGAGCGCCAGCCGCACCAGGCTGCCGCTGAACGCCAGGTCGCCCATGCCCATGACCGACACCAGCGCCGTGCCCTTGAGCAGTTCGACCACCAGGTTGGCGAAGGGCGGGATCATCTCCGGCACCGCCTGCGGCAGCAGGATCAGCCGCATCCGCTGCCACGGGGTGAAGCTCAGCGCGATACCGCCCTCGCGCTGGGCCGGGTCCACGGCGGTCAGGGCGCCGCGCACGATCTCGGCGCCGTACGCCCCGTACGTCAGTCCGAGGGCGAGGACGCCCGCCCACATCGGGACCAGCTGCCAGCCGAAGGCCAGCGGCAGCACGAAGTACACCCAGAAGATCATGATCAGCGCGGAGGTGCCGCGGAACACCTCGGTGTAGAGGCCCGCGACGAAGCGGACGATCCACCGTCGGTGGGTGCGCGCGATCCCGACCACGAAGGAGACGGCGGCGGCCAACAGCGCGCCGAACACCAGCAGTTGGAGGGTGACCCAGACGCCGCGCAGTACGAGTTCCCAGAGCCCTGGTGTCATGCGCGACAGAGCTCCTTCGTGGTCAGGTCGGTCATCTCGACCTTGGTGAACCCGAAGGGCCGCAGCACACGCAGCAGTTCGCCGCTCTCCTTCATCTTCCGCAGCTCGACGTTGAAGGCGTCCCGCAGTCGGGTCTCGGCCGGCCGGAACGCGAAACCCGCGCCGTCCACCCGCGGCTTGCCGTCGACGAGCGCGGCGAACGGCTTGGTCGCCTCCGTCGTCCGGGACTTCTTGACCACCTCGCGGGTGGTCAGCGACGTCCCCGCGAACGCGTCGACCCGGCCCGCCTCCACGGCGTTCAGCCCGGCCACCTGGTCGGGCACGATGACGATGTCGCTCTCCTTGTACCCGGCCTCGACGGCGTGCGCGATCTGCGCGTACCCCGACCCCGTGGCGAACCGGGCCTTGGCGCGGATCACGTCGGCGTAGTCGTTCAGGCCCTTCGGGTTGCCCTTCTTCACCACGAACGCGTCCAGCATCTGGTGGTCGGGCTCGGAGAAGATGACCTCCGCACAGCGCTCGGGGTTGATGTACATCCCGGCGGACACGACATCGAACTGCTGGGAGTTCAGCCCGGGTATGAGCGACCCGAACTCGGTGGGCACGGGCTGGACCCGTTCCACGCCCAGCCGCTTGAAGACGACCCGGGCCACTTCCGGCCCCTCGCCGGTCAGCTCACCATCGGTGTCGATGTAGCCGAACGGGATCTCGCCCGCGATACCGAGCCGTACGACGCCCTGCGCGCGCAGCCGGTCCAGCAGCTCACCCCCCTCCGTGCCGGAGGCCGTGGCCACCCTGCTGCACCCGGCGACGCCCAGCGCACCCGCGGTGGCGAGCGCGGAGGCGCCGACGAGCAGCGCCCGGCGGCTGGGGTCGCGTGTCGTGCCGGTTCTCCCGGAGGTCTTCGTTGCTGGAGCCATGGGCGCGCGGCTACCCGACCCGATGCGATGTATTCACGCCACCGCGGCGCCCTTCACGACCCCCGCACACACCCCTGGCCGGGCCCCGCCGTGCCCGTGAGGCGCCCTTGACCCCGACGGCACCATGGGAGACATGACAGACGTGACCGACCGCTATCTGGAGATCTCCCTGCTCAAGCGTCAGGTCGTGTGCCGGGCGAAGCTCCTCGACGACCGCGCGCCGCGCACGTGCGCCGCCGTCTGGGACGCCCTGCCGCTGTCCGGGGACGTCTACCACGCCAAATACGCCCGCAACGAGATCTACGCGCTCTTCCCACCCTTCGCCCCCCACGAGCCACCACTGGAGAACCCCACCGTCACCCCCATCCCCGGCGACCTCTGCTACTTCTCCTTCGCCGGCACGGAACTGGCCACGGGCGCGTACGGCTACGACGAGCAGGTCCGCCCCGACACCACCCTCGTGGACCTCGCCCTCTTCTACGAACGCAACAACCTGCTGCTGAACGGGGACGTGGGGTGGGTGCCCGGCATTGTCTGGGGGCAGGTGGTGTCGGGGTTGGAGGAGATGGCGGAGGCGTGCAATGACCTGTGGCGGACGGGGGCGGCGGGGGAGACGCTGCGGTTCCGCAGGGTGTGAGGGCGCCTTGGGGGTCGGGGGTTCGGGTGCGTGGGCGGGTACGGATCCGGTGGGGGCTGGTCGCGCAGTTCCCCGCGCCCCTGAGAAGCAGGGGCTGCGCCCCGTGCTTTTCAGGCCCGCAGGGCCTGGGCCTTCAGGGGCGCGGGGAACTGCGCGAGAAGCCCCACGCACCGGCACCCGACAACGCACCCTCACCCGTCAACGAACCCACCCCCGCGACCCCCGCCCCGTACAACGCATGCCCCACCCGCAGCACCAGATCGTCCCGATGCCGAGCCGCCACCACCTGAAGCCCCACCGGCAGCCCACTCCCGTCCACCCCCACCGGCACACTCGCCGCCGGCTGCTGCGTCAGGTTGAACGGATACGTGAACGGCGTCCACCCCGTCCACCGCCGGTGCCCGGAGCCCCCCGGCACCTCCACACCCGCCTCGAACGCGGTCACCGGCAACGCGGGCGTGACCAGCACGTCGTACCGCTCATGGAACGCCCCCATCCGCCGCCCGAGATCCATCCGCACATCCACCGCGGCCAGATACTCCAGCGCGGACAGCCGCGCCCCGGCCTCCCGGATCTCCCGCAATCCGGGATCCAGAACGGCCAGCTGCGCCGCCCCCAGCCGCTGCGTCACGCGCGCCGCCCCGGCGAACCACAGCGTGTGGAACGCCCCCACGGGATCACCGAAGTCGGGGTCGGCCTCACTGACGTACGCGCCGAGCCCGGCGAGCCCCTCCACCGCGCGCCGCACCGCGGAAGCGACACCCGGCTGCACGGCGACCTGCCCGCCCAGCGACGCCGAGTAGGCGACCCGCAGCCCCCGCACCCCGCCCGCGAGGGCGTCCACGAAGGACCCGGAGACCGGCCCCAGCCCCGACCAGTCCCGCGCGTCGGGCCCGGAGATCACGTCCAGCATCAGCGCGGCGTCCGCCGCGTCCCGGGTCAGCGGCCCCACGTGCGACAGCGTGCCGAACGCGCTCGCGGGATACAGCGGCACCCGCCCGTACGTCGGCTTCAGCCCGAACACCCCGCAGAAGGCGGCCGGGATCCGCACGCTGCCACCCCCGTCCGTGCCCAGCGCCAGCGGCCCCACCCCGAGCGCGACCGCCGCCGCCGCGCCCCCGCTGGACCCCCCGGCCGTACGCGAGAGGTCGTACGGGTTCCGGGTCACTCCGCTGAGCGGAGAGTCCGTGACGCCCTTCCAGCCGAACTCGGGTGTCGTGGTCTTCCCCAGGAAGACGGCCCCGTGCTCCCGCAGCCGGGCCACGGAGGGCGCGTCCTCGTCCCAACTCCCTTTCTCCGCAATGGTCCTGGAGCCCTTCAGGGTCGGCCCACCACGCACCAGCAGGATGTCCTTCACCGTGACCGGCACCCCGTCCACCGCCCCGGCCGGCTCCCCGCGCCGCCAGCGCCCCTCCGACTCCCGCGCCTGTGCGAGGGCCGGCTCGGTGTCGATCCTGACGAAGGCGTTCACCTCCGGCTGCACGCGCTCGGCCCGTTCGAGAGCCTCGCGCGTGACGTCCACCGGGCTGAACTCGCCCTTGCGGTACCCCTCGACCAGTCGTACGGCGGACAGTTCCGTGAGCTCCGACATCCGGCCCCTCCCAGGGGAGTTCAGTGCCCGGGCACGTACCCGCGCTGCTTGTCGACCACGTTGGGCAGCGGTTTGTCCGCCTCCCACAGCTCGAACAACTCCACGAACTGGGCGCCGAGTTCGTCCCGCCACCCCACCGTGTCCCCGCTCATGTGGGGCGAGACGATCAGCCCGGGAACGTCCCACAGCGGGTCGTCCGGACCCAGCGGCTCGCGCTCGAAGACATCCAGCGCCGCCCCCGCGATCCACCGTTTGCGCAGCGCCTCGACGAGGGCGTCCTCCACCACGAGCTGCCCACGCCCCACATTGACGAACCGCGCGGACGGCTGCATGACCCCGAACCGCCGGGCGTCGAACATGCCGTGCGTCGCCTCCGTCAGCGGCGCGGCCGCGATCACCCAGTCGGCGCGGGCCAGCAACCGGTCGAGTTCCTCCGGGCCGTGCACACCGGGCCGCGCGGTCCGCCCCACCAGGGCCGTGTGCAGCCCGAGGGCCTTGAGGCAGCGCGCGATGGCCCGCCCGATCGGCCCGGACCCGACCACACACGCCCGGCCCCCCGCCACCCGCAGCGCCTCCCGGTGCCGCCACTCCCGCCGCCCCTGCAACTCCCAGCTGCGCGGCAGATCCTTGGCCATGGCGAGGACGAGCGCGGCGACGTACTCGGCGATCGGCGCCTCGAACACCCCGCGCGCGTTCGTCACCACCGTGTCCTCGGCGGCGACCAGCTCGGGGCAGAGCAGATGGTCGACGCCCGCGCTCGCCGTGTGCACCCAGCGCGGCCGGGGCCCGCCGCCCGGCCAGGCGTCCCGCACCGCGTGGGAGGTGAAGTCCCACACCAGCAGCACATCGGCGTACGGCAGCCGCGCCGCCAGCGTCGAGGCGTCGGCGTACTCGACCGTCGCCCGCCCGGTGAGCCGCCCGAGCCGGGGGCGCGGTTCGGCGTCGAGGACGAGGAGGGTCGGTCGGGGAGTCGAGGTCATGGGCGAAAGCAACCCCTCACGATCGAAAAGCGGCTCTACCCGCCCCACGAGATGCGTGTGACATGCACTGATTGACCACGCTCGCACCCGAACCTACCTTCGTCAACACGGACTTGCGCACGTTCTGTCGTCCGCACTTCTCTCTCCGTGAGGCCGGTGGCTGTCATGAACGTCTCCTTCCTCGGTGGACCCCGACCGCAGCGCGGCGTCGGTGTCATCGCCCCGTTCGACTTCGCCCTCGACCGCGAGCTGTGGCGCTGGGTCCCGGACGACGTCTCCCTGCACCTCACCCGGACCCCGTACGTGCCCGTCGAGGTGAGCCTCGACCTGGCCCGGCTCGTCTCCGAGCACGAGACCCTGCACGAGGCGGTCCGGGCGCTGAACGAGGTCGCGCCCGAGGTCGTGGCCTACGCCTGCACCAGCGGCAGCTTCGTCGGCGGGGTCGCGGGGGAGCGTGCGATGGGTGAGGCGATGACCCGCGCGGGCGCCGCGCACGCCGTCACCACCTCCGGTGCGCTGCTCGCCGCCCTGGCCGAGCTGAACGCGCACCGTATCGCCCTGGTCACCCCGTACACCGTCTCGGTCACCCAGTCCCTGGCGGAGTACCTCGCCGAGGCGGACATCCTGGTCACCGGCCGCGCCTCGCTCGGCCTGGTCCGGCACATCTGGAAGGTCCCCTACCACGAGGTGGTCGCCATGGCCCACCGCGCGGTCCGGACGACCACACCGGACGCCCTCTTCATCTCCTGCACCAACCTCCCCACGTACGACGTCATCCCCCAGCTGGAAGCGGAACTGCGGATGCCCGTCATCTCGGCCAACCAGGTGACGATATGGGCGGCGCTGCGTCATCTGGGTACTCGGGCGGTGGGTCCGTACCAGGCTCTGCTCGACGAGTCGGCCAGGCAGACGTTCGGTGCGGGTCCTGTTCCGCCACCGCCGGTACTGCCGGAAGAACAGGAAGGTTGGGCATGACCGCACTCGGTTTCCTCTACCCGGGCCACTCCGCCGAGGACGACTATCCGCGTATGGAGCAACTGCTCGGCAGCGACATCCGGGTGGACGTCGTGCACACCGACATCGGCGAGGACGCCCACCGCGTGGACGCCCTGCGCGAGATGGGCGCCCCCGAACGGCTCGCCGCCGGCTGCGAGGCCCTCCGCCTGTCCGGCGCGGAGGCCATCGTCTGGGCCTGCACCAGCGGCAGCTTCGTCCACGGCTACGAAGGAGCGCAGGACCAGATCCGCGCACTCGCCCGCACCGCCGGCCTCCCCGCCTCCTCCACCTCCTTCGCCTTCGCCCACGCGGCCCGGGAGGTGGGCGCCACCAAGGTCGCGGTCGCGGCGACCTACCCCGACGACGTGGCCCGCCTCTTCGTCGACTTCCTGGCGGCGGCCGGCATCGAGGTCCTCTCCGTGCGGGGCGCCGGCATCATCACGGCGGCGGAGGTGGGCACCTGGACCCTGGACGACGTCCTCACCCTCGCCCACTCGGCCGACCACCCCGACGCCGACGCCCTCCTCCTGCCGGACACGGCCCTGCACACCGCCTCCCACATCCCCACCCTGGAGAAGGAACTCGGCAAACCGGTCCTCACCGCCAACCAGGTCACGGTCTGGGAGGCCCTGAGGCTGGCCGACAGGCGCGTCAACGCCCCGGACCTGGGCACCCTGTTCACCCGCGAACCGATCGTGCAGGCCTAGCCGACCGAGCGCCGCCCCCTGGAAAGGGCCGCAGGCCCTTCAGAGGCGCGGGGGACGGCGCGAGAAGCCCCACAGACCCGCACCCGACAACGCACCTCCCCGGGGTCGAAGGGGCAGCGCCCCTGGGGGCGGGACGGGCAGGGGCGGCGGGGGACGAGGGAATAACCGGAGCCACCCTCCTGTTGACCCACCCCGTACCCCCGAGCCGCAAGGCACCCACCCCCAGGAGGCCCCACCGTGACCACAGACGAGATACGAGGCGAAACCAAGGGCACCGCCCCGTTCCCCCTCTCCGTCCTCGACCTGGTCACCGTGGGCGCCGGCCGCACCGCCACGGACGCCCTCCGCACCAGCGTGACCCTCGCCCGCCAGACGGAAGCCCGCGGCTTCCACCGTTACTGGGTCGCCGAACACCACTCCATGCCCGGCGTGGCCTCCTCCTCCCCGGCCGTGATCCTCGCCCACCTCGCCGCCCACACCACCCGCATCCGCCTCGGCTCGGGCGGCGTGATGCTCCCCAACCACGCCCCGCTGGTCATCGCGGAGCAGTTCGGCACCCTCGAAGCCATGGCCCCCGGCCGGGTCGACCTCGGCCTCGGCCGCGCCCCCGGCACCGACGGCGCCACCGCCGCCGCCCTACGCCGCTCGGCACGCCTGAACGAGGGCGCCGACGACTTCCCGGAGCAGCTCGCCGAGCTCACCCGCTTCCTGGACGACGACTTCCCCGACGGCCACCCCTACCGCCGTATCCACGCGGTCCCGGGACCCATTCAGGCCACCTCGCCCGGCGGCGTCCAGTCCCCGCACCGCCCGCCGATCTGGCTGCTCGGCTCCTCCGGCTTCAGCGCCCGCCTGGCCGGCTCCCTGGGCCTGCCCTTCGCCTTCGCCCACCACTTCTCCGCGCGCAACACGATCCCGGCGCTCGACCTGTACCGCGAGTCGTTCCGCCCCTCACCGGTCCTCGACGCCCCCTACGCGCTGATCGGCGTCTCCGCCCTCGCCGCCGACGAGGAGCGGGAGGCCCGCCGCCAGGTCAGGGCCGCCGCGCTCAACATGGTCCGGCTGCGCACCGGCCGCCCCGGTCTCGTCCCGACGCCGGAGGAGGCGGAGGCGTACGAGTTCAGCGTGGTCGAAGAGGACTTCGTCGACTCCTGGAACGCGGACGTCGTCCACGGCACCGTCGACGAGGTCCGTACCCGCCTGGACGACCTCCACAAGCGCACCGGCGCCGACGAGTTGATGCTCACCACCCACGCCCACAGCGCCGACATACGCCTGCGCTCGTACGAACTGATCGCGGACGCGTACGACCTGCCGCGCACCCCTCCCGCGGAGGGCGACCCGCAGGGCTGAGGGGGCGTCCGTCAGGCCTGAGGGGGGCGACCGTCAGGCCTGAGGGCAGGCCGCCGCCCCCAGCAGTTCCGCGATCCGCTCCGGCGACACCGCGCGGGAGTACAGCCACCCCTGCCCGGTGTCGCAGCCGAGCCGGCGCAGCCGTGAGGCCTGCGCGTCGGTCTCCACCCCCTCCGCCGTGACGGACAGCCCGAGCCGGTGGGCGAGCTGGACGAGGGCCTCGACGATGATCTCGTCGGCGGGGTTGGCCTGCCCCGTGTCCCCGACATCACCGGCAGCGGGCCCGGCCCCGCCGGGACCCCTGCCCTCCTCCCCGTCCTCGTACTGGAACCCCCGTACGAACGCCCCGTCCAGCTTCAACACCGACACGGGCAGGCGGCTGAGGTACGCGAGGTTGGAGTACCCGGTGCCGAAGTCGTCGATGGCGATGCGGACGCCCATGTCGCTGAGGGCCTTGAGAGCCTGGAGGGGGCGTCCGGCCGAGCCCATGAGCGCGGACTCGGTGAGCTCCAGCTGGAGGAGGTGCGGGGCGAGACCGGTCTCCGCGAGGATCTCGGCGACATCGGCGACCAGGTCGGAGTCCCAGACCTGGCGGACGGCCACGTTCACACTGACGAAGATCGGGGCCCGGTCCGGGTGGTCGGTCTGCCAGCGGCGCGCCTGCCGACAGGCGGTGGCCAGAATCCACCGTCCGAGCTGGACGATCGAGCCGTCCTCCTCGGCCAGTGAGATGAACCGATTCGGCGTCAACAGGCCGAACTGCGGGTGATGCCAGCGCACCAGCGCCTCGACCCCGCGCACCTCGCCCTCGGCCATGCCCACCAGCGGCTGGTACTCCAGGACGAACTCGCCCCGCCCGACGGCCGCCCGCAGCGTGGACGCCAGGGCCTGACGGGTCATCCGGTGGGCGTTGCGCTCCGGGTCGAACAGCGTCCAGCGGGCCCTGCCGTCGGCCTTCGCCCAGTACAGCGTGGTGTCGGCGGCCTGCATCAGCCCCGTGGCCGTCGTGCTCGCCGACTGCCGTTCGACGACCCCGATCGAGGCGGAGACGGACAGCCGCTGACCGGCCAGGTCGAAGGGCGCCTGCAGCGCCTTGAGGACCGAGTCGGCCAGATCGGCGAGTTGCTCCGTGCCGGTCGAGTCCTCCACGAGCAGCGCGAACTCGTCACCGCCGAGTCTGGCCACCAGCGGCGCCCCGGCCGCCGTTCCGGCCGTGCGCAGGAGCGCGGCCTCGTCGGCGCAGCGGGTGAGCCGCTCGGCGACGGCCGTGAGGAGCCGGTCGCCGGCGCGGTGGCCGAGGGTGTCGTTGACCGCCTTGAACCCGTCCAGGTCCAGATAGACCAGGCCGATGCGGCCGGTGCCGACCTCGTCGTACGCCTCGCGTTCGAGGGCGGCGGAGAGCTGTTCGAAGAAGAGGGTGCGGTTGGGGAGGCGGGTCACCGGGTCGTGCATCTGCAAGTGACGGAGCCTGGCCTGAAGCTGACGGTTCGCGCTGATGTCGGTGACCGAGAGGAGGACCGCCCGCTCCTCCTCGGGCAGCGGTGCCACCGAGACCTGTACCCACAGCCAGGTCCCGTCGGGCTGTTTCAGTCGTCGTGTACAGCGCAGCCGGGCCTGCCGTCCGCGCAGCACCTCGCGGTACGCGTGCCAGGTGCGGGTGTCCGAGGTCAGGTCCACCAGGTCGGCGGCGACCCGCCCGACGAGCGGTTCGGAGCCTGTCGCGAGCAGGGCCCCCATCGCCCCGTTGGCGGTGACGACCAGCCCGTCCCGGTCGACCACGGCCATGGCGAGCGGCGCGAGGGAGAAGGCGGCGGGGGTCGTGGGGCTCTCCTCCGACGACGGGGGCCGCGGGGGTGTCTGGGGTGGCTGGGGCGACTGAGACGGCTGGGGCGGCTCAGACGACTGAACTGACGCATTGGCGTGACGCTCTGTGATCGCCGGCCGGACGAGGTCTGCCGCGGGCGCCGGCCCTTGGGACGTTCCGCTCACCGTTCGCTCCCGCAGTGCACTCGTTTTTCGTACGGATCTCATATGTCTCGTCGGAGCGGCCGAACCTGGTAGTAAGGGCGCTCAAGCCGTGTCCGTGCAGGAAAGTGTGCCGATCATAGAGGCTGACCCCAGGGCGTTCTAGCCACTCTCCAGTCTCCCTGAACAACGACCAGATCTGACAGATCGTTTCTGCCCCGAGCTGATCGGCTTCCCTTTTCCGTGGATCGCTTGTGACGTTCCGTGAGCGCGCGGGGTGTCGGTGGCTGTGCCCGGAGGTGCGGGCGGGCGGGGTCGATCGGCGGCCCCTTCACCCTTCTGGTGCAGACAAACAGGGCAAAGTACTACGAATTCCGAAAATCTGGACGCGGTGTCCCCAAGATCCGCATCCGGAGGTCCCCGTGCAGCGTCCGCTCCCCTGGAAGGAACTCCTCGGCGACCGGGCGCCCATACTGCGCAGTACAGCGGCCATGCTCACCTCCCTCACCGCGCTCGCCGCGACCTCCTTGATCGCGGCTCCCTCCGCCGTACCGCTCTCGGAGCCGTGCACGCTGCGGCGCACCCAGGCGCACCACTCGGAGGGTCTCGACACCTGGAATTCCGCGTATCCACGCCCCACCCGCGACCTCGACGCCGTACTCGTATTCTTGTCATTCCCGGACGCGGCCCCTCTCACCACACCGGCCGAGCTGACCGCGGATCACTTTCCGGCCACCAGCGAGTTCTTCGAACGCGCGTCGTACGGCAAGTTCGCCCTCCGTCCCCATCCCCGCCGCGAGTGGCTGGAGATGCCCCAGCCGTCGACGGCGTACGCCATACGACGTGACTGGAACGCGACGCATCGGGCCGCCTACCTCAGGGACGCCCTGGCCACGGCCGACCCGCACGTCGACTTCTCCCGCTTCGACATCGTGTACTTCGTGGCCGATCCGCACGCGCCCGGTGTCGACTCGGACGCCACGAAGGTGGTGAACCTGCAGACCCCGCTGGAGGTCGACGGCACCGGTCTGCGCCGGGTCGTCACCGTGTTCGAGCGGCACCCTCCGGACCGTCTCGTCCTCGCCCACGAGACCGGCCATGTGTTCGACCTCCCCGACCTCTACCACCGGCCCACCGACGGAAAGGGCGACTGGGACACCCATGTCGGCGACTGGGACCTCATGGGCAGCCAGTTCGCCCTGGCCCCGGACCTGTTCGCCTGGCACAAGTGGAAGCTGGGCTGGCTGGAGCCCCGCCAGGTGACGTGCGTACGCGGCGCCGGGACCACCCGGCTGACGCTGGAGGCGGTGGGGGCGGGGCCGGGAGGGGCGTACGAGGGGGAGTCGGAGGAGGGCGCGGAGACCGGTGACGGCGAGGTGGGCCACGCGGGCGGCGGGGGGCGGCGTGTCGGGGGCGCCGGTGCCGGTGCCGATGCCCGTGCGGACGTCGGGGCAGGGACCGAGGCCGGCGCCGGCGGTGTGAGCGGCGGCGCTGCCGGGCTCGCGGCCGGGGTGCGGGGGTTCGGTGCGGGCCGGGGTACGAAGCTGGCGGTCGTCCGTACGGGGCCCGACAGCGCGCTCGGCATCGAGGCGCGGGGTGCGGTCGGGAACGACGCCGCCGTCTGTACGCAGGGCGTCCTCATCTACCGCATCCGCAGCGGGGCCGAGTCCGGCGGCGGCCCCATGGAGGTCCTCGACGCCCACCCGCGCACCGAGGCCTGCTGGGACGAGTCCGTCTACCCGCCCCTCGCGGACGCGCCGGTGAGCGTGGGCGAGAGCTTCACGGTGCCGGGGGAGGCCGTGCGGGTGGACGTGGAGGGGCGTACGGCGTCCGGGGCGTGGACCGTGCGGATCACGACGGGGCGGTGAGGGGGGTGTGATGGGGGGGGCGGCCGACGGGTCGGCGTACGAAAGAAGCCCCTCGCTTCCGCGAGGGGCTTCTTTCGTGTCGTGCGCCGCCAGGGACTCGAACCCCGGACCCGCTGATTAAGAGTCAGCTGCTCTAACCAACTGAGCTAGCGGCGCCTGCTGACGTCGTAGACCTTAGCACCCTGATCGGCGGGAGGAAAAATCGATACGCGCACGGTCGCGGAGGCGCTCGACCGGGCCGCGCGCACGGCCGCCCAGAGCAGTACGTCGGGCCCCGGAAGCCAAGGTCGCCGGGTGTCCGGAGCGACCAGCCAGCGGGATCCGAGCCGGGTGACACCGGGGGTGTCGGAGGTTGCGGAGCCGTCGGTTCCGCCGGAGTCCTCGGGGGCGAGCACGGCCGGGACGGTGACCGCGTCGCCCGTGCCGTGACAGAGGAGGGGTGGGACCGCGCCGGTGCGGCCGGGGGAGCCCCACTCCTCCCACTCCAGGAGGGTGGGCAGTCGGTGGGCGGTGCCGGGGGAGGCGAACAGGAGCACCCGCCCGCGGTAGACGGCGACCGGTCCGGAGCCGGGGCCCTCGGCCCATAACCGGTCGAGCATCCGCCGCCCGAAGAGCGCCGGCACGCTGACGACGTCGAAGACGGTGCCGCACGGCAGCACCACCGGTGCGGTCGGCCGTTCCTCCCACAGCGTCAGCGTGCTGCGCGGATACGTTCCTGCCGAGGCGAGCCACGCGGCCCCTTCCGCCGTGACCCCGGCGACATCGACCCCGTCCTCCGGATACCTGCCCGTGCCCACTCCACCGCTCATGCCTCCAGGTCTACCGTCCGTGACCGCCCGCCCCCGAGCAGTTACCGGAAACTGGTACACGAGTTGGGCAAGTGGGGTATCTTGCCCGCCCGGCATATGCCAAACGCTGTTTCACGCACTCGGTCAGAGGGACTCCGGCCCACTCACGTCCCGCCCCCGCAGCAGATCACGCCCGAACTCCACCATCTTCTTGGCGTAGTCCTCGGTCCACTCCGCCCGCTCCGCGATGTCCGCCGAGGTCAGCCGATCGAAACGCCGGGGGTCGGCGAGCTGGGCCGCGGCGATCGCCTGGAACTCCACGGCCCGGTCCGCCGCCGCCCGGAACGCCTGCGCCAGCTCCGTCGCCCGCGACAACAGCGCCCGCGGATCGTCGATCGACTCCAGATCGAAGAAGTGCTCGGGGTCGCCGGCCGCCTCCGCCGGCTCGAAGAGCAGGGGTGCGGGCCGCAGCCGCGGTTCGTTCCGACGCGACGTGGGCTCCGCCATGTCTTCTCCTCCTCGTACGACGGTTCAGTTGGCCGGTCCCGGAGGCGTCCCGGGGGGAGGGCCACCGTCCATTCTCTCGTGACCGCGCAAGTGGGCATCGAACCCACCCGGCGCCCCGCACGCCACCCCGCACACACCCACGCCCCCGAAACGCACCGTCCCGCCTGCCGCCGAACGGATCCCGGCCCTTACGGCACCCACGCCACCCGGTGTTCCGCCAGCGTCGCCAGCACCGCGTGGTTCGCCTCCCAGCCGTCCGGGAACTTCACGGTCACCCCCAGCTGGACCGGCTCGGTGGACGGATGGTCGTCGAGCAGGTCGGTCACGCCCGCCCGGCACACCACGATGCACGCGTGCCGGTGCCGGGAGGCGAGGACGCACAGGCGCCCGGTCTCCAGGTGGAACGCCGTCGCGTCGGGGCGCCCGGAGAGCGGATGGAGGACGACCGTGACGTCGTACTCCCGCCCCTGGAGCCGATTCGCCGTGTCCACGACCACGTCCGCGACCCCCAGCTCGGCCAGCGCGGAGCGCACGGCAGCCGCCTGGTCGCGGTGGGCCGTGCCGACGGCGATCCGGTCGGCGGTCAGCGGCACGGGCTCCTCGGACCGCTCCGAGGTCGCCGCCCCGCCCCGGTCGAGGAGCCGCCGTACGACCCGCGCGACAGCCCGTACCGCCTCGGGATCCGTGCGGGGGGTGTGCCGGGCCGGCAGCTCCAGCAGGCCCCACCCCGACTCGGCGGCCTCGTCGATGACCCGGTCCGGGCCGGAGCCGTCCGACGGCACCGCGAACCCGAGCCGCCGGTCGCCGTGGACCGTGCCGCTGCGGAAGGGGGTGAAGGGATAGAACGCGTCGGAGACCAGCGGCGCCGCCGACGCCGGGAGCCGCCACGACACCGGCAGCCGGTGCTGCGGCAGCTCGGGGTTGTGCGCCAGCAGCGTCGTCACCGCCGAGGCCGACGGGTCGTACGACAGCCCCGCCCACTGCTCGCTGCCCACGATCGCGAACGGGTCCAGCTGCCCCGGGTCACCCACGAACAGCGCGCGTTCGAAGAGCCCCGCCACCGCCAGCAGCGCGTCCGACCGCATCTGGTACGCCTCGTCGACGATCGCGTGCCGCCACGGCTCGACCCCCTTGACGTGCGCCCACTTCGCCGCCGTGGAGATCACCACGTCCAGCCCGGCCAGATCGGCCGCCTTCGTCGACTTCCGTACGTTTCCCAGCGCGTCCAGCGCCTTGTCGTACGGGTCGCTGTCACTGCTGTGCAGCCGGCCGACCGGGAGCTCGGGGTTCTTCTCGGCGAGCCGGATCACCAGATCGTCCACCTGCGCGTTCGTCTGCGCGATGACCATCAGCGGGCGCCCGGCCGAAGCGAGTTCGAGCGCGGCGCGGACGACGAGCGTCGACTTGCCGGCGCCCGGCGGCGAGTCGACGACGACGCCGCGCGCCTCCCCGTGCAACGTGTCGCGCAGGATCGCGTCGGTGGCGCGGCCGGCCGCCGCCCCGGGGTCGAGAACGGCCTCGGTGCCGGTCACAGGACGTCCTCCTCGGTCACCGGGTCCGGCACGGGTACGGCGTCGGGCTCACCCGGCGGCCCGCCGTGCGTCCACGGTGTCTCCTCGGGGTCCGGCAGCTTCGCCCCGCCCCGCTGGTCGTGCTCGAAGAGGGTGAAGCAGAGCAGATCCCCCTTCTCGGGCACGGACCCCACCTCCGGCTCCTTGCCCCGCCCCATCTTGTCCATGATCCGCAGCACCAGCAGGCTCTCGCCCTCGTCGAGCGCCTCGTCCGGCCCGGGCCCCACGAACTCCGCCGTCTGCGGCTTCCCGCCCAGCGAGCGGTACACCTTCGCGCGCTCCCCGAGATGCGGCCGGTCCCGCGTCCGCACGGTGACCAGCGGCCGCGGGCTGGGGCGCTTGCCCTCGCTGTACGCCATCACGACGTCCACGACCTCGCCGGCGAACGCCTCCCCGGCCAGTCGGCGCCCGGCCATCACGAGGGGGTCGTCCAGAGCCTCCTGGGCGTCGAGGCGGGCCTGTTCACGCTCGCGCGCGGCCAGCTTGTTCGCGGCGGTCACCGCGTCGTCGACGCGCGGCTGCGGGGGCTCCCCGGCGGCGATCCGGTCCCGGTGGCCGGTGAAGGACCAGCGGTCGCGGGTCCACCGGTCGGCCGCGTGGGCGCCCTCCGGCAGGGCGCGCAGCAGATCCAGGCCGTGCCAGACCGCGTCCCAGGTGGGCCGGGTGCGGCTCTCGACCAGGGCGCGGATCTCCCGCTCGGCGGCGGTCAGCGCCCCCAGCCGGTCGTCGGCCTCCAGGCCGTCCTCGGCGGCGGCCAGCGCGAGCCGCGCCCGGTCGTACCGCTCGATGGCCGGGGCCAGCAGCTTGTTGTCGAACGCCGGATCGGTCGCGGGACCGGCGGGCGGGCACAGCAGCTGGCCCTCGGCGTCCCGCGCCAGCTCGGCCCGCCGCGCCGCCGCCTCGCCCGACTCCCCCTCCGGCGGGTCGATCCAGGCGAGCAGCGACCCCAGATGCTGGTCCTCCACCCCGGACTGGCCGGTCGCCCAGTGCCGCGACAGCAGGTCGGTGAGCGCGAGCAGCAGCGAGGAGCCCGGCACCCGAGCCCGCTCCCCGAAGTGCGTGAGCCATCGCCCGAGCAACGGCACGCGCGGCGGTGCCGGATGGGGCGCCTCCGGGTCCTGCTCGGCGGTGCGCCGGAACCGCATGGAGCGCCCGAGGAGCCGTACGAAGTCGATGCCCGTCCGGCTCGGCAGGATCAACTGCGGGGCGTCCGCGCAGAGTTCGACCTCGACCTTGACGCGTTTGCCGGTCTCCGGGTCGGTCTCGTTGCGCTCGGCGGCCTCCACCACGTCGGCGTAGCCGTCCACGTACGGCAGGACGATGTCCGCCAGCTCGGCGAGGAACGCGAAGCGCAGGTCACGGTCGCGGGGCTGGGGCACCACCAGCAGGCGGGGCGCGTCCCGGTCGGTGCCGACGAGCGCGCCGAGCGGCGCCCCGGCCTCACCGGCGGTGGTGAGCGGCACGAGGACGAGGGGGTGGGCGCTCAGATGCCGGTGCAGGACGGTGGCGGCGGGCTGGGCGCGGCCCGAGCTGACGGCTTCGAGACGGGCGAGGGTGGTGATCAGCGACACGGAACCCCCTCCGGCGCCGGGCCGGGAAGGGTGGCCGCCGCCGGGGGCGCGCCGGCGGTGCCGAGCCCGGCGGCTCCCAGCGCCTCCGCCCGTAGCTCCGCCGCTCTGCGCAGCGCGGCCACGGCCGGGTCGTCCGGGTCGCCGGCACGGCCGTGGGCCGCCGCCAGGACGTCGTCGACGGTCGTGAGACCGCCCAGCTCCGCGCGGGCGGCCCGGCCCAGGGACGTCACCGCGCCCTCCGTGCGGGAGCGGGCCCGGCAGTGGAAGGCGAGCTCGCAGGCGGCGAGGCACTCGGGGGCGTAGGACGCGGAGAGCGCCTCGACGGCCGTCGTCAGCTGCTCCCGGGGCAGGTCCGGGGCGAAACAGGTGCCCTCGGGGAGGTCCTCCGCGATCTCCTCGATGCGGGTCAGCCGGGTCAACTGGCGCCGGGTGACCGCCCGTTGCTTGCGGATGTCCACCGCCGCGGCCGTCGGGAGGTTGGTGAAGTCCTTGGGGCAGACCAGGAGCACCCGGTGGCGGACCTCGGGCGCGGGGGCGCCCCCGCGGGCCTCGCCGCCGAGCCGGGCGGCGACCTCCTCCAGCGCCAGCACGTACACCGCGGACTGGCGGGCGGCGGCGCCCACCTTCGCCGGGTCCGCCGAACCGTCCAGCATCGGGAAGGACTTGATCTCGACGACCGACCAGGTGCCGTCCGGGTGGACCACCACCGCGTCCGGCTCCAGGAACGCGGGGGAGCCCGCGACGTCGAGCGCGAGCATGGGGTGGTCGAGCAGCGTCCAGCCGCCGGTGTCCGTGGCCTCGCGCAACGCCAGTGCCGTACGGGCGGCGCGGCCCTCGGGGCCGACGGCGGCGAGGTCGGGGACCGAGGCCGTGGCCGGCGGCTCCGCACCGGGGTCCAGTCTCTCGTGCACCAGCCGCAGCAGTTCGGCGCCGCCGTCCGCCTTGACCCGGGCCTCGAAGGCGTTGCCCCGCATGAAGGCGAACTGGGACTGGCCGAAGGCGGAGGGCGAGCCGAGCGCGCCCGCCAGGACCGCCTTGTTCACACCCGCGCCGTCCAGCAGCGCGCGGCGTTCGCAGCCCGGGTTGGCCGCGAGCGCGGCGAGGGCGCGCGCGTCCAGCGCCTTGGGTGGGACCTCGGGTCCGCGCAGCTCAGCGAGCCGCTGCCGCAGCGCCGTCCCCTGTCTGCGAGGGGCTGGCACCCGGCTCGAGTTCGGTGATCCGCTGCCGTGGAATTCGCTCACCCGGGGAAGTCTGGCACTCGGCACTGACAATCGGGGAAACCGAGGCCCGAGTGGCGGCCGTGGCAGCGGCGGCGAGTTCCTCCACGGGCCGGCGGCCGCCGCCGTCGAACCGGCTCGCGGCCGTCGTGCCGAGGCCGAGCGAGCTGCGCCACTGGTCCGCGAGCCGCAGCACCAGCGGGGTCAGCAGCAGGCCCGCCCCCATCACGGCGGCGCCCGCCACCGCGTCGAGGAAGTAGTGGTTCGCGGTGCCCATCACCACGATCGTGGTGATCAGCGGGTACGCGACGGCGGCGGTCCGCACGAGCCGTGAGCCGCCCGCGAACCGCCACAGGATCACCCCGCACCACAGGGCCCAGCCGACGTGCAGGCTCGGCATCGCCGCGTACTGGTTCGTCATGCCGCCCAGGCCCCGGGGCGCGCTGGCCTCGCCGCCCCACCAGCCCCACGAGCTGTAGTGGGCCATGGTGTCGACGAAGCCGTGGGCCGGATCGAGCAGCCGGGGCGGGCAGGTGGGCAGCAGGGTGAAGCCGATGAGGCCGATGAAGGTGGAGGTCAGCAGCCAGGTGCGGGCCGCGCGGTAGCGCACGGCGTGGGACCTGAAGAGCCATACCAGGAGCGCGGGTGTGACCAGGTAGTGCAGCGACGCGTACCAGAAGTCGGCGGGTATCCCGATCCAGGGTTCACGGGTGAACAGACGGTTCAGCGGATGCTCGGCGTTGAGCAGGAACGCCTTCTCGATCCGCAGGATCGCCAGACCGTGGTCGATCGCGTGGGAGGTGTCGCCGCGGGCGAGCAGCCGGCCCGCCGAGTACGCCCCGTACACCAGCAGGATCAGCGGTAGCTCGGTCCACCAGCGGAGCCGCGTGACCGGCGTCGCCTCGGTAACCGGTGCGCCGGTCCTTCTGGTAACCGGTGCCTCGGTCGCCTCGGTCTGCGGCATCCGAACGTCCTCCCCCGTCTGTGCGCGTCGATGCGTCGATGTTCATCTGTGTGTGGTGCTGGTGTGACCCTTGAGCAAGACGATGTCCAAGACGCTGGGATCGCCTGTCGGGTTGCCCCACGACAGCGTGAGCGATGATGGAAGCATCCGCCTCCGATTTCTCCCTTCTCGCCGAAGGACCCCCGAAAGGTCGCTCATGGCACCGCGCATCCTGCTGGCCCGGCACGGACAGACGGAATGGTCCCTGCTCGGAAAGCACACCGGCAGGACGGACATCCCGCTCCTCGAAGAGGGCCGGCGCGGCGCCAAGCTCCTCGGGGAGCGCCTGCACCGGGCGCCCCTGGACGGGTTGCCCGGTGTCGACGTCCGTACGAGTCCCCTCTCCCGCGCGCGTGAGACCTGCGATCTGGCCGGCTTCGGCGACCGCGCCACCGAGTGGGACACGCTCATGGAGGTGGACTACGGGGCGTACGAGGGACTGACCCCCGCCGAGATCCAGGCCTTCCGGCCGGGCTGGCTGATGTGGCGCGACGGCGTCCCCGAGGGCGAGACCCTGCAGCAGCTCTCCGCGCGCGCGGACGAGGTGGTCGCCTGGGCGCGGTCCGCCGAGCGCGACGTGCTCGTCTTCGCCCACGGCCACGTGCTGCGCTCCATAGCCGCCCGCTGGCTCGGACTGGACCTCGGCTTCGCCGCGCGCGTCCGCCTCAACCCGACGTCCCTGTCGGTCCTCGGCTGGGCCTACGGCGACCCGGCGATCGAGTCCTGGAACGACACGGGGCACCTGGCGGGCTAGCGCACCCGGCGGCCCCTGGGGACCGCGGCGCCCCGGCCAGGGTCGGCGGCTAGGCCGTCCGCGCGACCCCCGCGTGGCGTTCCAGGAACGCCGACACCCCCGACGCCCGCCGGTGCGGCAGCAGTACCCGTGCCGTACCGGCCAGCATCTGCTGGACGCGGGAGGACTGGACCTCGTCGAGGAGGTCGAGGACCCGCATGCCGGCGGCCGCGGCCTCGTCGGGACGCCCCCCGCGCGCGAGGTCGTCGGCGAGCTCGGCGGTGTAGAGGGCGATGTTCCGGGTGAAGTGCGGGTTCTGCAGACCGGCCGCCCGGCGCGCGTGCCGGGCGGCGCGGGGCCAGTCGCCCAGCGTGGACCAGCACTGCGCCTCCAGGCCCTCCAGCTCGGCCTCCCCGTAGAAGCTCATCCACTCCGGGTCGGCCTCGGAGGCGCCCCGCCCGAACAGGGCGTGCGCCCGGGCCAGCGCCTGCTCGCACCCGGTGCGGTCGGCGAGCCCCGCCCAGCCGCCCGCCTCCCGCAGCGCCAGCAGGGACATCAGGCGAGGTGATCCCAGAGGTCGGGCGACCCGCTGCGCGGCCTGCGCCGCCCGCACCGCCTCACGCGGCCGGCCCGCGTCGCGCGCCAGGAACGCCGTGTTGCAGAAGGCGTGCGCCTCAAGACCCGGGTCCCCGGACATCCGGGCCGTGGCGAGCGCCTCCGCGTAGTGCGAGCGGGCGTCGTCGAACCGCCCCGAGTCATGGGCCAGCCAGCCCACGGAGATGGCCAGTTCGCCCGCCCCCGCGTACAGCCGGTCGGCGGTGGTCTGCCGGGTGGTGCCCGCGTCGAGCAGGGCGTACGCGGCCCGCAACGGCGCCGAGGCCCTGCGGTACAGCCCGTCCGCGCCGTGGCGGTCGTCGAGCAGCCGGATCTTGCGCACGGCCGCTTCGAGGGCCCCCGCCTCGCCCGTGCCCGCCCGGTGCACGGGCCGGATCGTGGCCGAGGCCGCGCCACCGAGGGCGAAGGGGCCGAAGGAGGCGGCCGCCATCGCGGCGGTACCTCCGGTCATGAACGCGCGACGCTGCACGTCGCTCTCCTCGTCGTTCCGGTACGCCTGGTGCGTGCCCCGCCGGCCGCGCACATAGCCCGTGTCGCCCCGCGGGTCCTGCATGTCGTACATCTCTTGCGTGTCATACGGCTCGTACGCCCCTTCCGTCTCACCCCCCATTCCGTATGAGGAGTGCGAGCGGCTCTCGTTGCGAGGGGAGGGCGCCTCGTCGGTGGGGCGCGCCCCCCGACCGCGTACCTCCGCGCGGGGCGCGAAACCCAGGTCGGTCAGCGTTCGGCCGGGAAACATATGCAGGAACACCCGTTCGTACGCGTAGTTGGGGCAGCGGATCTCGCCCGCCTCGACCCGTCCGACGTACCGCGCGTCACAGCTCACCCGCTCGCCGATCTCACGCGCGGCCCGCCGTACCGCCGCGGCGAACTCGCCCGGCGAGCGCTGCCCGCGCAGCTGCCTGAAGACGAGATTCGGCCGTTGTGGACGGGGGGACTGGGACGAGGTCACCGATGACGACGTCATGGCCGGGCCCTCTCTCGCGAACCGTCGAACCATGCCGGATTCAGTAGGACTTGTATGCGTGGTGCACGGTTGGTTCCGCTGTGTCCGGCGGGGCAAGAACGTACCCGCCCCATCGGTGCCCCCACGCGAGGTTTGGCTACAAACCGGATATCTCATCCTTGATCTGCCATGAACTGCCATCCTTTGCGGCGCAGTTTCGCCGTAGCCGTTGACGGGGCGGCGCGTTGGGCAGGGCGCTGGTAGGCGTGGGAGGCCCGGATGAAGCACCTCGAAGCCCGATCCGATTGCGACCTGGTGACCGTGCCCGCACGGCAGGGGCTGGAGGCGGTCGACATCCTCCGCCGGGGCGCCCTCGACGCGGTGGGCCCCGTCATGACGGTCGGGCCCGTTCTGCACGACGACGCGTGCGACACGCTCGGGTTCCTGGTGCCGCCCGGTACCGCGGACGCGTGGGACGTGCCGGGGAGCACGTGCACGCAGAGCGACGGCCGGGGGGCCGTGCTGGCTCCCGCGCCGGGTGCGGGCTGGTTGCTGCCGCCGGGGGAGGCGGACCTCGCGACCGATCCGACGGTGCTGCGGGCCGCGCTCGGCGAGGCGGCGCGGTTGATCGAGGCCGCCGACAATTGCCGGTGATATGCGGGTGCGGTGCCGGTGAGGTCTCGGTGAGGTGCGCGCCGTCGCCCCAGGGGTGCCGGCGATGTGGCGCCACTGTCTCCGGCCGGGCCGATAATGGGTGAGTGGGCAGGTCGAAGAAGGGGCGCGGGCGGCGCGGGCAGGATGCCGACGCCGTGGTCGAGCAGGTGGACGGGGGACTCGCCGAGCTGCTTCCGGATCGGGAGCGCTCCCGGGCCTGGACGTTGCTGGTCGACGGGGCGCCGCAGTCGCACGTGGATCTCGACGATCCGGCGTATCTGTCCTTCGAGTATCAGCGGCGGCTCGGGCATGTGATCGATCTGGTCGCCCCGCCCGGACGGCCCGTGCACGCCGTGCATCTCGGCGGAGGCGCCTTCACCCTCGCCCGGTACGTCGCCGCCACCCGCCCCCGCTCCACCCAGCAGATCGTCGAGCGCGACGCCACCCTCGTCCAACTCGTCAGACGGGAGCTGCCGTTGGACCCGAACGCGCGGATACGGGTGCGGTCGACGGACGCGCGCGAGGGGCTCGCCAAGGTGCCCGACGGGTGGGCGGACCTGGTGATCGCGGACGTGTTCAGCGCGGCGCGCACCCCGGCGCACCTGACGTCGACGGAGTTCCTCACCGACGTACGGCGGGTGGTGAAGCCGGGCGGTTGCTACGCGGCCAACCTCGCCGACGGCCCGCCGCTGGCCCATCTGCGCGCCCAGATCGCCACCGCGGCCGTCGTCTTCCCCGAACTGGCGCTGGTCGCCGACCCGACCGTGCTGCGGGGCAAACGTTTCGGCAACGCGGTGCTCGTCGCCTCCGACCAACCGCTCCCGATCGCCGAACTGACCCGCCGCGCCGCCTCCGACCCGCACCCCGGCCGTGTCGAAGACGGCCGCGCGCTCGCCGACTTCACGGGCGGAGCGGTGCCGGTGACGGACGCGGCGGCTACCGCCTCACCGGCGCCGCCGTCGTCGGTGTTCCGCTGAGAGCACCGCTCCCCGAGACCCTCAGAAGTTCTGGACGTCCACCCGGGGCGCGCTGTCGTGCCAGGTGCAGAACACCGACACCCGGTCCGCACCGGCGGCGAAGTCGACCCGGATCCACGTCTCGGTCTTCCACACCTGCATCGACCAACCCGAGCCGGGCGTCGCGGAGACGAGGGTCGCGTACTCCTCGCCGAGCGAGAAGACCACCCGGCCGCCCTCGGTGTCGTAGGCCTTGACCTCACCCGAGCCACCGGAGTCACCCGAGCCACCGGAGTCGGCCGATCCGGCCGAGTCGGCCGGGGCGTCGGTGCCCGGACGGGGGCCGGGCTGCGCGGACTTCGCGGGTTCGGACGGAGTCGGGGACGGCTCGTCGCCGCTGCTCTCCTTCCGTTCCCCGGCGCTGCGCGACGGCTCCGGGAGCGGGGACGGCGTGGCCGGCGCGGGCCCGCCCTGGGCCTGGGCGTCGGCGGCCGTGATGGGCAGCGCGCGAGGCGGGTCGTAGGCGGTGCCGGCCATCACCGTGTGGACGCCCCACCACGTCACCGTGACCGCCGCGCCCGTGGCGAGCAGCCAGGCCAGTACGTGTAGGAGTCCTCTGCGCATCGTGGCCATACTGCCCCACGCGCCCCGGTGGTGTCGTGGACGGACGAGTTGTCCACAGGCCCCGACCGGCCTCTCCCGTTTGGCGTACGGTGCGGCGCATGGCAAGTGTGCTCGTGGTCGAGGACGACCAGTTCGTACGCTCGGCGCTGATCAGGCATCTGACGGACGCCGCCCACACCGTGCGCAGCGTCGGTACGGCGCTGGAGGCGCTGCGCGAGGTCGCGCATGTCCGCTTCGACGTGGTCATCCTCGACCTCGGGCTGCCCGACCTCGACGGCTCGGAGGCACTGAAGATGCTGCGCGGCATCACGGACGTCCCGGTGATCATCGCGACCGCGCGGGACGACGAGTCGGAGATCGTGCGGCTGCTGAACGCGGGCGCGGACGACTACCTGACCAAGCCGTTCTCGGTCGAGCACCTGTCCGCCCGGATGGCGGCCGTGCTGCGCCGCTCCCGCGCCTTCGGCGGCGAGGCGCCCCCGTCCACGGTGCTCCGGGTCGGCGGCCTCGCGATCGACCCGCTGCGCCGCCAGGCCGAGCTGGACGGCGTACGACTCGACCTCACCCGGCGCGAGTTCGACCTGCTCGCGTTCCTCGCCGGCCGGCCCGGTGTCGTCGTCGCGCGCAAGGAGCTGCTGGCGGAGGTCTGGCAGCAGTCGTACGGCGACGACCAGACCATCGATGTGCATCTGTCCTGGCTGCGCCGGAAGTTGGGGGAGACGGCGGCGCAGCCCCGCTATCTGCACACGCTGCGGGGTGTCGGGGTGAAGCTGGAGCCGCCGGGGGCGGGGGCGCGGCCATGAGGTGGGCGCTGGTCAAGGTGTGTGTGGCGGTGACGGCGATGGTCGTGGTGGCCTTCGCGGTGCCGCTCGGGCTGGTCGTCAGGGAGATGGCGCGGGACCGGGCGTTCTCGGGCGCCGAACGGGAGGCGGCAGCGATCGCCCCGGCGCTCTCCATCACCACCGACCGGGAGCAGTTGGAGCGGGTCGTCGCCTCGGCCGGGTCGGACGACGGGATGGCGGTGCACCTGCCGGCGGACGGCGCGGGGTCCGCCGCGCTCGACCTCGGCCGGCAGCGCGCCTCGGACGAGGACATCGCGACCGTGCGGAAGCTGGGCCGTGCCTCGACCACCGAGGTGCCGGGCGGGTCCACGCTGCTGCAGCCCACCGCGCTCAGCTCCGGGGAGATAGCGGTCGTCGAGGTGTATGTGCCCGAGTCGGAGGTGAGCAACGGGGTCGCCACGGCGTGGGCGGTGCTCGCGGGAGTGGGCGCGCTGCTGATCGTCGGTTCGGTCGCGGTGGCCGACCGGCTCGGGGTGCGGATGGTCCGGCCCGCGCAGCGGTTGGTCGAGAGCGCGCGGGAACTGGGGGAGGGGCGGCTGGGCGCACGGGTGCCGGAGAAGGGGCCGAAGGAACTGCGGCTGGCGGCGGTGGCGTTCAACGCGATGGCGGACCAGGTGGTGGGGTTGCTGGCGAACGAACGGGAGCTGGCGGCGGACCTGTCGCACCGGCTGCGCACACCGCTGACCGTGCTGCGGCTCAACGCGGCCTCGCTCGGCGACGGACCGGCCGCCGAGCAGACACGGGCGGCGGTCGAGCAGCTGGAGCGGGAGGTCGACACGATCATCCGTACGGCACGGGAGGCCAAGCCACAGACGGTGGTGGCCGGGCCCGGCGCCGGGTGCGACGCGGCTGAGGTGGTCCGGGAGCGGATGGCGTTCTGGTCGGCGCTCGCCGAGGACGAGGGCCGCAAGTGGCGGGTGGCCGGGGTCGAGCGCCCGGCCCGCATACCCGTGGCCCGGACCGACCTCGCCGCCGCCCTGGACGCCCTCCTCGGCAATGTCTTCCGGCACACGGCGCAGGGCACGGCGTTCGCGGTCGACGTCCACAACGGCGAGGACGCGGTGATCGTTCTCGTCTCCGACGCCGGTCCGGGCATCGCCGATCCCGAGGCCGCGATGGCCCGGGGCCGGGGCTCCGGCAGCGACGGCTCGACCGGTCTGGGCCTCGACATCGTGCGCCGCCTCGCCGAGTCGACCGGCGGCGATGTGCGCATCGGGTCGTCGGTGCTGGGCGGGACCGAGGTGCGGATCTGGATCCAACTGGGCGGTGGGGACGGGCGGGCGACAGCGAGGAGGGGGCATCGGGGGTCGATGCGGCGGCGCGGACACACCGGCTTGGCCTCGGCCTTCAAGTAGTCCGCCCAGTCGTCGGTTCAGCGGGCGCCGCTTCCGGTGGCCGTCGTGGGTGGTCGTTCCGAGACCGCTGTCCACCGGCGGAGGAGGGCGAGTTCCTGCCCCGGCCGGTCACAGCCGACGCACCGCACGCATCCCCCGCGTGGCTACCGCCGCGTATCCGATGCCCACCGCGAGGGAGGCGAGGAGGGCGAGGGCGGGGAAGTCGTGTTGGAGATGGGGGTAGACCTGGAAGTGGGTCAGGTAGATGTAGAGGGAGCTGCCGGCGAGCAGGCCGGCGAGGCGGTTGAGGGGGCCGAGGCTGGGGAGGGTGGGGACCCAGATCAGCAGGGTCAGGCCGGCGATCACCAGAGCCGTTCGCAGATGTTGGTCCGGCGGGAAGAGTCCGGGGGTGGCGAGCAGGAGGGTCGCCGTCAGGAGCCGGCGTTGCCAGGCTGTGCTCGCCCGGGCCGCCGCCCAGCCCAGGGCGAAGAGCCAGAAGACCACCGTGGGGCCGAGGTGGAAGCGGGCGGGGGCCAGGTCGGGCAGGTCGTAGCGGCAGAGAAGACCGATGGCCAGCAGGACGAGGGGCACGCCGAACGTGCGACGGCGCTCCATGCGGTCCAGTAGGGGGAAGGCCATCAGCACGGCCAGGCCGACCAGGAAGTACAGGAGCGCCTCGATGAACCAGTAGTGCCACTCGTGGCGCTCGGGGCCCTGGTCGACGAGGCTGTTGAGGAGAAGGGCGTTGGCGGGGTCGTAGAGGCCCGTCACGGCGACCGCACAGGTGATCCAGGCCGCGCTGGGTACGGCGATACGGGCGATGCTTCGCCACAGGTGTCGTACGCGCCGACGGTGTTCGGCGTCGGTGAGGTGGAAGCGGGCGAAGTTGTGGCCCGCGACGCCGATGAGGATGTGGGCGGCTCCCTGGAGGGTGAAGAGCTGGATGTGGGAGCCGACCACCAGGACGATGCCGATGGCGCGCAGGGCGATGCCGGTTTCCAGGGTGCGGCGGGTTCGGCCGGGGACGGGAGCCCGCTGCTGCTCGGCCGAGGCTGAGGGCGTAGGCGGGCGCAGGTCGCGGATCGGGCGGGCGTGCCAGTCGGGTGGGAGGGTGCCGAGTGCCTCCTCCAGGCGGAGGGACATCTCGACGTAGCAGAGGGAGTCGCCGCCGAGGCCGACGAAGGTGCTGTCCTCGGTGACGTCGGTGCGGTCGAGGACCTCGGCATAGAGGGCGCGCAAGTCGTCCGTGCGGCGTCCTTCGCCCCTGCTGCGCCCGCCGTCCGCGGGGTGCGCCGGTGCTGTAGCGGACTGCGTCGCCGTCCTGGACGCCGCTGTCGGAGGGCGGGTCAGGCGGCGTACCGCCGCGTAGTCGGGCTTGCCGGTCGTCAGACGGGGGAGTTCGGCTTCGGGGAGGGCGCGGAGACGGACGGCTCGGGGTGGGATGCCGCAGGACTCCGCCGCCAGGCGCCGGAGGCGGGGCTCGTCGGCGGTGGTGCCGGTGGCGGTGATCGCCAACTCGTCGCCGTCGCCGGTGCAGTAGGCCTTCACGCCGTGCCGTTCCAGTGCCGCTTCGACGCGCTGGGGGTCGATGCGCAGGCCGCGGATCTTCGCGAAGCGGCTGCGGCGGCCGACGATCTCGTAGAGGCCGTCGGAGGCGCGCCGGGCGAGGTCACCGGTGTGGAGTTCGGTGATGGTGCGGCCGAGGGAGAGATCGGCGGGGCTGTCGGCATAGCCCAGCATCACGTTGGGGCCCGAGTACACCAGCTCGCCCACATCCGGGCCGTGGTCGGCGTCACTGACGTCTCTCACCTCTCCCGCCTCTCCCGCCCCTCCCACCTCCGATCCGTCGCCGTGGAGCGGATGCAGGCGGAAAGAGCCGCCGGGTATCGGGATTCCGACGGCCTCCGGGCGGGTGGCGGCCAGGTGGGGCGGGAGGTAGGCCATGCGGGCCGTCGCCTCCGTCTGGCCGTACATGGCGAACAGGTCCCAGCCGGAGCGCTGTCCCAACTCGGCGTACCGGGCGACGCGTTCGGGCGCGAGCCGCCCCCCGGCCTGGGTGACGCGGCGCAGGTGCGGCAGCTCCATCCCCTCGAAGCCGATCCGGTCGAGGAGATCGAAGGTGTACGGCACCCCGGCGAGCGAAGTGGCGCGGGCGGCGCGGAACTCGGTCCAGAAGGCGTCGTCCGCGACCGACCGCTCGGTGAGGAGCAGTCCGGCGCCGCGCAGCAGATGGCTGTGGATGACGGAGAGGCCGTAGCAGTAGTGCATCGGGAGCGTGGTGGCCGCCCGATCGGTGTGGGTGATGCCGAGGTAGGTGGCGATGGACTCGGCGTTGGCCTGCACGTTCTCGTGCGAGAGCCGTACGAGTTTGGGCGCGCCCGTCGAGCCGGAGGTGCTCAGCAGGAGGGCGAGGTCGGGATGGAGGGTGTGGGCGGTGCCGGGGTGGCGCTCGTCGAGCGTCCAGGCGCCGTCGGCGTCCGGACGTGCCACCACGTCCGGGGCGTATGCGGCCGTGAGGGAGGCGATGCCGTGGTCGCTGTCACCGGGGACGAGGAGCACCGGGTGGCCGGCGGAGAGGGCGGCCAGGTGGGTGACCAGCGCGCCCGCGCGGTTGGCCCCCGCCAGCAGCACCAGTCGTCGTACGGGGCCGAGTCGTTCGGCGGTGGCCGCGACGCGCTCGGCGAGGGCCCGGTAGGTGACCTCACCCGCGGGGGTGTGGAGGGCGACACGGTCGCCGTGCGCCGCGAGGTCGCGGGCGAAGGGCACCGCACGCGCTCCCACGGGCGGCCTCGGGAACGGTACCGGGGTGGGGCGCGGAGCCGGGGCAGCCGGGCTACCGGACGGGACCCGCACGGGTCCGGTGGAGTGGATCACAGGGCGCGGCCTTTCCGCGACGGCGTCCGCGGGTAGCACATTTCCCTTGACGCTTAGGCAAGCTTTACCTTATTCATAGCATGTTCACAGTTGGCTAAAAAGCGTCACTTCGCCACTCGCTGACCAACGACGCGACCTGCGGCGTAGCGGCGAGCTACGCAGGAAGGCACCTACATGCGACGCCCTCTGGCTGGCCGGATCTCTGCGCTCCTCGCGGCCGGTCTGCTGCTCCCCGCACTCGCCGCGTGCGGTTCCGACGACAACGACGACAGTGGATCGGGGGGCGACGGTGACGCCGCCCTCGTCATCTACTCCGGCCGCAACGAGAAGCTGGTCAAGCCGATCCTGGACCAGCTGGAGAAGGCCGTCGGCGCCGATGTGGAGGTGCGCTACGGCGACAGCGCGGAGCTCGCCGCGCAGATCCTGGAGGAGGGTGACCGCACCAAGGCCGGGCTGTTCTTCTCCCAGGACGCCGGGGCGCTCGGCGCGCTCTCCAGGGAGGGCATGCTGGCGAAGCTGCCGCAGAGCACCCTCGACAAGGTCGACAAGGCCTACCGGAGCAGTGAGGGCGACTGGGTGGGCCTGTCGGGACGCGTCCGCGTCATCGCGTACAACCCTGACGACGTGGCCGCGGACGAGGTCCCGGACAGCGTCCACGACGTGGTGAAGCCCGAGTGGAAGGGCAAGGTCGGCTTCGCGCCCACCAACGCCTCCTTCCAGGCGTTCGTCACCGGCATGCGCGTCCTGGAGGGCGACGACGCGACCCGGAAGTGGCTGGAGGACCTGAAGGCCAACGGTGCCAAGACCTACGCCCACAACCTCGCCACCCTCGACGCCGTCGAGGCCGGTGAGGTCTCCCTCGGCCTGGTCAACCACTACTACTGGTACGAGCGGGTCGCCGAGAAAGGTGAGGACGAAGTCGACGCCAAGCTGCACTTCCTGCCCGGCGAGGACCCCGGCGCGCTGATCAACGTGGCCGGCGCCGGCATCCTCGCCGACAGCGGTGAGCAGAAGGCGACCGCCCGGAAGGCCGTGGACTACCTGTTGTCCGAGAAGGCGCAGACCTACTTCGCGGACACGACGAAGGAGTATCCGCTGGCCGCGGGTGTCACCAGCACCGTCGAGGGGCTGCCCCCGTTCGAGTCGCTCGAATCGCCCGACATCGACCTCGGCAAGCTGGAGTCCCTCCAGGAGACGCTGGCGATGCTCCAGGACGTCGGGCTGGTCTGACCGGCAGTGGACACGCCTGAAGCTGCCCCGGGTCCGGGAGCTGCCCCGGGTCCGGGAACTGCCCCGGGTCCGGGAGCCGCCCCGGGTCCGGGAGCCGCCCCGCGTCCTGAAGCCGCTCCGCATTCGGGAGTCGCCCAGCGTCCGGGAGCCGCCCTGCGGTCCGTCCCGCGTCCGGCGGCAGGCTTCGCCGGACGCGGGGCGGACCGCAGACCGCCCCTGGTCCTGCTCGTCCCCGCCTGTGCGGCAGCCCTCTTCGCGCTGCTCCCGCTCGGCTACCTCGCCGTCCGCGCGCTCGAACGCGGCCCCGCCTTCGCCTGGGAGGTCGTCGCCGACGAGCGGACGCTCGGCCTCCTCGGCCGCAGTCTGGGCCTGACCGCAGTGGTCGTGGTGGCGTGTGTGGTGCTGGGTGTCTCGATGGCCTGGCTGACCGTACGTGCGGCGCTACCGGGCGCCCGCGTCTGGTCGATCGCCGCCACGCTGCCACTGGCCGTGCCCAGCTATGTGGCCGCCTTCACCTGGCTGTCGGCCGAGCCGGACCTGGCCGGGTTCGGCGGCGCCGCGCTCGCCCTGACGCTGGTCAGCTTCCCGTACGTGCAGCTGCCGGTCGCGGCGGCGCTCAGGGGCATCGACCCGGCACAGGAGGAAGCCGCACGCTCCCTCGGGCACGGCCCACTCCGTACGTTCCTCCGGGTCACCCTCCCGCAGCTGCGCCCGGCGGCGGCGGGCGGGGCGCTGCTCGTCGCGCTGTACGTGCTCTCCGACTTCGGCGCGGTCTCCCTCATGCGGTACGACACCTTCACCCGGGCCATCCACACCTCCTACCGCGCCTCCTTCGACCGCACCCCCGCCGCCGCGCTCAGCGTCGTCCTGGTGGTGATGACGGTGGCCCTGGTCGCCGCCGAGGCCCGTACGCGCGGCCGCGCGGGACACGCCAGGACCGGCGGCGGAACGGCTCGCCCGGCCGCCCCCGTGCCGCTGGGCCGTTGGAAGCCGCTCGCGCTGGTGTGGTGCGGCGTGGTGGTCGCCATGGCTGTCGCCTTCCCGCTCGGCACCCTCGGCTACTGGCTCACCGTCGGCTCCTCCGCCACCTGGGACCTGGGCGGCCTCACCGAAACGGCCTGGGCCACACTCGGCGTCGCGGCGGCGGGCGCCGCCCTCACCACCGCCCTCGCCCTGCCCGTCGGCGTGATCGCCGCCCGGCACCGGGGTCGCGGCGCCCGGCTCCTGGAACAGGCCGCGTACGCCGGGCACGCCCTCCCCGGCATCACGGTCGCCCTCTCCCTGGTCTTCTTCGCCGTCCGCTACGCCTACCCCCTCTACCAGCAACTCCCCCTGCTGGTCTGTGCGTACGCGGTCCTCTTCCTCCCGATCGCGGTGGCCGCCACCCGGGCCGCCGTGCTGCAGGCCCCACCCGTCCTGGACGACGTGGCCCGCTCCCTCGGCCGTCGCCCCTGGCAGGTCCTGCGCGAGGTCACCGTCCCGCTGGCCGCGCCCGGTGTCGCCGCCGGGGCCGCGCTCACCTTCGTCGTCTGTATGAAGGAACTCCCGGCGACCCTGCTCCTGCGCCCCACTGGCATGGACACCCTCGCCACCCGCCTCTGGACCGAGACGGGAGCGGGTTCCTTCGCGGCGGCCGCCCCCTATGCCGCCGCACTCATCCTGTTGGCCGCCGTGCCTTCGTACCTGCTGGGGAGGCACCGAACATGAACAAGCCGCATGCGACCGAGACACAGGCGACCGAGACACAGGCGACCGAGACACATGTGGCCGAGCCGCAGGCCGACGAGCCGCACGCCAACGAGCTGTACGTCGACGGGCTCGCGAAGTCCTACGCGGCCGGGGACCCGGTCCTGCGTGGCCTCCGGCTCACCGTCCCCGCGGGCGCGCTGGCGGCCGTCCTCGGCCCCTCCGGATGCGGCAAGACGACCCTGCTGCGCATCGTCGCCGGGTTCCTGCGGGCCGACGCGGGAACCATCCGGCTCGGCGGCCGGGTCCTGACCGGTCCCGGTGTCCACCTGCCGCCCGAGCGGCGCCGTATCGGCATCGTGCCGCAGGAGGGCGCCCTCTTCCCGCACCTGAGTGTGGCGCGGAACGTGGCCTTCGGGCTCACGGGCCTGGCCCGGGGGGAACGGCGGCACCGCACCGAGGAACTCCTGGAACTGGTCGGCCTGGCCGGATACGGCGACCGGATGCCGCACGAACTCTCCGGTGGCCAGCAGCAGCGCGTGGCCCTCGCCCGGGCCCTCGCCCCCCGCCCCCGGCTCGTGCTGCTGGACGAGCCGTTCAACGCCCTCGACAGCGCGCTGCGGGCCGGGGTCCGGGCCGACGTGCGCGCCGCGCTGCGGGCGACCGGGGCCACGGCGCTCCTCGTCACGCACGACCAGCAGGAAGCCCTCTCCACCGCCGACCTCGTCGCCGTCGTACGCGACGGCCGGGTCGCCCAGTGCGACACCCCGCAGGATCTCTACCGGCGCCCGGCCGACCCCTGGGTCGCGCGCTTCGTCGGCGAGGCGGTGGTGCTCCCCGCCACCGTGAACGGCGACGGCACGGCCCGCACCGTGCTCGGCGCCGTCCCGCTCGCCGCCCCGCCGCAGGGCCTTCGCGCCGGGACGCTCCTGCTCCGCCCGGAACAGCTCGTCCTCACCGGGCCGGCCGCCGAGGGAGCGGCGCGGGGCACGGTCACCGACGTCCGCTTCCACGGCCACGACGCCATGGTCACCGTCGCCGTCGACGGGCACGACTCCCCGGTCGACGTCCGTGTCGCGGGCCCGCTGCAGGTGCGGCCGGGCGACGAGACCGGTATCCGGGTCCTGGGCGAGGCGACGCTGTACCCGGCGATCTGAGCGGACCGCCTGCTCTCTTCGGCTGATCTTGTGTAGTCACTGGGGCGTACATGGGTAGCCCCCGCCGATGGTGTGACCGCCGTCTGTGTCGGTCACGTTTCGACAACCAGGGATTACGTTTCAACAAAGGGGGACAAGAAGTCTTGACTCATGACATGACATAGAGCTGTTATGGCGGCCACCGTGTTCGGTCGAGTTGGTTTCTGATTGTTTTCGATCAGTAGCCGGCGAGGGCCATTGAGACCGAACCACCTGTCCCCCAGGGAGCCGTACATGCATCTCACACCTTCCGGTCTCTCCGTCCCCGGCACGAGCCGCCGCACCCTGCTGCGCGGCATGGGCGGGGCCGCGGCACTCGGCGCTGGAGTCCCCCTGCTCAGCGCCTGTGGCGGCAGCGGTGGCGGCGCCGCGGACTCGAAGACCGTCACTGTCGGCTCCAACGCGTCGGACGCGGTGCCGAAGAAGGCGTTCGCCGAGATCTACGCGGCCTTCAAGAAGCAGTCCGGGCTCACGGTCGACGTGAACACCAAGGACCACAACACGTTCCAGGAGCAGATCAACTCCTACCTGCAGGGCACGCCGGACGACGTGTTCCACTGGTTCGCGGGCTACCGCATGCAGTTCTTCGCGGCCAAGGGCCTGGCCACCCCGATCGACGACGTGTGGGACAAGATCGGGGGCAACTTCCCGGAGGCGATGAAGGGCCTCAGCAAGGGCGAGGACGGCAAGTACTACTTCGTGCCGCTGTACACGTACCCCTGGGCGCTCTTCTACCGCAAGAGCGTCTTCCAGGAGAAGGGCTACGAGGTTCCCACCACGTGGGACCAGCTGATCGCCCTGTGCAAGCAGATGCAGAAGGACAAGCTCGTCCCGATCGCCTTCGGTGACAAGGACGCCTGGCCCGCGCTCGGCACCTTCGACCAGATCAACTTCCGCACCAACGGCTACGACTTCCACGTCGAGCTGATGGCGGGCAAGGCGTCGTGGACGGACGCCAAGGTGCGCAAGGTCTTCGACCTGTGGGCCGAGCTGCTGCCGTACCACCAGGAGGGCGCCGTCGGCCGCACCTGGCAGGACGCCGCGCAGACCCTGGCGTCGAAGAAGGCGGGCATGTACCTGCTGGGCACCTTCGTGGGCCAGCAGTTCACCAACAAGGCCGACCTCGACGACCTCGACTTCTTCGCCTTCCCGGAGATCGACCCGGCGTACGGCCAGGACACCGTCGAGGCCCCCACCGACGGCTTCATGATGAGCAAGTCCCCGAAGAACAAGGCCGGCGCCGTCAAGCTCATGGAGTTCCTCGGCACCCCCGAGGCCGAGCAGATCTACCTCAAGGCCGACCCGAACGTGGTGGCCGCCTCCACCAAGGCCGACACCTCCTCGTACTCGCCGCTGCAGAAGAAGGCGTACGACATGATCTCGGGCGCCAAGAGCCTCACCCAGTTCATGGACCGCGACAGCCGCCCCGACTTCACCTCCACGGTGATGCAGCCGGCGCTGCAGAAGTTCATCCGTGACCCCAAGGGCGTCGACAGCCTGCTCTCGTCCATCGAGCGGCAGAAGAAGACGATCTTCGCGTCCTGACGACCGACCGTCCTGACGACCGACCGTCCTGACGACCGACCGTCCTCACGACTGGATGACCTCCTGACATGACGACCACCCCCACCGAGAGCCCGGAGGCGGCCACGCCGCCTCCGGGCTCCGGCCCTGCCACAAAGACCGCCAGGACCGCCACCAAGGTGTCCCAGGGACACCGGCGGCTCCTCACCCGCCGCGACCGGCTCACGCTGGGCCTGATGGCGGGTCTGCCGACGTTCCTGCACGTCGCCCTCGTCTGGGTGACGGCCCTCGCCTCGATCGCGCTGGCCTTCACCACCTGGGACGGCATCGGCTTCGACTCGATCAAGTGGGTCGGGCTGGACAACTTCAAGGAGCTGTTCACCAACAACCCGCAGTTCTGGCCCGCCGTCGAGCACAACATCGTCTGGTTCGTCGTGCTCATCCTGATCCCCACGCCGCTCGGCCTGTTCCTCGCCGTGCAACTGGACAAGAACATCCGGTTCAGCCGCGTGTACCAGACGGCCTTCTTCCTGCCCGTCGTGATGTCGCTCGCGGTCATCGGCTTCGTCTGGCAGCTGATCTACAACCCCGACACCGGCCTGATCAACAGCCTCATCGGCGCCAATGAACCGGGCCACTACATCGACTGGATCGGCGACCCCGACCTCAACCTGTGGGCCATCCTGATCGCCGCGTCCTGGCGCCACGCCGGCTACATGATGATCCTCTACCTGGCCGGCCTCAAGGGCGTCGACCCCTCCCTGCGCGAGGCCTCCGCCCTGGACGGCGCGAATGAATGGCAGACGTTCAAGAACGTCATCTTCCCCACCCTGCGCCCCACGAACACGGTCGTCCTGGTCGTCACCATCATCGAGGCCCTGCGCGCCTTCGACCTCGTCTTCGTCTTCAACAAGGGCGCCGAGGGCACCGAACTGCTCTCCATCCTCGTCACCAACAACATCATCGGAGAGTCCAGCCGCATCGGGTACGGCTCGGCCATCGCCGTCGTCCTGCTGGTGATCTCCCTCGCCGTGATCATCCCCTACCTGATCGCGACCTTCCGGAAGGAGCGGCAAGCGTGAGCACCACCGTCGACACCACCGCCGCGACCGCCGCTGGCAAGGAGCGCACGCCCGTCCGCCCCGCCCGCGTCCTGCTGCACCTCTTCCTCGCCGGCGCGGCGCTGGCCTGGCTCGCACCCCTGCTGTGGGCGCTGTACGCGGCCATGCGGCCCTACGGCGAGACCTCCGAGAAGGGCTACGTCTCCTGGCCCGACAAGCTCAGCTTCGAGAACTTCACGAACGCGTTCACCCAGTCGGAGATGACGCACTACTTCGTGAACACCCTCATCATCGCCGTCCCGGCGGTGCTGCTGACGCTGTTTTTGTCGTCGATGGTCGCCTTCTACGTCAGCCGCTTCGACTTCCGGATCAACCTCTTCCTGCTGCTGGTCTTCACCGCGGGCAACCTGCTCCCGCAGCAGGTCATCATCACGCCGCTGTACCGTCTGTACCTGCTCATCGACATCCCCGGCATCACGATGAGCGGCAAGCTCTACGACTCCGCGCTCGGCCTGGTCCTCATCCACGTGGCCTTCCAGTCCGGGTTCTGCGCCTTCGTGCTCAGCAACTACATGCGCTCCCTGCCGCACGAGCTGACCGAGGCCGCGCTCGTCGACGGCGCGTCCGTGTGGCGCCTGTACTGGCAGATCGTGCTGCCGCTGTGCAAGCCCGCGATGGCCGCCCTGGCGACCCTGCTCTCCATCTGGATCTACAACGACTTCTTCTGGGCCCTCGTGCTGATCTCCACCGGCGAGAACATGCCGATCACCTCGGCCCTGAACAACCTCTCCGGCCAGTACTTCACCGACCCCAACCTGGTCGCCGCCGGTGCCCTGCTCACCGCGATCCCCACGCTGATCGTGTACTTCGCGCTCCAGCGGCAGTTCGTCAGCGGTCTGACCCTGGGCGCCAACAAGGGCTGACAGCATCCGCGCCGGCCCCTTGCACGGGCCGGCCCCTCCGGCGGTCCACCTTTCGAAAGAGAAGCTCCGTGCACCACCCCTTCACCCACGTGGCCTCCGTGCCCGTGGACACCAGTACGGCACGGGTCCACGAGGAGGGCTGGCAGTCCTGGAGCCCCAGCGGCTCCTACGCCCTCGACGCGACCCCGTACCGCCCGACCGACGACAACTGGGCGACCGTCTGCTACCGGCCCGGGGTCACCGTCCCCGCCGACACCTTCCAGGGCGAGGGCCTGCTGGCCCTCGACCCGGGCGACGGCACACCCGTCCGCCTGTGGGCCGCCCCCGACCCCGTGCACGAGGTCCCGTCCGTCCGCCTGGTGGTGCGGGACGGGATCGCCGAGGTCAGCGCCGACGGCCCGGTGAAGGAGTGGACCGGCACGGACATCCAGGCGGTGCTGGGCGAGTGGGCGGCGGGCCTCGGCCTCGCGGCCCCCCGCCCAGCCCCCACCGTCTGGTGCTCCTGGTACGAGTACTTCACCTCCGTCACCGAGGACGACATCCACGAGAACCTCCGTGCGATGGACACCCTCGACCTCCCCGTCGACGTCGTCCAGATCGACGACGGCTACCAGAAGGCCCTGGGCGACTGGCTCACCCTCTCCGGCCGCTTCCGCTCCCGCGCGGGCGTCGCGGAGGTGATCCGGGCCAGGGGCCGGCGCGCCGGCATCTGGACGGCCCCCTTCCTCGTGGACCCGTCCAGCGCGCTGGCCGCCGAGCACCCCGAGTGGCTGGTGCGCGACGAGAGCGGCGGCTTCACGCACGCCGGCCGCAACTGGGGCCACGACCTGTACGTCCTCGACACCACCCACCCCGACGCGGCGGCGTACCTCACCGAGGTCTTCACCACCCTGCGCGCCGAGGGCTACGACTACTTCAAGGTCGACTTCCTCTACGCGGGCGCGCTGGACGGCGTTCGCCACGCCTCCGTGGACGCCCTCACGGCGTACCGCCAGGGCATCGAGCTGATCCGCTCCGCCATCGGCCCCGAGGCCTACCTCCTGGGCTGCGGGGCGCCGATCCTCCCCTCCATCGGCCTGTTCGACGCGATGCGGGTCAGCCCCGACACGGCCCCGCACCGCCGCCCCGAGGCGGACGACTACAGCCAGCCCGGACAGGACCCCGCCGAGTTCACCGGCGTGGGCCGCCAGTGGCAGCACGGCCGCCTCTGGGTGAACGACCCCGACTGTCTGATGGCCCGCCCCGCCGTGGAGACCCGCGAGCGCTGGGCGGCCCACGTCGAGGCGACGGGCGGCCTGATGGCGTCGAGCGACCGGCTGCTCTCACTGGACACCTGGGGCGTGGAGACCACGCGCCGACTGCTGACGAAGGGCGCGGAGGCCTCCGAATGAAGCGCGAACTGAAGGTCCCCGGCATCGCCTACGGCGGGGACTACAACCCCGAGCAGTGGCCCGAGGAGGTCTGGGCCGAGGACGTACGCCTCATGCGTGAGGCGGGCGTGAACATGGTCAGCGTCAACATCTTCTCGTGGGCGCTGCTGGAGCCGCGCGAGGGCGAGTACGACTTCACCCGCCTCGACAAGATCCTCGCCCTGCTCCACGAGAACGGCATCGCCGCCGACCTGGCGACCCCGACGGCGGCCCCGCCGGCCTGGTTCTTCGTCGCGCACCCGGAGGCGCTGCCCGTCGACAGGGACGGCCGCACCCTCTCGTACGGCAGCCGCCAGACCTTCTGCCCGTCGAGTCCCGCCTACCGCGAGGCGGCCCTGCGGATCGCCCGCGTCCTCGGCGAGCGGTACGCCGACCACCCGGCCGTCGTCATGTGGCACGTCCACAACGAGTACGGCTGCCACAACGGCGAGTGCCACTGCGACACGAGCGCGGCGGCGTTCCGGGTCTGGCTGCGGGAGAAGTACGGCGACGACCTGGCGGCGCTCAACGACGCCTGGGGCACGACGTTCTGGAGCCAGTGGTACTACGACTGGGACGAGATCATCCCGCCCCGCGCGACGGGCGCGGTCCCGAACCCGACCCACCAGCTGGACTGGCGCCGCTTCTGCAGCGACGCGCTGCTGTCGCTGTGCAGGGCGGAGCGGGAGGTGCTGCTGGAGGCGGCCCCCTCCACCCCCGCCACCACCAACTTCATGGTGATGTTCAACTTCGACAAGCTGGACTACTGGCGCTGGGCGCCGGAGCTGGACATCGTCTCCAACGACCACTACCTCCAGTCGGCGGACCCCGAGTCGCAGATCGACGTCGCGCTGAGCGGCGACCTGGTGCGGTCCTTGGCGGGCGGCAGCCCGTGGCTGCTGATGGAACACTCCACCGGCGCGGTCAACTGGCAGCCCGTCAACCGGGCCAAGACGGCGGGCGAACTGCGCCGCAACGCGCTCTCCCACGTGGCGCGGGGCGCCGACGGCATCGCCTACTTCCAGTGGCGGGCCGCCAAGGCGGGCGCCGAGCAGTGGCACTCCGCGATGCTGCCGCACGCGGGCACCGACAGCCAGATCTGGCGGGACGTCGTCCGACTGGGCGCGGATCTGCGGTCGTTGGCGGAGGTACGGGGCAGCACGGGCGTGGCCGAGGTGGCGATCGTCTGGGACTGGAGCGCCTGGTGGGCGCTGGAACTCCCGTCCCAGCCGAGCGGTGAACTCCGCTTCCAGGAACTGGTCCGCGCCTGGTACGAGCCGCTGTGGCGCTCGGGCGTAGCGGTGGACTTCGTACGCCCCGACGCCGACCTCTCCGCCTACCGACTGGTGCTGGCCCCGAGCCTGTACCTGGTGGACGACGCGGGCGCGGCGAACCTCACCGGTTTCGCGGAGGCCGGGGGCACCCTGGCCGTCGGCTTCCACAGCGGCGCGGTGGACGAGAACTGCCATGTCCGGCTGGGCGGTTACCCGGGCGCCTTCCGTGAGGCCCTGGGCGTCCGCACGGACGAACTCTTCCCCCTGCTGCCGGGGGAGACGGTGGGCCTGAGCGACGGCGGTACGGCGTCCCTCTGGTCGGAACGGCTGGCCCCGGCGGGCGCCGAGCCGATCACGACGTACACCTCCGGCCCCCTGAGCGGGGTCCCGGCCGTCACCCGCCACACCCACGGCACGGGCACGGCCTGGTACCTGGCCACCCGCCCGGACCCGACGACCCTGGCCGCTCTCCTGAACCGCATCGGCGAGGAAGCGGGAGTGCGCTCGGTGCGCACGACCCCCGAGGGGGTGGAGGCGGTACTGCGCCGGGGGCCGGACGCGGACTACCTCTTCCTGATCAACCACGGGGGCGACGACGCCGAGGTCGAGGTGGCCGCCGGGTCTGTCGAACTGCTGACGGGCAAGACCCTCACCCCGACCGACGCCCCGGCGACCGTGCCGGTACCGGCCGGGGACGTGGCGGTCGTCCGCGAACCCCGCTGACACCGATCACGACGGCACAGGGCCGCGGCTCCTCCGGGGGCGCGGCCCTGTGCCGTGAAGGAAGAGGCGACGAGCTGCGGCCACCCCATTCCCCCGAGGGTCACTCCCAGCCGTACAGGGACATCCGGGGACCGTCGGTGAGGTAGCCGCGCAACGCGTCGGCGTCTCCCTCCACGAAGTCCTCGGGGAGGGCGTCGGTGGCGAACCAGCGGACCTGGGAGTGCTTGTGCGGTTCCCGGTTCTCGGGCTCGCCCGTCCACTCGTGGGCGACGAAGACGACGGTGAGGAAGCCGTCGGGGGCCTCGACACCCCGGGCCGCGTGGACGAGGTGCACGACCTCCAGCGCCTCCGGCTTCACGGTCAGCCCGGTCTCCTCGTACAGCTCGCGCACGGCGGTCCGGGTGATCGGCTCCCCGGGCTCGCTCTTGCCGACCGGCAGATGCCATCTCCCCCGCGCGAACCTGGCGTTCTGGCCGCGCCGGAGCAGGAGGACCCGCCCCGCGTCCCGGTCGTGGACGATGACGGCGGCGACCAGCAAAGTCATGAGACCTGTCCCTTCGCAGGCCGCTAGCATGCCATTTATGGAGTGCTTCGCTTCCTGGCGTACTCGCCACTGAGGATCGGCCCACCGGCGCATCGGGGATGACCGGCGGGCCAGAGGTGCCCTTTTCCTCCCTCAGGTTCCGAGAGGTCCACTCCATGCTCATTCGCGCATTTGTCCGGGACGACCTGGCCCGACTGACCGAGCTCACCATCGACACGTTCCGCCCGTTCTTCGAGGACTCCGTCGGATCGCTGCTCGACGGGCTCGTCCTCGCCACGCTGCACGCCGACTGGCGTGACGACTACCGCACCCTGGTCCCCACCCTGCACGACCCGGACCAGGACAAGTACGTCGCGGTCGCCGAGGCCGACGGCGTCATCGTCGGCTACGTCGCCTGGCGCCTCGGCCCCACCCGCCACCACGCCGAGATCACACTGCTCGCCGTGGAGGCGGCACACCGGGGCGACCGCGTGGGCACCGCCCTGTGCGAGCACGCCTTCGCCGACCTGCGCGGCCGCGGTGCCGAACTCGTCGAGATCGGCACCGGCGGCGACACCTTCCACGCCCCCGCCCGCGCCCTCTACGAGAGCCTCGGCTGCGTCCTTTTCCCGACGGCGCACTACTACCGGCGGCTCTGACCACCGCCGTCCGGGGCGCGGCGCTCCCCTATACGCGCCGCGCCCCGGACCCCCGCTCCCCCGTTCCCCCAGGGGGCTCCCCAGCCCCCGGCCCTGTGGTCCGTTACGCCGAGGTCGTCACCAGGGGCGGCAGCGCGCCCGTCTTCGCGGCCTGGGCGTACCAGTACGCGCTCGACTTCGGTGTACGGGTGAGGGTGGCGTAGTCGACGTACACGGCGCCGAACCGCTTCCCGTAGCCGTACGCCCACTCGAAGTTGTCCATGAGGGACCAGAGGTAGTAGCCGCGGACGTCCGCCCCCTCGGCGATCGCGCGGCGGACCGCGCGCAGGTGGCCGTGGAGGTAGGCGATGCGCTCGGGGTCGTGGACGCGGCCGTCCGAGTCCATCTTGTCGTCGTACGCGGCCCCGTTCTCGGTCACGTACATCGGCAGCCCCGGAGCCTCCCGCGAGTACCGCATGATCAGCTCGTGCAGGCCCGTCGGGTCGATGGTCCAGCCCATCTCCGTGCGCTCGCCCGGGGTCTGGTGGAACAGGACGTCGTCCGCGCCCGGCCACGGCGAGTGCTCGCTCGCCCCGTGGCCGTCCGCCCGGGGGCCCTTCAGGTCGGCGTCGGCCGCGCCCACCAGCGTGGGCGTGTAGTAGTTCAACCCCAGCGCGTCCAGCGGCTGGTTGGCCGTCGCCACGTCACCGTCCTGCACGAACGACCAGTCCGTCACCGACGCGGTCGAGGCGAACAGGCTCTCCGGGTACGCCCCGTGCAGCATCGGGCCGTGGAAGACACCGTTCGCGAGGTCGTCGATCCGCTTCGCCGCCGCCACGTCCTCGGGGGAGTTCGTGATCGGCCGCACCACCGACGAGTTCAGGCTCACCGCGATCGAGTTGCGGGCGGGCATCGCCGAGCGGAGCGCCGCGACGCCCAGCCCGTGCGCCACGTTCAGATGGTGGGCCGCGCGCAGCGACGCCACCGGGTCCGTACGGCCCGGCGCGTGCACCCCGGAGCCGTAGCCCAGGAACGCGGTGCACCACGGCTCGTTGAGCGTGATCCACTGCTCGACCCGGTCGCCCAGCGCCTCGCCGACGATCCGCGCGTACTCGGCGAAGCGGTGCACGATGTCCCGCTCGGGCCAGCCGCCCGCGTCCTCCAACTCCTGGGGGAGGTCCCAGTGGTAGAGGGTCACGGCCGGCTTGATGCCCTTCTCCAGCAGCTCGTCGACCAGCCGCCGGTAGAAGTCCAGGCCGCGCTGGATCGCCGGGCCCCGGCCCGTCGGCTGCACCCGCGACCAGGAGATGGAGAAGCGGTACGAGTTGAGGCCCAGGTCGGCCATCATCGCCACGTCGTCGCGGTAGCGGTGGTAGTGGTCGACAGCGATGTCACCGGTCTCGCCACCGGCGGTCTTGCCCGGCGTATGGCTGAAGGTGTCCCAGATGGAGGGCGTACGGCCGTCCTCCCGCACGGCTCCCTCGATCTGGTAGGCGGAGGTGGCCGCGCCCCAGAGGAAGGCGGGAGGAAAGGTCACCGGCGTGGTGGGCTCAGGCATGGAAGCGCTCCCAAGGTGGTCGTGGAGACCGACGGAGGTGGGTGGGGGGAGGAACAACGGGAGAACAGGGGCCGAGGCGGCGGTGACCCGGCCCCTGGAGAACGTACGGACGGCGCGGGCCGTCAGCCCTTGACCGCGCCCTGCATGATGCCGCCCACGATCTGCTTGCCGAAGATCGCGAAGACCAGGAGCAGGGGCAACGTGCTGAGCAGCGCGCCCGCCATGATGAGGGCCTGGTCGGGCGTGTAGCCGCGGCCCAGACCGGCCACCGCGACCTGCACGGTCGGGTTGCCCAGCTGGGTCAGCACGAGGAACGGCCACAGGAAGTCGTTCCAGGTCTGGACGAACATCAGCATGCCCAGGACGGCCATCGCCGGCCGCGCGGCCGGGAACACCACGTGCCAGATGACGCGCCAGCTGCTCGCGCCGTCGACGCGGGCCGCCTCGATGATCTCGTCGGGCAGCGCCTGCAGCAGGTACTGCCGCATGAAGAACACGCCGAACGCGCTGACCAGGGACGGCAGGATCACTGCCTGGAGCTGGTCGGTCCAGTCGAGCTTGGCGACCATCATGTACAGCGGGATCACCTGGAGCTGCGGCGGCACCATCATCGTGCCGATCACGATCAGCATCATGGCGCCCCGGCCCCGGAAGCGCAGCTTGGCGAAGGCGAAGCCGGCGATCGTGGAGAGGAAGACGATGGTGAGCGACGAAATGCCCGCCACGATCGTCGTGTTGAGGAACGCCTCGCCCAGATTGGCGTCCTCCCAGGCCACTTCGAGCTTGTCGAAGAGGTTCGCGCCGAACCAGAACGGCGGCGGGGTCTCCGCCAGCCGCGCGTTGTCCCGCGATGCCGCGACCGCCGTCCAGAACAGCGGGAACAGCGAGATCAGGGTGAACGCGATGAGGATGATGTACGCGACGGGCCCGCCGTGGTGCTGCCCGCCGGCGCGTGCAGCCTTCGGCCCGCGCCTGCCCCGTCCGTTCTTCGGCGGCTCGGGGACCGCGTCGGCCGGGGGTTTGGTGATTGTCGTCGTCACGGCCGGTCTCCTAACTACTGGCGCGCAGCCGGCGCGAGATGACGTAGTTGATGATTCCGACCACGATGAGGATCAGGAACATCGTCCAGGCGATCGCTGAGGCGCGGCCCAGGTGCTGGTTCACCCAGCCCTGCTCGTACAGGTAGAGGCCGAGCGTCTGGAACTGGTGCTGGGAGCCGCCGGACGCGCCCTTGTTGGCGTCGAACAGCAGTGGCTCGGCGAAGAGCTGCGAGGCTCCGATCGTCGAGACGACGACGGTGAAGAGGATCGTCGGGCGCAACGACGGCAGCGTCACATGGATGAACTGCTTCCAGCGGCTGGCTCCGTCGAGGGCGGCCGACTCGTACAGGTCCTGCGGGATCGCCTGCATCGCGGCGAGGTAGATCAGCGCGTTGTAGCCGGTCCAGCGCCAGATGACGATGGTCGACACGGCGATCTTCGAGTACCACGTACCGTTCTGCCAGTCGATGTGGTCGAAGCCGAGCATCCCCAGGAACCAGTTGATCATTCCGTAGTCGCGGCCGAAGAGCAGCACGAAGACCAGGGTGGCGGCGGCGATCGACGTGGCGTACGGGGCGAGCATCACGACCCGGTAGAACGTCGAGGCACGGAGCTTGTAGTTGAGGATGTGCGCGATGCCCAGCGCCATCATCAGCTGCGGGACGGTCGAGATGATTCCGATGATCAGCGTGTTCTTCGCCGCGTTCCAGAAGAACTCGTCGTCGAAGATCCGTGTGTAGTTGCGCAGCCCCGCCCAGCTCATGTCGGTGGGGGCGGTCAGTTCCACGGTGTGCAGCGAGGCCCAGCCGGTGTAGAGCAGCGGGAACAGGCCGAACGCGAGGAACAGCAGGAAGAAGGGCGAGACGAAGGCGTACGGGCTCCAGCGCACGTCCCGCTGCCAGCGGCGGGACAGCCGGGCCCGCCGGCGTTCTTCGGTCGCGGACTCCGCGGGCGGGCGGCCCGGGGCCGCGCCCCCCTTCACGGGGGGCGCGGCAGTGTCGTGCCGTGTGGGCATACCGGTCACTTGTCCAGTGCGTTGTCGATGGTCTTGACGGCGTTCTTCCACGCCTCCGAGGCCGACTTGCCCTGGGTCACGAGGATCACACCGTTGTCGGTCAGGCCCTGCTGGATGATCTGGTCCTTCGGGCCGATCGTCTGGACCGGGATGCTCTTCGCGGCCTCGGCGAAGATCGTGCCGATCGGCGCGTCACCGGTCATGTCGTTCTTCGCGTTCTTCACCGCGTCCGAGTCGTAGGCGGCCGGGGTGCTCGGGAAGCTGCCCTGTACGGCGAAGAGCTTGGCCTGCTGCTCGGGCGCGGTCAACCAGGCGGCCAGCTTCGCCGCCTCCTCCGCGTTCTTGCCGTTCTTGGGCACGGAGAGGAAGGAGCCGCCCCAGTTGCCGGACTTCGGCGCCTGGGCGATCTCCCACTTGCCGGCCGACTCGGGCTTCGACTTGCCCTTGATGTAGCCGAGCATCCACGGCGGGCAGGACATCGCGGCGAACTTGCTGTTGGCGATCGTCGTGTCCCAGGCCGGCTGGAACTGGGTCTGGTTGCCGATCAGTCCGTCCTCGGCGGCCTTCGCCGTGAGGTCGAAGGCGTCCTTGACGGCCGGGTTCGTCTTGTAGATGACCTCGCCCGAGGAGTCGTAGAAGCGGTCCTTCTCACTGCTCAGGATCGCCTGCAGCAGACCTCCGGGGGAGTCCAGGAAGGTGGTGCCCTTGGGCGCCTTCTTCTTGTACTGGTTGCCGGCGTCGACGAACTTGTCCCAGCTGCCGGCCCACAGCTTGCCGACTTCCTCGCGTTCGGTGGGCAGGCCGGCGGCCTCGAAGAGGTCCTTGCGGTAGCAGATGGCCATCGGGCCGACATCGGTGCCCAGCGCGACGGTCTGGCCGCCGGAGGTGGTGGCCTGGTTCCACTTCCAGGGCAGGTAGTCGCTCTCCTTGCCGTACTTCGACAGGTCGAGCAGCTTGTCCGACTGGGTCCCGACGATCTCGGCGATGTTGCCGACCTCGACCATCTGGATGTCCTGGAGGCCGCTGCCGGTGGTCAGGTGGTTGAGGAGAGCGGGGTAGTAGTTCTCGTTCCGCTCCACCACGGTCTGCTGGATGTCGATGTCCGGGTTGAGCTTCTCGTACTCCTTGTACAGACCGGACTCCTCGAAGCCCGCGGTGCCGAAGAGCCCCAGGGTGATCTTGGTCTTGCCGCCGCCGCCACCGTCCGACGACGAACCGTCCTCGTCCTTGCCGTCGTCGGCACAGCCGGCCAGCAGCCCGGCGCCCAGCGCGGCGACGGCCGCGATGGCCACCGTCCTGCGCGTCCTGCGGGCGTTGCGGGTGCCCCCGCCCGACCGGAGCCGAGAGTGGGGGAGGGTACGTGCTCGCATTGCGTCCTCCTGATGCCCTGACGTGCCGACCCCCCGGCCAACTGCGTTGTTGGGCCCTTTGGTTCATGCTGCGGCTCGGGCGGGGAACGTGCGGGATGTGTAAGTGCCAGGTACCGTGGGAGCGCTCCCACAAGTGATGTGTTGAAGGGTCGTCGGTTCATGCGGGGGTGTCAAGGGAGCGAGCGCGGAGAGATGTCTTCGGTTATCGGGCTGTTAACTAACCCGGGTGCCGATGGCCGGGCATGCCCGGAAACGACCCGGCGGGGCACGGGAACGGCGCGGCCAGGGCGAGGGCGGGACGTGGGCCGGGCGCGCACGGGGCACGGGTGGGGCTCACGAGGCAGCAGGGAACAGGGCCGGAGGCGGGGGCGGATCCGGGATGCGCACCCTGTGGGACTGTTGGACTCGTGTAACCAGTCGTCTGACCGGTCGTGCCGAAACCCGGACGACCACTTCCCGGGCGTCGTACGAGGATCAGGACTGTTAGATTCCACGCCAGCGCGGTGTGAACGGGAGGCGACCATGGTGACAGGCCACGGAGCACGGGGCCGGAGCGGTGGGCGGCCGACGTTGGAAGAGGTCGCCGCCCGGGCCGGTGTGGGCCGGGGGACGGTGTCCCGGGTGATCAACGGCTCGCCCCGGGTCAGTGACGCGACCCGTGCGGCGGTCGAGGCGGCCGTCGCGGAGCTCGGCTACGTCCCCAACACGGCGGCCCGCGCGCTCGCGGCGAACCGGACGGACGCGATCGCGATGGTCGTGCCCGAGCCGGAGACCCGCTTCTTCGCGGAACCGTACTTCTCCGACATCCTCAAGGGCGTGGGCGCCCAGTTGTCCGACACGGAGATGCAGCTCCTGCTGATCTTCGCGGGCAGCGACCGGGAGCGCCGCCGCCTGGCCCAGTACCTCGCCGCGCACCGCGTCGACGGCGTCCTCCTGGTCTCGGTCCACGCGGACGACCCGCTTCCCGATCTGCTGTCGCAACTGGAGATCCCGGCCGTGATCAGCGGCCCGCGCTCGGAGCACGAGACGCTCCCTTCCGTCGACTCCGACAACTACGGCGGCGGCCGCTCGGCGGTGGAGCACCTGATCGCGCGGGGCCGCACCCGCATCGCCACGATCACCGGGCGCCTCGACGTCTACGGTGCCCAGCGCCGTGTCGTCGGCTACCGCGAGGCCCTCGCGGACGCCGGCCGCGAGGTCGACGAGCGCCTGATCGTCCCCGGCGACTTCACCGAGGAGGGCGGCCGCAGGGCGATGAAGGAACTGCTGGCCCGCTGCCCCGACCTCGACGCGGTCTTCGTCGAGTCCGACGTCATGGCGGCGGGCGCCCGCCGGGTCCTGCGCGAGGAGGGCCTCCGCATACCTGACGACGTCGCCCTCGTCGGCTACGACGACTCGGCGATCGCCCGCCACATGGATCCCCCGCTGACGAGCGTCCGCCAGCCCATAGTGGAGATGGGCCGGGCCATGATCGACCTCCTCCTCGACGAGATCGCGGACCGCCGCCCGGCGGTGTCGCGGGGGTTGGAGCGGCGGCAGGTCGTGCTGCCCACGGAGCTGGTGGAGCGCGATTCGTCCTGAGGGGGGCCCGGCCTTCATGGAGAAGCTCGGCGGTGACGAGAACGCGGCCGATCACCCCCTGCTGGGCGTCGACCGCGTCGCGGGCCCTCTGCGGGCGTACCTGGACCGGGTCGGTGATGTCTTCCGGGTCGCGGAGAAGCAGGACTCGGGGTGCGTCGCGTACGGCGTGCGGTTGCCGGACCGCGGTGAGCGGTGGTTCGTGAAGACGGCGGTCGCCGGGCAGGGTCCGCGGTCGCTGGAGCGGGCGTGGCGCTGCCACCGGGCCGTGCGGCATCCGGTGATCGTCCCGCAGGTGCACCGGATCGCGGTGGGGGACCGGCCGGCCGTGGTCATGCCCTGGCGGGACGGCGAGGTGCTGTACGACCCGGCGGAGCGCGGGCGAGCAGACCGTACGCGCCCCGGCAGCCCCATGGCCCGCTTCCGGGCCCTGCCCGTCCACCGGATCGAGGACGCCTTCGCCCGTGTCCTCGACGCCCACCTCGTCGTCGAGGCCGCCGGGTACGTCGCCGTGGACCTCTACGACGGGGCCCTGCTGTACGACTTCGCGGCGGCGAAGATGCGTCTGATCGACCTCGACGAGTACCGTCCCGGCCCCTTCGTTCTGGACGCCGAGCGGTTGCCCGGCTCCACGCGCTTCATGGCGCCGGAGGAGTTCGCACGCGGTGCGACCATCGACTCCCGCACCACGGTGCACGCGCTGGGCCGCACCGCACGGCTGCTGCTCGACGCGGGCGACGAGGAGAGCGCCTGGCGGGGTACGGCGGCCCAACTGGCTGTCCTGGAGCGGGCCACGCACCCCGACCCGGCTCAACGCTTCGCCAGCGTACGGGAGTTCAGGGAAGCGTGGCCGCGTAGCTGAGGTCCTTCGCCGTGAGGGAGTCGGGGGTCGGGCGCAGCCGCATCGTGCCTCGTTCGGCCGGGGCGTCGTGCAGGTAGTGCACGAAGCCCGCGTCCCAGGTGGTTTCGTCGGTCCCCAGACAGCGGGTCAGCTTGCGTCGCCCTCGCGGCACGTCGAAGGGCACCAGTTCACCCCTCCCGCGAGCGATCACCTGCCGGACCCGCCCCGTCGCGATGTCGCACTCGTCACCACGAGGGCGAGGCGTGGGTCCTCCTTCACCCGGTCGAACAAGCGGGCCCACGTCCCCGTCAGCACCCACAAGGCCCCGCCCTCCCAGAGGAACCAGACAGGGCGAACGGTGGGGCCGTTGGTCGCGAGGCGAGCGGTGAGGGGCGTCGCAGAAGTCGTCCACGTCGAAGTCGTGCGTGGGCCACCAGGACCTCCCTAAGACCTGGGATTTGTGCCCTGGGGCCGGCGTGCGGCGAACGGTCACGTGTCAGGATGCCTCTTCGACACACACGTTCTCAGGGGGGACCATGCACACCCGCGCCACCGTCTTACTCATCGCGGCGCTCGTCACGCTCACCGCGTGCACGTCCGACGACGAGCCCGGTGACCACGCTGACGGGACACCGTCCGCCGGAGCGAGGCAGCCGAGCGCCACGCCCAGCCGGACCGCGACCTCGGAAGCCGACACCGCCGGCCTCGAAGCAGCGGTCCGTGCCTACACCGCCGCGTACTTCGCGAACGAGCCCGACACCACCTTCGGGATGCTGTCCACGCGCTGCCGGAAGCACATCACGCGTGCCGGCATGGCCGTGCTGACCGAACGGGCCGAGCAGACCGAGCGGGCCATCGGTGACTCCGAGCCGAAGGACGTGAAGCGGTTCGAGGTCGACGAGATATCCGATGACTCGGCCCGCGTCTCGTACGGCGTCGGCCTCCCCAAGTTCGACCAGAAACAGGAGCCGTGGATTCGTGAGGCGGGGGCCTGGCGTTATGACGACTGCTGAGCCCGGCGGCGGGTGACCGACCGCACACGAAACAAGCCCCGATCCGTTCCCAGATCGGGGCTTGTTCCTCAGGGTGAGTGACGGGACTCGAACCCGCGGCATCCTGGACCACAACCAGGTGCTCTACCAGCTGAGCTACACCCACCATGACCGGCGGTTCATCCGAAGGTTTCACCGACCGGCCGAGAAAAAGTGTACAGGGTCCTGAGGGGTGCCCGCGCACACGTTTCGGTGGGGGCGGTTCCGGGGCCGGACGGGCCCCGGGGGCGGGCTACCCCGCGGGCAGGACGTGCTTCGCGGCGATCGTGCGGGCCGTGTCCGAGTCGGGGCCGGGCTGCGGGACGAAGATCGCCTCGCGGTAGTAGCGGAGTTCGGCGATGGATTCGCGGATGTCGGCGAGGGCCCGGTGGTTGCCGTTCTTCTCCGGGCTGTTGAAGTACGCCCTCGGGTACCAGCGGCGGGCCAGCTCCTTGATCGAGGAGACGTCCACGATGCGGTAGTGGAGGTACTCCTCCAGCGTCGGCATGTCCCGCAGGAGGAATCCCCGGTCCGTGCCCACCGAGTTGCCGCACAGCGGAGCCTTGCGCGGTTCCTTCACGTGTTCCCGTACGTACGCCAGGACCTGCTCCTCGGCGTCGGCGAGCGTCGTGCCGCCGGCCAGCACGTCCAGCAGGCCGGACGCGGTGTGCATCGCGCGCACCACCTCCGGCATCGTCTCCAGCGCCGAGTCCGGCGGGCGGACGACGATGTCGACTCCTTCGCCGAGCACGTTCAGCTCGGAGTCGGTGACGAGGGCGGCCACCTCGATGAGCGCGTCGTCCGACAGCGAGAGGCCGGTCATCTCGCAGTCGATCCACACCATGCGATCGTTCATGTGTCTCACCTTACGGCCCGTGACAGCCGTACGGCCCGGTCCTGCACCAGGGTGATCACGGGGTGATCAGGTGCGGGACCGGGCCGTACGGCCGGTACGAGCCGGTGGGTACTACACCGCTACGGCGCGCTGCGCTGGCCGGGCAGGCGGCCCGTCGCGTACAGCTCCGGCTTGGCGCCCTCCGTGGAGAGGGACGCCGACGGCGCCAGGGCGCTCGCCGCGGCCGTGCGCCGGGCCTGGAGCGGCACCGGCGCGTGCTCCGGCGCCATCGGGGACGGCCCCGGGACGCCGTGCGGCCCGTCGTGGTGGTCACCGGGCTTGTCGCCCTGCGGCCGCCGGGCCCGGTACGCCGCCCGGTACGCGGCCGGGGACGAACCCAGCTGCCGCCGGAAGTGCCCACGCAGCGCCACCGGCGAACGGAAGCCGCACCGCCCCGCGACCTCGTCCACCGAGTAGTCCGACGTCTCCAGGAGACGCTGCGCCTGCAGTACGCGCTGAGTGATCAGCCACTGCAGGGGAGCGCTCCCGGTGAGCGAGCGGAACCGGCGGTCGAACGTACGACGGCTCATGTACGCCCGTGCCGCGAGCGTCTCCACGTCGAACTGCTCGTGGAGGTGCTCCAGCGCCCAGGCGACGACCTCGGCGAGCGGGTCGGCGCCGATCTCCTCGGGTAAAGACCGATCGAGGTAGCGCTCCTGGCCGCCCGATCGACGTGGTGGCACGACGAGACGCCGGGCCAGGGCCCCTGCCGCCTCGTTGCCGTGGTCCGTCCGCACGATGTGCAGACAGAGATCGATTCCGGCCGCGGTGCCGGCCGAGGTGAGTACGTCCCCGTCGTCCACGAAGAGTTCTCGTGGGTCGACGTGGACGGACGGATAGCGCTTGGCCAGCGTCGGCGCGTACATCCAGTGTGTCGTCGCGGGCCTGCCGTCCAGCAGGCCCGCGGCGGCCAGCACGAATGCGCCGGTGCACAGGCCGACGATGCGGGCACCCTCTTCGTGCGCTCGGCGCAGTGCGTCGAGCGCTTCCTCCGGTGGCGGTGAGGTGATCGAACGCCATGCGGGCACGACCACCGTGCCCGCCCGCGAGATCGCCTCCAGGCCGTTCGGTGCGGTGAGTTCCAGGCCCCCTGTGGTCCGCAGCGGGCCTTCCTCGCCCGCGCACACCAGCAAGCGGTAGCGCGGTACGCCGGCGTCCTGGCGGTCGATCCCGAACACCGACAGTGGTATGGAACTCTCGAAGATGGGGCCGCCGCTGAACAGCAGCACCGCGACGATCTCCTTGCGGCGTCGCCCGGACAGCTTCCGGGCCGCGGCTTCCGGCGCGGCGGTGGAGTCGTGGCTCATACTGCTAAGCCCCCCTCGGTGGTCGCGGCTCCTCGGTTGTGTCGCTCCTGCACGTTTCCCCTTGGTCCTGCACGAGTCCCCCGCCGTAAGACAGTCATGATCGAATCTACTGTGTCCCGTGGTGCCGGCGTGACCAGATCGCCAACCGGCACATTGTCGACATGGCAACTTGGCGTAAAGCATTCGATCACGAAGCGTTGCACTCGTGGGCCGTGCAGGGAAGTGCGCCTTGTCCCAGTGGCCGGTCCACGTAGGGTGCGCGCGGGCCCTGGACCCCTTTCAGTGCAGGTCGAACGGGGGGTGGAGGGGTGTTCGACCAAGGGAGGTGCAGGTGGCCGAAGTTGGCTGAAAAGATACGGGGGTGTGCGCGGAAACCGGTCAGTCGACCGGCGTACTCGGGCCGGAGTTCCGTCCGCCCCCGTGCGCCCCGGAGGGGGAGCGTCCGCGCCGGCCGCGCGAAGAGGCGCGATCTTCGGCCATCGAACGGGCGGCGGTGGCGCGGGCCGCGCGGGCCGCTCCGCGCTCGGACTGGCGGAGCAGGACGCGGCAGACGCCGGTGACCGCGGCGAGGCCGAGGGCCGCGCCGGTGGCGCCGGCGAGCGAGGTGCCGTACCAGACGAGGACGACCGGGACGAGGACGCAGCTGAACGCCGCCCAGCGAACCACGTCCGTGGCGGTGTCGGCGGGCGTCGGGGGCGGGGTCGTGGCCGGGGGGATGTTGTCGGCTCCGGTTCCGGCTCCGGCTGCGGCTTCGAGGGCGGGGGCGGAGTCGGACGGGGGCGCGGCGCGGGGTGCTGTGCGGGGTGCTGTGCGGGGTGCGGACCGGTGTGCTGTGCGATGGGCGGGCACTGCGGGCTCCCTCCTGGCTCCCTCGGGATCGGCTTACGGGGGTTCAACGCGTGTTCGACCCGTCGGTCACTGGTGCTGCTTGATCGGGTTGCCGTGGGGGTGCGGTGCTGGAGGTGCTGTCGTGCCGTTCTCCGGGGTGCCCCGGGTCACCTTCCTGGGGAAACCGGCTGTACGTGGCAGCAACCATTGCGTTACGGGGCGGTGCTCGTGCATGCTCCCTGGAACCCCGCGCAGCCGGTGCGGGATCTGGGCGGAGGAGGCGTGCGGTCGTACCCTTGGGGGTATGGGGTTGGGAAGATGATTCCCGGACACGGCTCCGCCGCGCACCGACGTCCCATCCACGTCGTCCCATCCACGAGGATCCGAACGCCGAGACACCCATGGCCGGTCACGAATTCTTCGACTCCGCGGACCGCAAGCGGCGGCCCGTCGCCGATCACGCGGCGGCAGAGCCCCTCGCGGCGGAAGAGGCACGCCCGTCCTGCGACCCCGCCTTCAAGCACGGCGTCGTCGTCGGCTTCGACGGTTCGACGTCCAGTGAGCGTGCCCTCGCGTACGCCATCGGCATGGCCCGCCGCTCCGGTTCGGGCCTGATCATCGTGCACGTCGCCAACCGGCTTCCCACGACCGTGTGGGCCGGCTGCGAGCCGCCCGTCTTCGTCGACGTCCCCGATCACCGCACCGAGGTCCTCGGGCTGGAACTCGCCTGCGCCGACTATCTCGTCGAAGTGCCCTGGATCCTCGTCGAGCGCGGTGGCGACATCTGCCACGAACTCGAAGAGGTGGGCCGGGAGTACGAGGCCGACGCGATCGTCGTCGGGTCGACGCACGGGATCGTCGGGCGGATCTTCGGGTCCGTCGCCGGGCGGCTCGCCAAGCGGGCGCAGCGGCCGGTCATCGTCATTCCCTGACCGCGCGGCGGCCGGTCGTCGTCGTTCTCTCTCGGATTCCCCGTCACCTTCTCGTGCGGTCCGCGCCGCTTTCGGAAACGCGCAAGTCTACTGGCGCGTAGGGGTGTTTGTGTCTTTGTGAAGGGCATAACCCGCGTGATGCCGGACGGTGGTGTGACGGCCACGGGTAGTTGGCAGCGGCGTCGGGGTTGGGCGACCCCGGCGTACCGAACGGACCCCCACGTGATGGTAGGCATCACGCGGGGGTCCGTCTTCTTGAGACCGGGGTGCGTCCCTACTCGACCGTGACCGACTTGGCGAGGTTCCTGGGCTTGTCGATGTCGCGGCCCAGGGCCAAGGCCGTGTGGTAGGCGAGGAGTTGGAGCGGGATGCCCATGAGGATCGGGTCCAGCTCGTCCTCGTTCTTGGGGACGACGATCGTCTGGTCGGCCTTCTCCTGCTCCTGGTGGGCGACGGCGAGGATCTTGCCGCTGCGGGCCTTGATCTCCTCCAGGGCGGCGCGGTTCTTCTCCAGCAGGTCGTCGTCGGGGACGATGGCGACCGTCGGGAGGGCGGGCTCGATGAGGGCCAGCGGGCCGTGCTTGAGCTCGGAGGCGGGGTAGGCCTCCGCGTGGATGTAGGAGACCTCCTTGAGCTTCAGGGAGGCCTCGCGGGCCACCGGGTAGCCCCGCACGCGGCCGATGAAGAGCATCGAGCGGGCCTCGGCGTACTGCTCGGCCAGCTTCTTGATCTCCTCCTCCTGCTCCAGCATCTCGGAGATCTGGGCGGGGAGCCTGCGCAGGCCCGCGATGATGCGCTTGCCGTCGCGGACGGAGAGGTCACGGGTGCGGCCCAGGTGCAGCGCCAACAGGGCGAAGGCGACCGTGGTGTTGGTGAAGCACTTGGTGGAGACGACGCAGACCTCGGGGCCCGCGTGCACGTAGATGCCGCCGTCCGCCTCGCGGGCGATCGCCGAGCCGACGACGTTCACCACGCCGAGGACACGGGCGCCCTTGCGCTTCAGCTCCTGGACGGCCGCCAGCACGTCGTAGGTCTCGCCGGACTGGGAGACGGCGATGTAGAGGGTGTCGGGGTCGACGACCGCGTTGCGGTAGCGGAACTCCGACGCCGGCTCGGCGTCCGCGGGGATGCGGGCCAGCTCCTCGATCATCTGGGCGCCGATCATGCCCGCGTGGTACGAGGTGCCGCAGCCGAGGATCTTGACGCGGCGGATCTGGCGCGCCTCGCGGGCGTCCAGGTTGAGGCCGCCGAGGTGCACGGTGGAGAAGCGGTCGTCGATCCGGCCGCGCAGTACGCGGTCCACGGCGTCGGCCTGCTCGTGGATCTCCTTGTGCATGTAGGTGTCGTGGCCGCCCATGTCGTACGAGGCGGCCTCCCACTCCACGGTGGTGGGCTCCGCCGTGGTGCGGGTGCCCTCCGTGGTGTAGGTGCGGAAGTCGTCGGCCTTGAGGGTGGCCATCTCGCCGTCGTCGAGGGTGACGATCTGGCGGGTGTGGGCGACCAGAGCGGCTATGTCCGAGGCGACGAACATCTCCTTCTCGCCGATGCCGAGGACGACCGGGGAGCCGTTGCGGGCCACGACGATCCGGTCGTTGAAGTCGGCGTGCATGACGGCGATGCCGTAGGTGCCCTCGACGATGCGCACCGCCTGGCGGACCTTCTCCTCCAGGGTGGTGGCCTGGGAGCGGGCGATGAGGTGGGTGAGGACCTCGGTGTCGGTCTCGGAGAGGAACTCGACGCCGTCGGCTTCGAGCTTCTTCCGCAGGTCGGAGGCGTTGTCGATGATGCCGTTGTGGACGACGGCGACCTTGTTGTCGGCCGACATGTGCGGGTGGGCGTTGACGTCGGACGGGGCGCCGTGGGTGGCCCAGCGGGTGTGGGCGATGCCGGTGGTGCCCTTGAAGCGCGCGGGGACCTTGGCCTCCAGGTCCCGGACCCGGCCCTTGGCCTTGACCATCTTCAGGCCGGCCGTCTTGGGCGAGGTGACGACTATGCCCGCCGAGTCGTAGCCCCGGTACTCCAGGCGCTGCAGGCCCTCAAGGAGCAGCGGCGCCACGTCGCGCTTGCCGATGTAACCGACAATCCCGCACATATATACGTATCCCGTTTCAGCCGTAGACGATGCGGCGCAGCTGCCTGAGCGTGAGCTCCGGCGGTGCGACCGCCCGGTATTTCAGGTCCGCCTCGATCCGTTCGAAGATCGTCGCGTTCACCAGGCCCTGGGCCTGGAGCTCGCGGTGGCGGCGACGGACGTATTCCTCGGTCGTCTCGTCGAAGTAGGCGAGCACGTCCTGGATCACACGCAGCGCCTCGCCCCGGTTGAGGGGCGAGGATCGCGTCAAATGATCAACAAGTTCGTCGTGCACTCGGTAGATCATGGGGTACCGGAGGGTGTTTCGCAAGAATCCTGCCCGATATCGGGCAAGGTGCTGTTACTGGCCCTTGGGGGAACGTTGAACGTGTGATGAGTGGGTGTTCGTGCGCCGTCCATGCGGTGTCCCGCATCCCGTCGCCTGAGGCGACGACTTTCGGACGCCATGGACATTCCTCGCATGGGCGTACCCGAGCGGCTGGCCGAGCGCATGAGCATGGCCGAGCAGCACGAGTACCTGCGCTCCACGTTCTCCCGTCGCTCGATGATCAGAGGCGGCGCGGTCACGCTCGGCGCCGTCACGGGCGGCGCGTTCGTCCCGGCCACGGCCCGGGCCGCCACCGCGGCGGGCCCGGCCGCCCTCCGTGCCTCGTCCGTCCCGACCCAGGCCGGCACGGGCACCGAGCGCGTCGACGGCTCCTTCGTCGCCCCCTTCGGCCGCCACCTCGCCTTCGGCAACGACCCGCGCACCGAGATCACCGTCTCCTGGCAGGTCCCGGTCGCGGTCAGGAAGCCGTTCATCCGGATCGGCGCCCACCCCCAGGACCTCTCCCGCCGCATCGACGCCGAGGTCCGCACCCTCCACACCCCGGCCGGCGTCGGCGCGAGCGGCGACCACACGCAGTACTACGTGCACGCCGAGCTGACCCACCTCAAGCCCGGCCGCACCTACTACTACGGCGTCGGCCACACCGGCTTCGACCCGGCCGAGCCGCACCTGCTGGGCACCCTCGGCACCTTCACCACCGCCCCCGCCGACAAGCCGCCCTTCACCTTCACGGCCTTCGGCGACGAGGGCGTCGGCTACCACGGCCTCGCCAACAACAGCCTGCTGCTCGGCCAGAACCCGGCCTTCCACCTGCACGCCGGTGACATCGCCTACGCCGACCCGGCCGGCCAGGGCAGGGCCGCCGACACCGGCTTCGACGCCCGGGTGTGGGACCAGTTCCTCGCCCAGACCGAGTCCGTCGCCAAGTCCGTCCCGTGGATGCCCGCCTACGGCAACCACGACATGGAGGCCTGGTACTCGCCCAACGGCTACGGCGGCGAGGACGCCCGCTGGAACCTGCCCGACAACGGCCCCGACCGCGAGAACCTGCCCGGCGTCTACTCCTTCGTCTACGGGAACACGGCCGTCATCTCGCTCGACGCCAACGACATCTCCTTCGAGATCCCGGCCAACCTCGGCATCTCCGGCGGCACCCAGACCCGGTGGCTGGAGACGCGGCTGAAGAAGTTCCGCGCCTCCCGTGACATCGACTTCGTCGTGGTCTTCTTCCACCACTGCGCCTACTGCACCTCCACGGCGCACGCCTCGGAAGGCGGCGTGCGACAGGAGTGGGTGCCGCTGTTCGAGAAGTACTCCGTCGACCTCGTCATCAACGGCCACAACCACCAGTACGAACGCACCGACGTCATCAAGGCGGGCGCGGTCACCAAGAAGCTCCCGATCGGCGGCACGGTCTACCCGGAGACCGAGGGTGTGGTGTACGTCACGGCGGGCGCGGCCGGCCGCAGTCTGTACGCGTTCAGTGCCGCGCAGTCGTACGAGGGGCACGAGAACGAGGTCGAGTCGGTGGCCTCCTTCGTCAACCTGAAGGACGGCAAGCAGGACGAGACCGTCACCTGGTCGCGGGTGCGCTACCTCGACTACTCCTTCCTCCGGGTGGACGTGAAGCCCGCACCGAAGGGGCACTACGCGACGCTCACCGTGCGCGGGATCGCCGAGACGGGCGCGCGGGTCGACCACTTCACGGTGGCGCGCCGGGCCAAGTGACCCCGGTGACCGGGCGGGTGGTCCTCGCGCACGTCAGAGGCGTTTGAGGACCGCCTGCTTGGCCATCGTGAACTCCTCGTCCGTGAGCACTCCGGACCGGTGGAGGTCGCCCAGTTCGCGCAGGCGGCGCAGCAGGGCGTCGTGGTCCTCCTCGGGGGCGGGCCGGTCCCGGGGCGACGGGGGCGGGGTGAGCTGCTTCGGCGCCGACGCCGCCGGGTGCGGGAGCCGCGCCTGTACGGCCGCCGCGACCAGGGCCATCAGCGGGTCCTTCTTGAAGCCCCACAGTTCGACGGAGTTGGGGTCGTACTTGGGCGGGGCCTTGGTCGGCGCGTTCCGCACCGTGAAGCGGAGGTAGCCGTTCTCCAGGCCGACCGAGGGATGCCACTCGACGCCCGCTATGTCCGTCAGCGACAGCGTCCGCGCTCCGGCCGCGGCCTTCGCGTCCTCGGTCTTCCAGTTCCACTCCAGCCGTACGTGGTCGCCGTCGAAGCTCGCGGTGCCGTCCCCGGCGGAGACGGAGAGCGGGACGGCCGGACCGGCGAGGAGATAGGTGTCCACCGCGTCGGTCGGCACCTCGTCCAGCAGCAGCGCGTTGCGGATCTCGTCCACGAAGTACTCGGCGACGCCGTACCGGTCGGCGTCGACGCTCAGCTGGTACGGGTCGTTGGTGTCGGTGAGCCGGCCGCCGGTCGCCTGGAGGAGCGGGTCGGAGCCGTCGCGCAGCCGGAGCCGCAGCCGACCCGACTTCCTGCCCTGCTCGAACGAGATGCCCGCCAACGCGCCCAGCGGGACGGCGAGTTCACCCAGGGTCTTGCGGAGCAGGCTCACGCTCTTTTCGCGACCCGGGGTCAGCCGCAGGGTGTCGCCGTCGAAGGTCCACGTGCCGTCCCGTTGGAGGATTTCCGCCATGCGGGGATTCTTCCATCGCCCGCGAGGAGAGATGGTCTAGACCTGGAGGGGGTGGAGGGGTGATGGTGGGGAGCGCACAGTTCGATAAGTGGAGGGAGCTCGTCGTGAGATCGCACCACGGATCGACCCGCCTTCTCGGCTCGCTGCTACTGGTGGTGGCGGCCGGGATCTTCGCCGTGGGAGCCACGCCCGTGTCCGAGAACACCCCTGCCGACGCCCCCGCCGACGCCGCCACCGTCCCGCTCGGGCAGGTGATCCCGGCCCCCGCCTCGGTCCGGGCCGACGGAGCGCCGTACCGGCTGACGAGCCGTACGCGCATCGTCGTGGACGGCGGGACCGAGGCTCGCCGGGTGGGGGAGTACCTCGCCGGGATCCTGCGGCCCTCGACGGGGTACCGGCTGCCGGTGACCGAACGCCAGGAGGCCGGAATCCGCCTTCGGTTGGCCCCCGGGGAGACGGGTCTCGGCCAGGAGGGGTATCGGCTCGACAGCGGCCGCTCCGGGGTCACTCTCACCGCCCGCGCGTCCGCCGGCCTCTTCCACGGCGTACAGACCCTGCGGCAGTTGCTGCCCGCCGCCGTGGAGAAGAACGCCGTACAGCCGGGGCCGTGGCTCGTCGCGGGCGGCACGATCGAGGACACCCCGCGCTACGGCTGGCGCGGCGCGATGCTGGACGTCTCCCGCCACTTCTTCACCGTCGGCCAGGTCAAGCGCTACATCGACCAGTTGGCGCTCTACAAGTTCAACAAGCTGCATCTGCACCTCTCCGACGACCAGGGCTGGCGCATCGCGATCGACTCCTGGCCGCGCCTCGCCTCGTACGGCGGCTCCACGCAGGTCGGCGGCGGCCCCGGCGGCCACTACAGCAAGGCCGACTACCAGGAGATCGTCCGGTACGCGGCCTCGCGTCACCTGGAGGTCGTCCCCGAGATCGACATGCCGGGCCACACCAACGCGGCGCTCGCCTCCTACGCCGAGCTGAACTGCGACGGTGTCGCGCCCCCGCTCTACACCGGCACCGAGGTCGGCTTCAGCTCCCTGTGCGTCGACAAGGACGTGACGTACGACTTCGTGGACGACGTCGTACGGGAGTTGGCCGCGCTCACGCCGGGGCGGTACCTCCACATCGGCGGCGACGAGGCGCACTCCACCAGCCACGAGGACTACGCGAAGTTCATGGACCGGGTGCAGCCGGTCGTCGAGCGGTACGGCAAGACCGTGGTCGGCTGGCACCAGCTGACCGGGGCGGCGCCGGCGCGGGGCGCTCTCGCGCAGTACTGGGGGCTGGACAGCACGGGCGCGGAGGAGAAGGAGCGGGTGGCCGCCGCCGCGCGCAACGGGACGGGGGTCGTGCTGTCGCCCGCCGACCGGATCTACCTCGACATGAAGTACGACAAGGACACGCCGCTGGGGCTCGACTGGGCCGGGTACGTGGATGTGCGGCGGGCGTACGACTGGGATCCGGGGGCCTATCTGGCGGGGGTGCCGGCGGGGGCTGTCCGGGGGGTCGAGGCGCCGTTGTGGAGCGAGACGATCGTGACCTCGGAGGATGTTGAGTACATGGCGTTCCCGAGGGTGGTGGGGGTGGCCGAGTTGGGGTGGTCGCCGGTGGGCGCGCTCGACTGGGAGGGGTATCGGGTGCGGTTGGGTGCGCAGGGGGCGCGGTGGGATGCGCTGGGGGTTGGGTACTTTCGGGCGCCGGGGGTGCCGTGGGGGGCGCGGTAGGGGGTGGGGGTGTGGGTCTCGTCGGCGGGTGCGGGTCCGGTGGGGCTTCTCGCGCAGTTCCCCGCGCCCCTGAGAAGCAGGGGCTGCGCCCCGTGCTTTCCAGGGGCGCGACAGGTCGTCGCCTTTCAAGCTGAACGATGGCCGCATGCGACGGGCACCTCGGAGGACCGTACTCCGAGGTGCCCGTCAGTTTGTGGTGGGTCCGTGGTTACAGGCCCGCTATCGGGTTCTTCAGGTTGCCGACCAGTTGGAGTGCGCCCGCGGGGTCCGCCAGGTCCACCATCTGCTTGTTGTTGCGGAGCTGGAGGCGGTTGAGGCAGGACAGTGCGAACTCGGGGGCGAACATGTCGTACTGGGCGAACTTGTCGGCGAGTTCGGGCATGGCGTGCTGGTAGTCGCGGACGGTCTCGGCGACCGTGCGCCAGAAGTCCTCCTCGTCCAGGACGCCTTCCTCGGCGAGGTTCGCGGCCAGGAAGCGGAAGAAGCAGTCGAAGACGTCCGTGAAGAGGGACAGGAGCTTCTTGTCCTCGGGGACGTCGACGCGGAGGCGTTCGACCGTCGGCGGGAGCACCGCGTCCGGGTCCATGACCGCGATCTCCTCGGCGATGTCCTTGTAGATCGCCCGCTCGACCACGCCGTCCTTCAGGACCAGGATCACGTTCTCGCCGTGCGGCATGAACACGAGGTCGTAGGCGTAGAAGCTGTGCAGGAGCGGGGTGAAGTACGCCTTCAGGTAGCGGCGCAGCCAGTCGGTCGGGGTCAGCCCCGAGCGCTCGATCAGTGCGGCCGCGAAGCCCCTGCCCTCGTGGTCGACGTGGACCAGGGAGGCCATCGTCGCCAGGGACTCGCCCTCCTGGAGCATGGACACCGGGCTCTCGCGCCACAGCGCGGCCAGCATCTTGCGGTACGCGGAGAACTTGTCGGTGGCGGCCTCGTACTCCAGGTGCCGGTAGCCGACGGCCGCCCGCTCGCGGATGATCGACAGGCCCGTGGACTTCAGGACCGGGTCGCTGTCGATGAGTCCGGCCAGCCAGTCGTTGATCGCCGGCGTCGCCTCCATGTACGCCGCCGACAGGCCGCGCATGAAGCCCATGTTGAGGACGGACAGGGCCGTCTTGACGTAGTGCTTCCCGGGGGCGGAGCTGTTGAAGAACGTCCGGATCGACTGCTGGGCCAGGTACTCGTCGTCCCCCTCGCCGAGGCAGACCAGGTGCTGCTGGGCGACCTCGGCGGCGAAGGTGACGGAGAGCTTGTTCCACCACTGCCAGGGATGGACCGGGATGAAGAGGTAGTCGGCGGGGTCCAGTTCGAGCTCGGTGAGAACCGAGCGGAAGCGGGCGACCGTCTCCGCGCCCAGTTCGTCGCGCAGGAAGGCCTCGTACTCGATGCCCACGCCCGCCGTGAACGCCGCCCGGGAGCGGTGCGCGGCCAGCCAGACCAGCTTCACCGGGCTCGCCGTCTCGGGGGCGTACGACAGGTACTCGTGGACGCCGAAGCCGAGGCGGCCGTTGTTGGCGACGAAGCAGGGGTGGCCCTCGGTCATCCCGGTCTCGATGGCCTGGAAGCCCGCGTCCACCAGCTCGGCGACGGGCGTCTGCGGCTTGGTGAGCTTGTAGCAGGTGCCGGCCAGGGTGGAGGAGATCTCCTCCAGGTAGACCGGGAGGATCTCGTCGCTCAGGCCCAGGGACCGCTTCAGCTCGATGAAGAAGTCCAGCGCGGCGAGGGGGAGGTCGACGCCGTCCCGTCGACGGGAGATCGAGTCGGCGTCGACCTGCCAGTGGTCGAGGGCGCGGCGGACGGCCTTGAACCCGTAGCGGGTCAGACCGTCGTCGCTGCGGACCTCGAAGCGGCCGTCGGCGGTGGCCTCCGGCGTGATGAGCCGCTCGTGGGCGAACTCGGCGAGGGCCTTGCGGATGAGTAGGCGGTTGGCCCGTGCCCAGCGGTGGGGGGACAGATGCGCTACGGCGTCGGACAGGGTCATACGGCTACTCCTCGGGCAGCCAGGCTCTGGCTGCGAAAGAACTGCTCTCGCGTGCAGAAGCTCAGCAGTGCGCGCTTCTCCGGCTTGTCGATCTCGCGGTCGGGGACGAAACCGACGACTTCGTTGAGGGCGTGGACGGCCTTGTTGGACACGTCCGGCTCGACGACGACCCGGTGGGTGGCCGGGTCCTCGAAGAGGTGCGCCATCACGGCGGTGATCACGGCCCGGGTGAAGCCGTGCACCGGGGTGTCCGTCGACGGCACCAGGAAGTGCATGCCGACGTCCCCGGGCTCGGGCTCGTACAGGCCGACGAGTTCACGGTGGGCGGGGTCGTACTGCTCCATGAGGAACGCGGGTTCGCCGTTCCGCAGCCCCAGCAGGGCGTGCTGGTGCGGGTCGGCCGCGATCTCCATGTACGCCCGCTCGACGTCCTCCAGCCTGGCGTCCTGCATCATCCAGTAGGCCGCCTTGGGGTGCGTGACCCAGCCGTGCAGCAGCTCGGCGTCGCTCAGCGGGTCCAGGGGGCGGAAGGTGAAGTCCGTACCGTTCAGGCCGCTCATACCGCGAACTCCTGGAAGGCGATGGTCTTCTCGACCGGGTAGTACTCGGTGCCGAGCAGTTCGCGGATGATGTACGCGTTGCGGTACGCGCCCATGCCCAGGTCGGGCGAGGTGATGCTGTGGGTGTGGACGCCCGCGTTCTGGAGGAAGATCCCCCGCCCGGTGGTGTCGATCGCGTAGTTGCGGGCCACGTCGAAGCGGCCGTGGCCGTCGAAGACCAGCCGGTCGTTGATCGAGGAGAGGAAGGCCGGCGGCCGGTAGTGGTAGCCGGTGGCCAGGACCAGGCCCTCGGTCTCGATCTCGAAGTCCTTGCCCTGCTCGTCCTGGCGCAGGCCGAGGGTGTACCGCCCGTCCTCGTACGTGGCGCTGTTGAGGGACGAGTTGGTGAGCAGGCGGGTCGGTACCGGGCGGCCGCCGGCGGTCACGTTCTTCTGGTAGAGCAGGTCGAAGATCGAGTCGATCAGATCCCCGTTGATGCCCTTGAACAGGCCCTTCTGCTGCTTCTCCAGCCGGTAGCGGGTCTCCTCGGGCAGCGTGCGGAAGTAGTCGATGTAGTCCGGGGACGTCATCTCCAGCGTCAGCTTGGTGTATTCGAGGGGGAAGAACCGCGGGGAGCGGGTGACCCAGTTGAGCTGGTAGCCGTGGACGTCGATCTCGGAGAGGAGTTCGTAGTAGATCTCCGCGGCGCTCTGGCCGCTGCCGACGATCGTGATCGACTTCTTCGACTGCAGCTCCGCCTTGCGGTGCATGTACTGCGCGTTGTGGAAGAAGTCGCCGCCCAGGTCCTGGCAGGCCTCGGGGATGTACGGGACGGTGCCCGTGCCGAGGACCAGCCGCCGGGCGCGCAGGACGTCCCCGTCGGCCGTGCGCACTGCGTAGACGTCGTCCTCGTACGTCACCTCCGTCACCGTCGTGCTGAAGCGGACGTTGCTCAGCCGGCCGGCCGCCCAGCGGCAGTAGTCGTCGTACTCGACCCGCAGGGGGTAGAAGTTCTCGCGGATGTAGAACGAGTACAGGCGGCCCGAGTCCTTCAGGTAGTTCAGGAAGGAGTACGGGGAGGTCGGGTCGGCGAGGGTGACCAGGTCCGACATGAACGGGGTCTGGAGGTGGGCGCCGTCGAGGAACATCCCCGAGTGCCACTCGAAGTCCGGCTTCGAGTCCAGGAAGATCCCGTCGAGTTCGGCGATGGGCTCGGTGAGGCAGGCGAGGCCGAGGTTGAAGGGTCCCAGTCCGATGCCGATGAAGTCGTAGGTCTTCACGGCGGGTTCAGGAAGCGACGCGGTCAAGGGATTCTCCCAGGTACTGCTCGGCATGGCCGGCGATCAGATCGAGCACGGCGGCGATGTCCTCGGCCGTGGTCTCGGGGTTGAGCAGGGTGAACTTCAGGTAGTGGCGACCGCCGACCTTGGTGCCCGCGACCACGGCGTCGCCGGAGGCGAACAGGGCCTTGCGGGCGTACAGGTTGGCGCGGTCGATCTCCGCCGGGTCGGTGACGGCCTCGGGGATGTAGCGGTAGACCAGCGTGGAGAGCTGGGGCGCCACGACGACGTCGTAGCGCGGGTCGGCGGCGAGCAGTTTCCAGCCCTCCTCCGCGAGGTCGCAGACCTCGTCGAAGAGCTGGCCGATGCCGTCGGCGCCCATCGTGCGCAGGGTCATCCACAGCTTGAGCGCGTCGAAGCGGCGGGTGGTCTGCAGGGACTTGTCGACCTGGTTGGGGATGCGCTCGGTGACCATGCGGCGCGGGTTGAGGTACTCCGCGTGGTAGGTGGCGTGGCGCAGGGTGGCTCCGTCGCGGACCAGCACGGCGGACGAACTCACGGGCTGGAAGAAGGACTTGTGGTAGTCCACCGTGACGGAGTCGGCGCGCTCGATGCCGTTCAGCAGGTCGCGGCGCTTGCGGGAGACGAGGAGGCCGCAGCCGTAGGCGGCGTCGACGTGCATCCAGGTGTCGTACTGGGCGCAGAGCTCGGCTATCTCGGGCAGCGGGTCTATGGAACCGAAGTCGGTGGTGCCGGAGGTGGCGACGACGGCCATGGGGACGAGGCCGTCGTTCCGGCAGCGCTCCAGCTCACGGGCGAGCGCCATGGTCTGCATGCGCTTGTCGGCGTCGACGGGGATGGAGACGACCGCGTCCTGGTCCAGGCCCAGCAGTTTCGCCGACTTCTTCACACTGAAGTGGCTGACCTCGGAGGCGAAGATCCGCAGTTTGGCGGTGCTGTCGGTCTTGGCCTCCTCGCGGGCGAGGAGCAGCGCCTGGAGGTTGGACTGCGAGCCGCCGGAGGTGAACACCCCGTCGGCGGAGGGACCGAACCCGATGCGCTCGTTGGTCCAGACGATCAGTTTGCGCTCGATCAGGGTGCCGCCGGCCGACTGGTCCCAGGTGTCCAGGGAGGAGTTGACGGCGGAGAGCACGGCCTCGCCGAGCACGGCCGGGATGACGACCGGGCAGTTGAGGTGGGCGAGGTAGCGCGGGTGGTGGAAGTAGATCGCGTCACGCAGATAGACGTCCTCCAGCTCGTCGAGGACGGCGGCCGTGTCGTGCAGCGGCTTGTCGAGGTCGATCTTCTCGATGCTGGGGGAGAGGGCGTCGACGGTGACACCGGTGAACGGTCGTTCGGTGGTGGCGAGTTTGGCCGCCACCCGCTCCACGCCTTCGGTCACGGTGCGGCGGTACCGCTCCGCGGTCGTGTCATTGAGCAGGTGCGAGCGCATGGGGAGGTCCTCCGAGCGGGGCGGTCCGGGTGGGACGGAGAGGTGAGTGGGGGGTGACATCACGTCGTCCAACTTAGGTAAGCCTAACCTAATTAACTTGCGGGAAATCCTGGCTCGTCCGTGACCGTGGTCACTTCAGTGACACTGGTTCCGGTGCCGGTGGCGCCCGACTACTCGCCGCGCTCCCGCAGTTGCTCCTCCGTCAGACCCTCGCGCCAGTACCCGACGAAGGTGACACGCCGCTTGTCGATCCCGCGCTCCCGCACGAGATGGCGGCGCAACTCCTTCACGCGGCCGGATTCACCGGCGATCCAGGCGTAGGGCAGCTCACTGGGCGGCAGTTGGGCGGCGCGGATGGTGTCGAGGGCGGTCGCCGCCCCCTCGGTCCGCACCAGCCAGGTGATCTCGGCGTCGGCCTCCGTCGCCAGGTCCTGGATGTCCCCCGCGTGGTGGACCTCCAGCCAGACCCGGGCCCGCGTACCGGCAGGCAGCGACTCCAGGATCGCCGAGGCGGCGGGCAGCGCGGTGTCGTCGCCCCAGATCAGCACCAGGTCGGTGTCCTGGGGCGGACGGAAACGGATCGCGCGGTTGTCGGCGATCGCGGGACCGAGCAGGACCACGCGGTCGCCGGCCTTCGCGGCCGACGCCCACCGGGACGCCGGACCGGCGGGCACGGCGGCCCCCGGCTCGACCCCGTGCAGGACGAAGTCGATGTCGATCTCGACGGTCTCGCCATGGGCGTCCGAGCGGAGTCCCCGCAGGGTGTACGAGCGCATCACCGCCCGTACGTCGTCCGGCAGTTCCCGCCACGCCTGCCACCAGCCGTCACCCAGTTCATAGGGCACCGCCGGGGCGTCCTGCCCCGGCTGCGGCAGGAAGAGCGAGAGCGACTGGTCCCGCCCGTCGGAGTGGAACAACCGCAGGTCGTCCCCCGCGAACGAGACGCGCACGAGAGACGGCCCCAGCCGCTCCGTCCGCACGACCTGAAGAGAGAAGAAACGGAAGGGCGCGGCTACGGCCGTCGTCATGGGGGCTCCTGGATAGGGGGCGGGAGCGTGTGCGCAAGTGGGCGAGCCCGGGAAACTCGGGTTGTGGGTTCGTCGGCGGGTGCGGGTCCGGTGGGGGCCGGTCGCGCGGTTCCCCGCGCCCCTCAAAGCAACGGCCCCTGCGGGCCGCTGAACAAGCGTGGGGCGCAGCCCCTGCATATCCAGGGGCGCGGGGAACTGCGCGAGCAACCGCGACGCACCCGCAGGTCACCCAGGGCCTCAGCCCTAACTGACCTTCTTGGCCTTCTCGATCGCCTCGGCCAGCTCCTCCAGGAGCGGCGCGCACTTGTCGTAGGACAGGATCGGCTCGGGGTTACGCCCGATGACCTGACCGGCCTTCACCGCGGGAAGCTTCTTCCACGTCGCCTCCTCGATCGCGTCCGGCTGGATCGCCGACGTGCGGTTGTCCATGATGATGACGTCCGCGTCGTACTTGTCGACGTTCTCCCAGCTGAGGTTCTCGAACCAGCCGCCACTGGCCTTCAGCGCGGCGGCGCTCGGCTCGACGAAGTTCACGCCGAGGGCCTTGAAGTACTCCAGGTCGATGGAGAGGTTCGAGCCGGACACGTAGAAGATGTCCTGGCTGGCGGAGCCGGCGAGCACCTTGATGTCGGGCTTGGCCTTGGTGGCCGCGCGCAGCCGGGCGGCCGCGTCCTCGAACCGCTTCTTGGCGGCGGTGATCTTCTCGGACTCCGTGTCCGCGCCGAGGGACTTGGCCAGCTCCAGCACGCGCTGAAGCGGCTCGGTCAGCTGACGGTCGTACGCGGAGATGCCGACGCTCGGCGCGAGCTTGGCGATCTTGTCCTTGGAGGCCTCGGGCACGTACCAGAGGGTGCCGGCGTCGTCGAACATCGTGGTGATGAGGACGTCGGGGGAGAGGGCGGCGTACTTCTCGACGTTGAACTCGTCCCAGACGTTGCCGAGGATGGTCACCTTGCTGATGTCGAGGTCGCCGGCCTGGACGTCGGCCTTGCCGTCGGCGGCCTTGGTGGGGCCGAAGACGCCCTTGACGCCGATGCCGTAGTCGTGGAGCGCGGCGGCGACACCCACGAAGGCGACGATGGTCGACGGGACCTCGTCGGTCTTGGCGGTCTCGCCGCGGTCGTCCTTGAACGACCAGGGGCCGGACTTGGCGGCAGCCGTCTCCTTGTCGGAGCCAGTGCTGCTGCTCGTCGAGCCCTCGTCCCCGCAGGCGGCGAGCACGGCACCGAGACCGAGTGCGCCACCGGCGGCGAGGATGCCACGGCGGGTGAGGTGAGCGGCTCTGGCGTTGGACATGTGTATGGCTACTTTCGAACGGGGCGGAGTGCCGCCCGAGGGTGAGTTCGAAGGTAGGTTAGCCTAACCTCATCCCTTGTCCAGGGGGTGGTTCCAGGAAGTGGGATACCCGGGTCCGCTCCTGCCTCAATCTTTGAATCGCCTGTGAATCAAAGGTTCTTGCGCCCTGGTGGGCGCCGATGGAGCGTAAACCTGTGGCTTGCGTCACCAATACGCAGGGCATCGCGGGGGGTTCCGGTCGAATCCCATACGGGACGAAAGGGCGCTCGGCTCACGGGTGGCGAGCCTGGTGGGAGCGTGTCGGAGACGCTCTGTCATCGCTGATTCCGGCCATCATTCGAACGTGCGCTGTCGACCGACGTAGGCCGACGTCGACTGTCTGTCGGTCGGCCGGCGGGGCCCAACTCCCGCGCCATCGGCATCCGTTGCACGTCGCTCGCGCCCTCGTCGATCTCCCGGATCTTGGACTTCTCGCGGGTTTCGCCGGAGACCAGGCGCGAGGCCGCGTCCCGCCGGGCCGATCGAGCGGTGCGGGCCTTCGTCTGCACGTCGGCGATCTTGGACGAGGCCCACAGTCCCCGGTCCGGTGCGAGAGTGCGATCGCCCGCGCCTGAGTACGTAATCACTCGCACCCGGTAATGCTGAAGGCGGGGTGGGTGCGGATTCTTCCTAATTGCTGATTCGGGCACCCTAGTGGTGGCCTGTCGAGAAACGCTCAAGACCTGTTTCATGCTTCGGTGGAGACTGATTCCGGAACCGGATGGCTAGGGCGACCGTGCGTTTATATCGGTCCTCACCTGCACTTTCTCTCTGCTTCGGTCCAGCGTTCGCCACATTTTTAGCCATGAATTGTTGGGGTGCTTGCGGGGCCCAAAAGGCTGCGCCTAATGTCAAATGTGTCGGCGGAGAGAATGGCTGTCCAGGCTGTGAAGGGACTTCTTTTCTCTTCTCGTCGACGGTCGGACAAACTATTCATCAAGAGGGGGTGACAGAAATGGAGCTCGACATCGAGATCGTCGAGGACGGCCAGGTGCTGCTGCACCACCCGTCCACCTGATCGTCCGGTAAGGACGAACGGTACGTCCGGCCGTGATGCCTCCGGCATCACGGCCGGACCACGAGCGAGAGCGCGGCTGCTGAGAGGGAGACGTGAATGAAGGTCCGCCGTCCCGAACACCTGGTCCTGCGGTGGCCTCCCGAGGGGCTCGAAGTCGGAATCCCCGGGCGGGCACAGTGGGTCAGGCTCTCGGCCGACCTGCGCAAGGTGCTGGACAGGGCCGGAGACGGAATCGACCTGGACGAACTGGCGGGCGCCTTCGGTGCGGAACACGAGGCGAAGGTGCGCCACGCTGTCACCGCCCTGCTCCAACTCGGTGTTCTCACCCCCGTGGACGAAGCCGCTCGGACGCCTCCCTTGTGGCAGCGCTGGGGCGGGCTGGCACGGCGCTTCCACCTCGAGGCACGGGACGCCGACTATCTCGTCGACTCACCCCGGCGGGCCGACGAGGCGGACGCGATTCTGGCCGAGAGCGACGCGCCACCCGCGTTCAAGGAGTACCCGGACCACCCCGTCGTGCCCTTGCCCCGCCGGCCCCTGCCTCTGTCGACGTCCGTCGACGACGTCTTCGCCGGACGTCGCACCCATCGCCGCTTCGCCGACACGCCCGTCTCCCTCGACCAGCTCGGCACGCTGCTCTTCCACAGCTTCGCGCCCCACCGGTTCATCGACGGCGGCGACTTCGGGGTGCAGCAGTGCCGGGTGAGCGCCTCGGCGGGCGGACGTCACGAAGTGGAGGCGTACATCGTCGTCCACAACGTCATCGGGGTGCCGCCCGGCCTGTACCACTACTCGGTGGTGCGCCACGCGCTGGAACTCCTGGACGCCGACGCGGACCGGGAGCGACTGGCCGAGCTGACCTACCATCAGGAAGCCTCTTACCAAGGCGCTTTCACTGTCATCACGACGGCCGTGGCCAACCGTCTGGCCTGGAAGTACCGTCATCCGCGCGCCTATCGCCTGTGGATGTACGACGCCGGCCACTACGGCCAGACCTTCGCCCTGACCGCCACGGCCCTGGGCCTCGGCCCCTTCCAGACCGTCGCTTTCGCCGACAGTCGGCTGGAGCGGTTCCTCGGCGTCGACCCCGACGAGGAGTTCGCCGTCTATCTGTTGGCCGCGGGGGTACCGGAGGGGCCCGTCTCGCTGCTCCCGGCCGACTTCGCCTTTCCCCGCCCGGGAGCGGTGCGGTGACCCAGCGGTTCACAGCGGTCCGTCTGCTGCCCCGGGCCTTCTGCCGCAGGAGTAGGCCATGAGTCTGAAGCGCTGTGTCGCACTGCCGCCCGACGAGTTCCGTTCGTCGGTGTTCGGCCACAGGTACCTCCACACCCAGGCCGCCGAACTGGCCGACGACTTCGCCGACCTGTTCTCGCCCGACGCCCTGGAGGAGCTGGTTTCGGGCGGGTTGCGCACCTCGTCGCTGCGACTGGTGCGTGACGGTGTGGAACGCGATGTCGCCCGGGACCGAGTCCCCGAGTCCGGTGACGCGCCCGGAGCCGCGCCGTTCCCCAGCACCGACGGCATCCGCGCCGGGCTCGCCGCCGGACAGACCCTCATCGTGCGATCCCTGCACCGCTTCCATCCGCCGATCCGGCGCTTCGCACACGAACTCGCCGCCGAGATCGGCCACCCCGTCAAGGTCAACGCGTTCGTCACACCCCCGGGGTCCCAGGGGGTGGACCTGCACTTCGACGTCCAGGACGTGATCGTCCTGCAGATAGCGGGGGACAAGCGGTGGCTGCTGCGCACACCGCCCCTGCGCGACCCGTTGTCCGCCCACGCCTGGTTCGACGTACCGGACCGGCGACGGGAGGAGATGCGCGCGGCCAGCGAACCACTCGCGGATCTGGTGCTGCGGACCGGCGACAGCCTCTATCTGCCGCGGGGCACGATGCACTCACCGATGGCGCTGGACACGCTGTCCATCCATCTCACCGTCGCCGTCTCCACCATCACCCGCCACGACGTGCTCACCGAACTCGTACGGCGGGCCGCCGACCTCGACTGGATGCGCGTCGGCGTCGAGACGGACCGGCTGGTCGAGGATGCCGCGCTGACCCGGAGTCTGCTCAAGGAGGCCGGTGAACGTCTGGCGGCGCTGGCGGCCGACGTCTGCCCCGACGACGTGATGTGGTCGCTGCGGAAAACCGCGTTCCGGGAGCAGACTCCCGAGCCCGTGCCGATCCTTCCGGTGAGCGGCGATGTCTGCCCACAGGGTGTTCACCGGCTTCGGGCGGGCGTGTACTTTCACACGGCTGCTGTGAAGGATGGCGTTCAGCTCTCGGTGGGAGGCCGACGTGTGCGGCTGCCCGCCGCGGTGTCGCCCTTCCTGGCGGCGCTGCGCCGGGATCGGGCCGCGGACATGGCCGGGCTCACCGCGGCACTGGGAGAGGACAACGCGCGAAAGGTGGCCGCGGCACTGGTCGACATCGGTCTGCTGCTGCCTCCCTCTGCCACCCCTCAAGGTGCGGCCGCGTCGCAACACCGCGCGGCCGGACGGCTCACCGAGTAGAGAAAGCGATCCCGACGACTGATGACGGACGACACCACCGCACCCGGCCGTATCGACGAGGGCGAGGGGCAACCCCCGTCGCCCGCAGGGAAACCGAGAGATCGCGAGGGCGAGGGACAACTCCCCTCGTCGGCTGGGAACCTGAGGGACCATCCGCAGTTCCTGCGGATGTGGGCGGGGCAGGCCAGTGGCGCCGTCGGAGACCAGGTGTTCCCGGTGGCGCTCAGTCTGTACGTCCTGCACGAGGGAGGCGGCGCGGGGCAGGTCGGCCTGGTGCTGGCGGGCCGGGCCGTGGCCCTGGTGGTGTGTCTGCTGATCGGCGGTGTGATCGCGGACCGGTTGCGCCGCACCCGTATCCTCATCGCCGCCGACGCGTTCCGCGCCGTCATCCTGCTCGCCACCGCGCTCCTCCTCGCCTGGCTGCCGCTCGGTCTGCTGCCCCTGGTCACCGCGCTGGTCGGTGCCGGCGAGGCCCTGTCCCGGCCCGCCTCGCGCTCCCTGCTGCCGAATCTGCTGCCCGATGTCCTGCTGGAGCGCGGCAACGCCCTGGTGTCCGCGGCGCAGCGAGGAGCGGCCGTCTGCGGTGCGCTCGTCGGGGTGACCGCGGTGACCCTGATCGGCGTACGGCCCGCCCTGCTGGTGACCAGCGCGGTGTTCGCGCTGGCCGCGCTCTGCGTGTGGCGCGTCTCGGACACCAGACCCACGACGGCTTCCCGCACGTCCGCGCTCGGTGAGGCCGCCGCCGGGCTCCGGGCCATTCGACGGCGCCCCTGGGTGCTGACCGTCATGGGAACGGTGTGTCTGCACCTCTTCGCCGGATCCGCGACCGCGCTCACCCTCCTGCCGATCGTGGCGCGCCGCGACTTCGGCGGCGACGTGGCGTACGGCGCTGTCCTGGCCGCCATGGGAATCGGCGCCCTCCCGGCCATCGCGCTGGCCGGGCGCTGGCAGCCCAGGGCACGGGGCGCCGTCTCGATGCTGGGACTGACCGGGTACGCCCTGCTGCCGCTGAGTCTGGCCGCGCCGTTTCCGCTGCCCGTCGTGATGCTCTGCTTCGCGCTGGGCGGCTTCGTGGTGGAGCTGTTCTTCGTGTACTGGGTGTCCGCGTTGCAGCGGGCCTTTCCCGACGAACTCCTCGGCAAGGTCTTCGCCTTGGACCAGCTCGGCGCGTACGCCCTGCTGCCCCTCGGGTTCGCGCTCGTCGGGCCCACGGTCGCCGTGCTGGGGATGACCGGCACGCTCGTCGTCGGAGGTGCCGTCGTCGCGGTGTCGAGCCTGGTGTGCCTGGCCGTACCCGGGGTGCTCCGCTTCGAGGACCCCGTCGAGAAGTAGCCCCCTCTCCCGCGGTCACCGCGATGCCCGTGGCCTGGCGCCCGGATCGGCACGATCCGGACGCCAGGCCACGGGCAGGGCTTCAGACAGCCGCCGCCAGATAGCGCAGCGAGGCCAGTGCGGGGCGGGTGACGGCTCGACCGGGGGCGCGGCTCCTGGCCGCCACGACTTCCCGCAGCAGCGCCTCCCGCTGATGCAGGGAGCCCGGCCGGCCGGTGAGGATCCGCTCCCACGAGACAGCTGGGGCCGTACGCGAGACGCCGGCCCCAGGGCGGTAGTCGACTCGGCAGTCGAGCACGATGCCGCCGTCCGAGCCGGGCAGCAGCCGGCACAGGCCGATGCGGACGGATGTCTCGGGGAAGTCCACCACCACGGTGTCCTGGTCGCACAGCACGTGCTGGGCCTCGGCCAGCCGCCGGTCTCCGATGATCATGACGAACCGGAGGGCCAGCCCTTGCCGCTCGACGGCCGTCCGTCGCCGCCGTACCGGTCCGGAGTCCGCTGGAGAGTCCGCGGAATGAAGGGAAATGCGTGTGCCGCCGAGCATGAGTCACCCTCCCTGTGGCTTCCTCGTGTCGGTCTCGGGGTGATAGTCCAGGAGTCTGTCCAGACGCACGCACCCGGCCGGGGACCTCGTGGTCGCCCGGCCGGGGGGAGGTCACTTCTCCAGACAGAACTCGTTGATGGGGTAGCCCACGTGCCGGTCCTCCGTGGGCAGATGGCCGAGGACCTTGTCGCCCGGTTTGAGCTCGGTGCTGTTGAGCACCGTGCCGCCCGGGCCGAGGACCCGCACATGCCAGTCGTCCTGGAGGATCAGATTGGCGGTGCGGCCGTCGGGCCCGATGGCGTCGATGGACAGCAGGGGGCGGGACTCGATCTTGACGCGGCCGACCGTCACGAGTCGGGTCCTGCCGTGGATGTCCACGGCCGTGACCTTGCTTCCCGCCTGCAACTCGCTCAGGTAGCTGGTGCGTTGGTCTTTGGCCAGCGTGTAGGAGTGGATCGCCCCGGCGTTGACGCGGAACGGCCGCGTGGGCATGTACGGCAGCGGATGGGTCTCACTGACGCAGAGGATCATGCCCTTGGAGTGCGAGCCGACGAGGATGCCCTCGTCCTCGCGGAAGTAGGTGGCGGTGTCCACGCAGGCCCGCTCGCCCATGCCCACATGGGCGGTGGCGGTGATCTCGAGTTCGACGAGTTCCAGGTCGGGCACGCCGGTCTCGGCCGCCTGCTTGAGTGCCGTGGCGTCGCCCACGCGAGCCGGTGCCATGAGCACTCCGTCCGAACCGAGTTCCAGTACGCCGAAGATGATCTCCGCTTCCTCGACGTCCTGGGCGACGGTGATCAGACTGCCCTTCGCCCCGGCCGCCGCGGCGATCACGATCTCCAGCGGGATCTTCGTGGGGTCGCGGAAGTACAGCAGACTCCACTTGTCCGTGCGGCCCGACCGGCAGGCGTCCTCCAGGGTCGCGGCATCCGTGATCTCCACGTACCGACCGAACTCGACGCCCTGGTGTCGCCCGGCCAGCTCGACGGGATCCCCGTGCTTGGCCGGGTCGACCACGACGACGTCGGCGGTGCCGAAGTCCTCCGGCAGCGGACGGTCCTGGGGGAACAGAATCTTCTTCACGGTCGGCGGCAGATGCTCCAGATCCTCGGGCGCCGCGGCGAGGATGCCGTCCACGCGTGCGTGGATCGCCTCCTGGAGGATGGCGTCCTTCGCGGAGCCGACGTTGCGGATGTCGATCCAGCTGAGCTTCACATCACACCTGCCATGTCTCGGGAAGGGAGGGAAACGGGGACCGGGGTCGGACCGTGCACGATGTCCGCGATGTCCCGGACCAGTTGGCCGGGGGCCGGGGACGAGAAGACGCGCCGCCCCACCGCGAGGCCCTGGCAACCAGTGGCCAGCGCCGTACGGGCGAAGTCGGTCAGGCTCTGCTCGCCGCCCGGACCGCCGGCGACCAGGATCGGTACCGGTGAGGCGGCGACCACATCGGCCATGCGGTCCGGCGGGCCCACGAAGACCGTCTTCACCAGGTCGGCGCCGAGGTCGGCTGCCACGTTGACCACGTGGGCCACCTGCTCGGGGGAGGCGGGGCCGGTCAGCCGCGGGCCCCGCGGATAGACCATGGCGAGCAGCGGCATGCTCCACCGCTCACATGCCGCCGCCACGGTGCCCAGGGCGGCCAGTTGTTCGGCCTCGGTGTCGGAGCCGATGTTCACATGGACGCTGACCGCGTCCGCGCCCAGCCGGACCGCCTCCTCGACGTCCCCGACGAGGACCTTGGCGTTGCTGTCCGGGCCGAGCGAGGTGCTGGCGCTGAGGTGTACGACCAGTGAGCAACTGACGAAGAGGTGGGGGGCGAGCAGCCGGGCCCGTCCTTTGTGCACGACGACGCCGTCCGCGCCGCCGGCCACGATGTCGCGGATCAGGTCGTCGAAGCCCGCGGCCGTGGCGATGGGACCGTCGGACACCGAGTGGTCCAGGGGGACGAGAAGCAGTCGCCCGTCCTCGTGACCGGACAGCCTGGCTGAACGTATCGATCTGCCGGTCAATAGTGCACGCGCCATCGAGTGCTCCTTCTGCGGGTGATATGGCACCGGCGGAGATGGGTTTCGGTGGGGTGCTTGTAGCGTCACAGGGGGCGTTCAAGAAACGGTCGAAGGAATCGTTGAATCACAGCTCGCGATGGTGGCGATGGCCGGGCGTCGGTTGAACGTGGTGGGGTGCGGGCGACTGTGCAACTGAGGAAGCTCCTCAGTTGCACAGAGAGGAACCCGGTCGACGCAAATTTTTCGACCGTTTACGGCCAGGTCGGCCGGAAGTGGTTCTGGTGGAGCAAAAGAATGCTGTTACATTGAGATCGCCTCAGTCAATTCATCTCGCCTTTTGTTGGCAATTGGTGACCGGATTTGAGCGATGGGGGATAGGTGTACCGATCGGAGTACGTGACCGAACCCGGCTTTGCTTTCCATGTCGCGCGGGAGGTCCACGAGGTCCAGAGTGCTCAGCCCCGTGTGAAGGGCACGGTTCTGGGAGCATTGCACGTCGGTGTGGACGGGGCGGTCGAAACCGTCGCGGTCGCGCCGAAGATCCGTATGGTTCTGGCCATGTTGCTGGTTCACGCCGACCAGGTGGTCCCGGTCCAGGTTCTGGTGCGTGAGCTGTGGCCGGAGCAGCCGCCCGCGACCGCGCTGCGCACCCTGCAAACCTACATATTGAATTGTCGAAAACTACTGGCGCGAGTGAGCGGACGCCCGGCGGCGAGTATCTCCCAGGAGGTGCTGGCGACCCGGTCGGGCGGGTACATCTTGAAAGGCGCCCACTTTCAGCTCGACTGGCTGGATTTCCAGCGGCTGACACGGCTCGGCAGTAAATGCCTGGCGGAAGGCGACACCGCGGAGGGCATTCGACTGCTGGACGCGGCCTTGGAGTTGTGGCGCGGGGACGCGTTGGCGGATGTGCCTCTCGGGCCCGTGCTCGATTCGAAACGGCGGCTCTTCGAGGAGTGCCGGCTCGACGCCATAGCGATGCGGGCCGAGGCGCACATCGAGGCCGGTCTGCATCAAAGGGCCGTCACCCAGCTCGCCGCCGTCACCCGGGAGCATGAGCTCCATGAGGGCCTGCACCATCAGTACGTGCGGGCGCTCGCGCTCGGTGGCCGTCGGGCTGAGGCTCTCGGGGTGCTGCGCGGCCTGCGCGTGCGCCTCGTGAACGAGGTCGGGATCGAACCCGGTGCCCCGCTCCAGGATCTGCAACTGGCCATACTGAACTCGGAGTACGGCACGACGTGAGGGTGTCCCGTCGGTGACGGGGACCGCGGCCGGGGAACGAACGTTCCCGGGCCGCGGTCGTTTTCCCGGGGCCGCGACGCCCCGTCGACGAGGTCCTTCCGCGGCCCCCGAAACGGTCTGCCGGCAAGACCCTAGACGGCGGAGGCGGTGCTCCGCCGGGGCGCGGTGGGCAGGGCCGGGGCGTGGGCGGACGCCTTGATCAGGACGGCCAGCTCCTGCCAGACCTCCGCGCAGGCCGTGGCCATCGCGGAGAGCGAGTCCGCGCAGTGCGCCGGCACCGCCGCCGCGATGTGCCGGTGGTCCGCCGCCATGTGGATCTCCATCATGCGCAGCAGCAGACGCCCGGTCTCGGTCATGCGCAGGGACGGATCCCGGCACAGGCTGCGGAACATCGCCTCGCGGGTCTCGGCCGACATACGCGCCGTGTCGGGACCGAAGGCCGGATGCGACGGGGCGACGGCGTGCGGCGGCCGCGGTACGACTGCCGTGGGCCCCGCGGTCGCGGCGGCGGGTCTGGACGGCACGGGGTCCTCACCGCGCTCCAGCCGTTCCCGTACGTCGCGGACCGTCCCCGGGGCGATGCCCGCCCTCTTGGCGATGCTGCGCAGGGACGCCGAGGGCTCCTCGGCGATGAGGCGGGCCGCGATCCTGCGCCCCTCGGCGGCTGTGAGCGGACGGACCCTGCCGTCCTTTCCGACCCGTGCCGACCGGCCGGGACTGCCGAAGATCCTGAGGCGTTGGGCACCGACCGTCTTCGCCGAGAGGCTGGTGACGGAGGCGATCGCGCGGTCGGACCAGTCCGGGTGGGAGCGGATGATGCGGGTCGCGGCGGCGGTGCGCTCGGCCGCGGACAGCGGCAGTCCGTGCCTGACGTTGGCCTTGACCGCGAGGACGAAGGCGTCCTCCGGCGGGCCGTCGAAGAATCGCACCCGGATCTCGCGCGCGCCGTGCCGACGGGCGGCCAGCAGCCGGTGCATGCCGTCGATGACGCGCATGGACGGTCGGTGCACGATGATCGGGGGCAGCGGTGCGTCCGACTGGGCGAGCAGCCGGACGTGTTCGTCGTCCTCGCCCCACCGGCGAGGGGAGTCGGCCGGCAGCAGCCGGCCGATCGGTACCGATTCCACGGCGGACAGTTCGGAGCCGAGCGCGCGCACGTGGCACTCATCAGGGCTCATTGCTCAGTGCACCTCCGGGGACATCCAGTAAGGGGGCGGCGCGGGACGGTCCGGGCGGGGCTATCCCGTACCGGCCAGCCATTGCCGGACCGACCCCATGGCCGTCCCGGCGCTGTCGGCGTCGATGTCCCGGGCGAGGTCGGCGATCGTGACGCCCTTGAGCGCCGCCCGCCACGCCGCGTCGGCGGCGGCCATGGCCCGCGACACGGCGCAGGGCTTCCGGCACTTCTCGGGGCCCAGCCCGAGCGGGCCCTGCCTGCGGATCTCGGTGCAGCGGAACGCCGGTTCCGGGCCGTCGATCGCCAGGACGACGTCGAGGACGGAGACCTGCGTGGGCGACTGGGCGAAGGAGTACCCCCCGACCGGCCCAGGTGTGGACCGCAGGATTCCGGCCTGGGAGAGCGACTGCAGATGCTTGGCGAGATAGGCGGGCGGGATGCCGTGCAGCTTCGCGAGTCGGGCGGCCGGCACGGGCGCGTGGCTCTGGCCGAGTGAGACACAGCAGTGCAGTGCCCACTCGACTCCGTTGGACAGCTTCATGACCGCCAGGGTAGCAATCTCCGACATTGAGTGTCCGGGATTCTGGTATAAACAAGGACGGTAAATGTCCGAGATAGCGAAGGTGCAGGTCATGAGCGAAACCGAAGATCGTTTAAGTCCCGCGTCAGGTGCTGTCGTGACACCTGGCCGCAGCTCGGAAGGTGCCGTCCCGGCACCCGGCCAGGGGCGCGCGGCGCTCGGCTTCGCCGCCGTCGCCCTCTTCGTGGCAGCGGCCAACCTCCGTCCGGCGATCGCCGCGGTCTCCCCCCTGGTGGACCGGATCCGCGCGGATCTGGACCTCTCGGCGACCGCGGTGTCGCTGCTGACCACCATCCCGACCCTGGCCATGGGCCTGGGCGCGCCGCTGGCCGCCTCGGTGGGCCGTAGGTGGGGGCTGCAGCGCGGTGTGCTGCTCGGGCTGACCGTCGTCGCCCTGGCGACCGCGGCCCGCGGCCTGGGCGGGGCCACCTGGCTGCAACTGTGCTGCGCCGCCGTCGTGGGCACCGGTATCGCGATCTCCCAGACCCTGCTGCCGGCCGTCGTCAAGACCCGCTTCGCCGACCGCGCCGGACTGGTCACCGGGATCTACACGGCGGGGCTCGGCCTGGGCGGCGCGGTCGCCGCCGGTGCCAGCGCGCCGCTGGCCGACGCGATCGACTCCTGGCCCGGGGCCCTGGCGTCCTGGGCGATCCTCGCCGTCGCGGGCATGGTGCTGTGGACCGCCGCGAAGGGGCAACTGCGCCTCGCCGACATCGACGGTCCCAAGGGCCCGGCCACCACCGGTCTGCCCTGGAGCTCCGCGCTGGCCTGGCGGATCACCGCGATCTCCGCCGGCAACTCCGCCCTCTACTACTGCGAGTTGGCGTGGATCGCGCCGCTGCTGCACGACGACGGCGGACTGAGCGAGGCTCGGGCCGGCTTCATGCTCACCGTGATGATCTCCATCCAGGTCGTCGCCATGCTGGGCGTGCCCGTGCTGCTCGGCGAGCGCGCCGACAAACGCTTCGGGCTGACGGTGACGACCGTGCTGACCGCCGTGGGCTTCCTGGGCTTCGGTTTCAGCCCGGGTACCGGCACGTGGCTCTGGGTCCTCGCCATGGGCATCGGACACGGCGGACTGTTCACCCTGGTCCTGACGCTGCCCGTCTCGGCGAGCCGTGACGCCGCGCAGGCCGGGCGGTTCGCCGCGATGGCGTTCTTCGTCGGCTACGGATGCGCGGCACTCGCACCGGTCGTCGTGGGCGCCCTGCGCGACACCACCGGCGAATACCAGCAGGCCTTCGGCCTCCTCGCCGCGCTCACCGTCCTCATGCTCTGGCCCATCGCCCGGCTGTCGCCGCGACAGATCGAAAAGGCGCAGGCGCTGCGCTGAGCTCCGCGCGAAGTGCCGCGACGGGCGTCCCGCGTGCGACACCGTCGTGGCCCCTCGCGCGGTTCCCCGCGCCCCTTCAGCGCTGCCTCATGCAGAGGGCTTCGCGGGCCGTATCGCCTTCACCTTCCTCCGACGGCCGAGAGCCCGCCCCCTGAACCGGCAAGGGCCCACCCGAATCCCCCGGGGTGGGCTCTTGCCCTTTTCGTGCCTGGGCCATCGGCGTTGAGCGTTCCTACTGCTCGGCCTCGACAGGTGTTCGTACGTGACCTCGACAGCTGTTTGCGAGGCTGACGGCACCCCCGCCGTCCGGGCGACGAGTCGGCCCTTCGCGGCGTCGCCCGGACTCCGTCCCTCTGGTCGAGAGGATGCGCATGGCACCGTCGAAGGCACAGATCGCCATCGTGGGAGGTGGCGTCGCCGGCCTGGTCACCGCCACGCTGCTGCACCGTCATGGCATGGACGTCCGGCTCTACGAGCAGACGCCGGTGTTCGGAGCCGTGGGTGCGGGCATCCAGCTCTCGCCCAACGGGGTGCGTGTCCTGAAGCGGCTGGGCATCACGGACGCGCTCGCCCGGACCGGCGTCCGGGCCGGGGCCATCGAGACCCGACGATGGGACGACGGAAGCCTGATCGCCCGAGTCGAGCACGGCACCCTGTGCGACGAACGGTTCGGTGCCCCCTACTACCTGATCCACCGGGCGGATCTGCAGCGTTGCCTGGTGTCCGCCCTGCCCGAGGGCGTCGTCGAACTCGGCCGGGGCTGCGCGCGTGTGGTGGAACGGCCCGACGAGGTCGAACTCCACTTCACGGACGGCTCGGTCACCACGGCGGACCTGGTGATCGGGGCCGACGGAGTGCACTCCGTCGTCCGGAAGGCGGTCGTCGACGACGAGCCGCGTTTCTCCGGCTACTCGGTGCACCGCGGTCTCGTCCCGGCGGACATCGTGCCGTCCTTCGCGCGTGACCCGCGCGTCGTGTTCTGGCTCGGCCCCCAGCGACACGTCACCTACTACCCCGTCGTGGGCGGCGACACGGTCCACTTCAGCGCCGTCGGCGTCAGCGGCGACGGACAGGCCGGCACCTCGTCCTCCCCGGGCACGGTGGAGAACCTCGACGCGGCGTTCGCCGGCTGGCACGAGGAGGTCCGGCGGGTGGTGACCGCCGCGGCCTCGGTGACGCGCTGGGGCCTGTTCGACCGCGACATGGCCGACCGGTACGCCACCGACCGGGTGGTGCTGCTCGGCGACGCCGCGCACCCCACCCTCCCCTATCTCTCGCAGGGCGCGAACCAGGCCCTGGAGGACGCCATGGTCCTCGTACGACTCCTCCGGGACGCCGGCCCCGGAGAACTGGCCCGTGCGGTACGCCGCTACGAGGAGTTCCGCATCCCCCGGACCGCCGACGTCCACCGGCGCGCCCGCGCGCTGGGGGAGACGTTCCACCTCCCCGACGGCGCGGACCAGGCGAGGCGCGACAGCGGGCTCCGCGCCCGGCAGGGCCTGGAGCACCTGGACTGGCTGTACGGCTACGACGCCGGGGCGGCCGTCGCCCCGCACCCGGGTCCCGCGGTGACCGCCGAGCGGGAGCCCGTGACCGCACGTCCCACCCTTCGCTCCTGACCCTCACCCACGAGGAGAACCAGTGCTGCACACGTTGTTGTCCCGGGTCACGCGCGGGAACGGTTTCTACATCGGCGACATCTTCCACGCGGCCGCGCGCCGTGACGCCACCACGCGGATCACCCTCGACCGCCCGCCGCAGTGGGCCCCCGACCGCGGCACACACTTCACGGTCGGTGAACTGGCCGACCAGATAGATGAGTTGGCGGCGCGCCTGTGGGCGGCCGGGGTCAGGCCGACCGAACGCGTGGCGCTGTACAAGACGGACAACTTCGACATCGCGCTGCTCGCCTGCGCCACTGCCCGCATCGGCGCCGTACCCGCGCTGCTGTCACCGGCGCTGGACGGCGCGGTGGCGCGCGAGCTGCTCGTCCGGCTGGAGCGGCCGTGGCTGCTCACCGACGGCGACACCCTCGCGGGGAAGCTGAGCGGGGTCGAACTGGCCGACGACGTCCGCAAGGTCCTGTTGTCCGCCGGGACCGCGCCCGCCGACCTCGCCGCGAAGTCGTCCGGGCGGAGCGTCGAGGTGGCCGTGCTCGCCGAGCACGCGGACGCGCCCCGGCGCGAGCCGGTGTTCCTCCACCCGCGCCAGCCGTCGCTGATCACCCACAGCTCCGGTACGACGGGCATCCCGAAGCTGGCCGTGCACTGCCCCGAGACCGGCTGGCACCGCCTCGTGCCCCAGCGAGTGGTGTCTTGGCCCATACGGGGGCGGGAGACGGCCGCCCTGTGCATGACGTTCGTGCACTCCCGCTTCTATCAGGGGCTGGCCATGTTCCTCGGCCACGGCAACCCGATGGTGATCGCCGTCGATCCGGACCCGGACCGCATCGGCCCGCTGTTCGTCCGCACCCGCCCCGGTTACATCGAGACCCACCCCAACACGTATGTCGACTGGGAGGAACTGGACTCCGCACCGGGGGCGCCCCTCTCCAGCGTCCGGGTCTTCGGCGCCACGTTCGACGCGATGCACCCGCGCACCATCCAGCGCATGCTCGCCGCCTCACGACACAAGCGGCCGGTCTTCGTCCAGTTCTACGGCCAGTCGGAGATCGGCCCCATGGCCGGGCGCTGGTACACACGTCAGACCGCCCACAAGGCGGACGGCCGCTGTGTCGGCCTGCCGTTGCCCGGCTTCATCTCCATGCGTGTCGTCGACGACGACGGCCGGCGGGTCGGCTCGGGACGGACCGGCCACCTCGAAGTACGCAGCCGTACGCGGATCCTCACCTATCTCGGCGAGAACGAACGGTTCGAGAGCCAGGTGCACGACGGCTGGTGGCGGGTCGGTGACATGGGCTACCGCAGCCGCTGGGGTCTGCTGCACCTGATGGACCGCGAGGTGGACCGCATCGACTCCGTGGAAAGCAGCCTCGCGGTCGAGGACCTCCTGATGAGCCGTCTGGAGGAGCTGCGCGAGATTGTGATCGTGGCCGGTCCGCAGGGCGAGCCGGTCCCGGTGGTGGCCACCCGGGGAGAGGCGCCGCTCGACGAGAGGCGCTGGCGGCGGGCGACCTTCGACCTGCCCTCGATGAGCGACTTCCAGCAGTTCCGGTTCGAGGACCTGCCGCGCACCTCGACCCGGAAGGTCCAGCGACCCGAGCTGATCCGACTGCTTCGCGAAGGACGGCTGCGGCCCCTCGGGACGGACCCGGTGACGGACGACACGGTGGGGGCATGACCATGAAGGACACCACGGCGGGACGCCGGCTGTTCGAGCTCATGGCCGGGTTCTGGAAGACCCAGGCCGTCTACCTCGCCACCGAGGCGGGCATCGTCGACGCCATCGCGAACGCGGGCCGTATCCGCACCGTCGAACTGGCCCTGGCGACCCGGACCGACGCCGACGCCCTGGGCAGACTCCTGCTGTTCCTGGAGAGCCTGGACGTGGTCGAAGGCGACGAGCCGAGCGGCTACGCGCTCACCGCCGTCGGTGAGCTGCTGCGCACCGACGCCGAGGACTCGATGCGCGATCACGTACGCATCTATGGCTCACACTTCTACCCGGCGTGGGGCGCGCTCTCCCACTCGCTGCGCACCGGCCGCTCGGCCTTCGCCCATGTGTACGGATCCGACCTGTTCTCGTATCTGCACCAGAACCCCGAGGTATCGCTCACGTACGAGCGGGCCATGGTGGCGGGCACGCTCTTCTTCTCCGCTGTCAGCCGGGTCCACGACTTCTCCGGGGCGAGGCGGATCGTGGACGTCGCCGGGGGCCACGGGGCGCTCCTCAACGAGATCCTCAACGCGAACGAGGGCCCGCGTGCCGTGCTCTTCGACGCCCCCCATGTGATCGAGGAGACCAAGGACCGCCCGATCGCCACGGACCACGCGGACCGGTGCGAGCGGGTCGCCGGGAACTTCTTCGAGTCGGTCCCGTCCGGCGGCGACGTGTACATCCTCTCCCGCATTCTGCACTGCTTCGACGACGAGGCATGTCACCGGATCCTCACCAACTGCCGTCGGGCGATGGCCCCCGGCGGCCGACTGGTGATCCTGGAACGCATCCTGGCCCGCGGCACCGGCTCCTCGCTGACCCAGGGCTACAACATGCACATGCTGGTGGTGCTCGGGGGCGGCCGGGAGCGGGACGAGACGCAGTACCGCACGCTCCTCGACAAGGCCGGCTTCACGGTGAAGGCCGTCCACGGCCTGCCCCTGGAGACCCACCTCGTGGTCGCCGAACCGAGCTGACCTGATGACGACACCGGGGAGGACCGCGTCCCACCGCCGGCCCCGGCACGGGCGCGTCCGGCGGACTTCCCGGTGAACCGGGGCAGGCCCTGCCAGAGGGCTGGACCTGCCCCGGATGTGCTGCCCCCCGGCCGACTTGGACCGCCCCGGCGCCGCGGTGCTGTCGGGCGTGCCGGAGGTCATCGCTGAGTCGGGGGGCGCGCACCCACCGCGTCGGCGGAGGCCGCCCCGGGCCATCACGGGCTGCGGCGGTCTCCTCCGCCTCGCAGGGGCGACCCGGCTGCTCCACCGCGGCGCCACGGAGCTCGGCCTCGACCTGCGCTGCCGAACCGCCGTCGCCTCGTTGAGGCCCACCCCGCGGCACGGTGGGGGCCGTCAGGTTCACCGACGCACGGTCCTGGACCGCGCTCTGCTGGTCCTCGCCGCGGGCGTCCGCCCTCCCGGGACGAACTCGCCGCCGCTCTCGGCCTGGAGCGCGGCGATCGGGGTGGCGTCGGGGCGGCGTCGTCGTGGACCGACGCGGTGGCCCGTCGGCCCGCCGGCCACCCCGTCGAAGCCGTCGGTGTCCCCGACACCTCTACGGAGCTGAACTCCTCGGGGTGCACGGGGCCACCGGTGACACGGGCGCGCGGGCCGGACTCGGCCCGGACTCGGCCCGCTCGTCGGGCGCAGACCACCGGGCCGTCCCGTACGACTGCTGCTCCCCCCGACGCCAGGGAGACCGGAGGTCAGCCCACCAGTCCCAGCTCCCTCGCGATCAGCATCCGCTGGACCTCGCTCGTGCCCTCGCCGATCTCCAGGATCTTGGAGTCGCGCCACATACGGGCGACGGGGTACTCGTTCATGAAGCCGTAGCCGCCGTGGATCTGGGTGGCGTCGCGGGCGTTGTCCACGGCGATCGTCGACGAGTACAGCTTCGCCAGGGCCGCCTCCTTCTTGAAGGGTTCGCCGGAGACCAGGCGGTAGGCGGCGTCGCGCCAGGCGAGGCGGGCTGTGTGGGCCTTCATCTCCATGTCGGCGATCTTGAACTGGATGGCCTGGTTGGCGCCGATCGGGCGGCCGAAGGCGTGACGTTCCTTCGCGTACTTCACCGACTCGTCCACGCAGCCCTGGGCGAGGCCCGTGGCGAGGGCCGAGATGGCGATGCGGCCCTCGTCGAGGATGCGCAGGAACTGGGCGTAGCCGCGGCCGAGTTCGCCGAGGAGGTTCTCCGCGGGGACCCGTACGTCGGAGAAGGACAGCTCCCGGGTGTCGGAGGCGTTCCAGCCGACCTTGGAATAGGGCGCCGCCACCGTGAAGCCGGGGGTGCCCGACGGGACGATGATCGACGAGATCAGCGGCTTGCCCTCCGGGGTGCGGCCCGTCACCGCCGTGACCGTGACCAGGCCCGTGATGTCCGTGCCCGAGTTGGTGATGAAGCACTTGCTGCCGTTGATGACCCATTCGTTCGTCGACTCGTCCAGGCGGGCCGTCGTCCGGGTCGCGCCCGCGTCCGAGCCGCCGTCGGGCTCGGTGAGGCCGAACGCGCCCAGCATCTCGCCGGAGCACAGCCGCGGCAGCCACTCCGCCTTCTGGGCCGGTGTGCCGAAGAGGTGGATCGGCATCGCGCCCAGGGAGACCCCGGCTTCGAGGGTGATGGCCACGGACGAGTCCACCCGGGCCAGCTCCTCCAGCGCGATGCCCAGCGCCAGATAGTCGCCGCCCATGCCGCCGTACTCCTCGGGGAACGGCAGGCCGAACAGCCCCATGCGGCCCATCTCGCGCACGATCTCGTACGGGAACTCGTGCCGCTCGTAGAGGTCGCCGATCTTGGGCGCGACGACCTCGTGCGCGAACTCCTCCACCGTACGGCGGAGTTCTTCCAGCTCGGGGGAGAGACGGTGGTTCATGGACGTCACTGCTCCTTCAGGTCCTCGTGGCCCTCGTCGTCCTCGTGGGACAGGGCTCGTACGGTGCGGGACGGGCTGGGTCGGCCCAGGTGTCCGGCCATCCACGTGCTGGTGGCGACGAGGCGGCCGAGGTCGACGCCGGTGTCGATGCCGAGTCCGCGCAGCATCCACACGAGGTCTTCGGTGGCGAGGTTGCCGGTGGCGGACTTCGCGTACGGGCAGCCGCCGAGGCCGCCCGCGGAGGCGTCCACGGTGGTGACGCCGTGCTGGAGCGCCGCGTAGGTGTTGGCGAGGGCCTGGCCGTACGTGTCGTGGAAGTGCACGCCGAGCCTGTCCACGGGGACGTCGAGTTCGGTCAGCAGCGCCCGCACGTGACCTGGTGTCGCCACCCCGATGGTGTCGCCGAGGCTGAGTTCGTCGCAGCCCATGTCGAGCAGGGCGCGGCAGACCTTGGTGACCTGGGGGATCGGGACCGCGCCCTCCCACGGGTCGCCGAAGCACATCGACAGATAGCCGCGCACGTGCGCGCCCTCCGCCTTCGCCCGGCCGACGACCGGTGCGAACATCGCCAGTGCCTCGTCGACCGTGCGGTTGAGGTTGGCCTTGGCGAAGGACTCGGTGGCGCTGGCGAAGACGGCGATCCGGCGGGCGCCGAGCGCGAGGGCGCGGTCGAGGCCGCGCTCGTTGGGGACGAGGACGGGGAGGGCCACCGGCAGGTCGCTCACGAGCGGGAAGAGCCGCTCCGCGTCGGCCAGTTGGGGCACCCACTTGGGGTGGACGAAACTGGTGGCCTCGATCGTGGTGAGTCCCGCGTCGGCCAGGCGGCGGACGAACTCCGCCTTGACCTCGGTGGGCACGGTCGACTTCTCGTTCTGCAGGCCGTCCCGGGCACCGACCTCGTGGATCCGGACGCGGGCCGGCAGACCGGGTTCGGGGACCGTCATGGGCAGGGTCATCGCTCCACCTCCTCGTGGGGTGCGACGACCGCGAGGACCTGGTCCATGGCGACCGTCGTGCCCGGTGTGACGTCCAGTTCGGCGACCGTCCCGGCGTGCGGCGCGCAGACCACGTGCTCCATCTTCATCGCCTCCACCACCAGCAGGCTCTGCCCGGCGGTCACCACGTCCCCGACGGCCACCTTCACCACGGTGACGGTGCCGGGCATGGGGGCGGTGAGCGAGTCGGCGCCGGCGTGCGCGGACCGGCTCAGGGACGCCGCCACGGGGTCGTGGTCGCGCACGTGCCAGGCGTCGCCGTCGCGGCCCAGCCAGTCGGCGGCGTGGTCGAAGGTGTGGGTGACGCCGTCGAGGTGGAGCGTGAACCGGCCCTCGTCCCCGGGGCGCGTGAGCACGCCCCCGGACCCCCGCAGGGGGGTGTCGGCCCCGTCCGGCAGCACCTCGGCCGTGCCGTCCGCCGCACGGCGCACCCGCACGGTCACCGGTTCGTGCCCCGGCAGTCGCAGATGGTGCGCCGTCCAGGCCCGCTCACCGCCCAGCCGCCAGCCGACGGCCGCGTCGAACGGATCGGTCCAGCCCGTGCCGCCGCCGTCGGCCGGGCCCGGCGCGGCCTGGCGCAGCGCCGCCGCCGCGAGGACCTCCACCGGCACCTCGTCCGACACCAGCCCGTCCACCTCCCGCTCGACCAGCCCCGTGTCCAACTCGCCCGCCACCACCGCCGGGTGGGCCAGCAGCCGCCGCAGGAACCCGGCGTTCGTCTGGACGCCCAGGGTGACCGTCTCCGCGAGGGCCGCCCTGAGCCGGCGCAGGGCGGTGGCGCGGTCGGGGCCGTAGGCGATGACCTTGGAGAGCATCGGGTCGTACAGCGAGCCGACCTCCGTGCCCTCGCTGAGGCCCGAGTCCGTGCGGATGCCGTCGCCCTGGGGTTCGCGCAGCCGCAGGATCGTGCCGCCGGAGGGGAGGAAGCCGCGCGCGGGGTCCTCGGCGCAGAGGCGGGCCTCGACCGCGTGCCCCGTCAGCGTCACGTCCCGCTGACCGAACGCCAGCCGCTCGCCCGCCGCGACCCGCAGCTGCCACTCCACCAGGTCGACACCGGTGACCAGCTCGGTCACCGGGTGCTCGACCTGGAGGCGGGTGTTCATCTCCATGAAGTAGTACGAGGACGGGTCGCCGCCGGGGACGATGAACTCGACCGTGCCCGCGCCGGAGTAGCCGCAGGAACGGGCCGCCTGGACGGCCGCCTCGCCCATGGCGGCTCGGGTGGCCTCGTCGAGCAGGACGCTGGGCGCCTCCTCGATGATCTTCTGGTGGCGGCGCTGGAGGGAGCATTCGCGCTCGCCGAGGTGCACCACGTTGCCGTGGCCGTCCGCCAGGACCTGGATCTCGATGTGCCGGGGTCGGTCGATCCACCGCTCCACGAGGAGGGTGTCGTCGCCGAAGGAGGCGCGGGCCTCGCGGCGGGCGGCGGCGATCTCGTCGGCCAGCACGGCCGCGTCCCGGACCAGCCGCATGCCCTTGCCGCCGCCGCCCGCGCTGGGCTTCAGCAGTACCGGCATGCCGATCTCCCGTGCGGCGTCGGCGAGTTGGCCGTCCGTCAGCCCGCTGCCGCTGGAGCCGGGCACCACCGGCACCCCGGCCGCCCGGACCGTCTCCTTGGCACGGATCTTGTCGCCCATGAGGGAGATGGCGTCGGCGGGAGGGCCGATGAAGACGAGGCCCGCGTCGGCGCACGCCCGCGCGAAGGCGGCGTTCTCCGCGAGGAAGCCGTACCCCGGGTGTACCGCCTGCGCGCCCGTGCGGGCCGCCGCCCGAAGCAGCCGCTCGGCCACGAGATAGCTCTCGCCCGCCGGCGCCGGGCCGATCCGTACCGCCGTGTCGGCCTCCCGGACGTGCCGGGCGTCGGCGTCCGCGTCGGAGTACACCGCGACGGAGCGGACGCCCAGCGACCGCAGGGTGCGGATGACGCGGACGGCGATCTCGCCCCGGTTGGCCACGAGGACCGTGTCGAACATGCTCACTGTCAGCTCCCCCTCACATCCGGAAGACGCCGAACTGGGGTTCACCCAGGGGCGCGTTGGCACAGGCGGTCAGGGCCAGGCCCAGGACCTGGCGGGTGTCGAGGGGGTCGATGACCCCGTCGTCCCACAGCCGGGCGGTGGCGTAGTAGGCGTTGCCCTGGCGCTCGTACTGGGCGCGGATCGGGTCCTTGAAGGACTCCTCGTCCGCCGCCGGCCAGTCCTCGCCGCGCGCCTCCAACTGGTCCCGCTTCACGGTCGCGAGGACGGACGCGGCCTGCTCGCCGCCCATCACCGAGATCTTGGCGTTCGGCCACATCCACAGGAAGCGCGGCGAGTACGCCCGGCCGCACATCGAGTAGTTGCCCGCGCCGTACGAGCCGCCGATCACGACCGTCAGCTTGGGGACGCGGGTGCAGGCCACCGCCGTCACCATCTTGGCCCCGTGCTTGGCGATGCCACCCGCCTCGTAGTCCCGGCCGACCATGAAGCCGGAGATGTTCTGCAGGAAGACCAGCGGGATGCCGCGCTGGTCGCACAGCTCGATGAAGTGGGCGCCCTTCTGGGCGGACTCGGAGAACAGGATGCCGTTGTTGGCGACGATCCCGACCGGGTGCCCGTGGATCCGGGCGAAGCCGGTGACGAGGGTCTGCCCGAACTCCGCCTTGAACTCGGCGAACCGCGAACCGTCGACCACGCGCGCGATGACCTCCCGCACGTCGTACGGGGTGCGGGAGTCGACCGGCACCGCCCCGTACAGCGTGTGGGGATCGACCTTGGGCTCGACGACCGGTTCGACCGACCAGGGCAGCGGGCCCCGGGCGGGCAGGGTGGAGACGATGGTCCGCACGATGCGCAGGGCGTGGGCGTCGCTCTCCGCGAGGTGGTCGGTGACACCCGAGATCCGGGAGTGCACCTCGCCGCCGCCCAGCTCCTCGGCGGTGACGACCTCACCGGTGGCGGCCTTCACGAGCGGCGGGCCGCCCAGGAAGATCGTGCCCTGCCCCCGGACGATCACGGCTTCGTCGCTCATGGCGGGGACGTACGCGCCTCCCGCCGTGCACGACCCGAGCACGGCGGCGATCTGCGGGATGCCCGCCCCCGACATCCGCGCCTGGTTGTAGAAGATCCGGCCGAAGTGCTCACGGTCGGGGAAGACCTCGTCCTGCATGGGCAGGAAGGCACCGCCGGAGTCGACGAGGTAGAGGCAGGGGAGGCGGTTCTCCAGGGCCACCTCCTGCGCGCGCAGGTGCTTCTTCACCGTCATCGGGTAGTAGGTGCCGCCCTTGACGGTGGCGTCGTTGGCGACGACGACGCACTCGCGTCCGCCGACCCGGCCGATCCCGGCGATCACCCCCGCCGCCGGCGCCTGCCCCTCGTACAGTCCGTCGGCGGCCAGGGGCGCCAGCTCCAGGAACGGGGAGCCGGGGTCGAGGAGGGTGTCGACCCGGTCGCGCGGCAGCAGCTTGCCGCGCGCGGTGTGCCGGGCGCGCGCCTTCTCACCGCCGCCGAGCCGGGCGGCGGCGAGCTTGCCGCGCAGCTCGTCCACCAGCGCGCGGTGGGCCTCCTCGTTGGCCCGCCAGGCTTCCGACGCGGGGTCGGCCGCGCTGTGAAGCTCCGGTGCCTCGTGCATCCTGCGAACCCCTCACCTAGTTAATGAGCGTTAACGCATTTCCCTCAGGTTAACGACCGCTAACGTCCCTGTCTAGAATTGCTCGCATGACCACCAGAACCGACGCCCCCACCCGTCGCGAGCAGATCCTCAAGGAGGCCGCGCGGCTCTTCGCCGAGCGCGGCTTCCACGGCGTCGGTGTCGACGAGATAGGCGCCGCCGTGGGTATCAGCGGCCCCGGTCTCTACCGGCACTTCGCCGGCAAGGACGCGATGCTCGCCGAGCTGCTGGTCGGCATCAGCGGGCAGCTCCTGACGGGCGCCAAGCGGCGGCTGGCGGAGGCCGACGGGGGGCCCGCCGAGGATGTCCTCGACTCGCTCATCGAGGGGCACATCGACTTCGCCCTGGACGACCGCCCCCTGATCACCCTGCACGACCGCGAGCTGGACCGCCTCCGCGACAGCGACCGCAAGCTCGTCCGCCAGCTCCAGCGCCAGTACGTCGAGCTGTGGGTGCAGGTGCTGCGCGAGGTCCACCCGGGCCTGACGGAGCCCGCCGCCCGCTCCGCCGTGCACTCGGTCTTCGGCCTGCTGAACTCCACGCCGCACCTCGGCCGCCCGGGCCCCCTCCCCGGCCGGACGGCCACCGCGGCACTCCTGCACCGGATGGCGCGGGGGGCGTTCGGGGCGGCTGCCGCGCAGGAGTGACGAGCGTTACGGAGGGAGGGGTCTGGACGGGCTTCGCTACCCGCCGGTACGGTTGTCTGAGCAAGCGCTTAGCCGTGTCCGGCGGGCCGCGACCGTCTGCCGATGGACCGCGACCATCGGCCGAGGAACCCCGACGGCGAGCAACCAGGTACGCGAGAGCGGCGCCGGTCCAGGCGCAAGAAGGGTGGCGGCGGTGCGCCGTACGGTGTTCAACGAGGATCACGAGGCGTTCCGGGAGACCCTCCGTGCCTTCATCGAGGCCGAGGTCGTGCCGGTGTACGACGAGTGGCTCGCCGCGGGCCAGGCGCCGCGCGAGTTCTACTACAAGCTCGCCGAGCTCGGTGTCTTCGGCATCCGCGTCGACGAGGAGTACGGCGGCGCCGGCATCGACTCCTACAAGTTCGAGGCCGTCCTGTACGAGGAGACCGCCCGCGCGGGCATCACCTTCGGCGGCTCCGGCGTGCACGTGCTGCTCGGCCTGCCCTACATCAAGCTGCTCGCCACCGACGAGCAGAAGAAGCGCTTCCTGCCGAAGTTCGTCTCCGGCGAGGAGATGTGGGCCATCGCGATGACCGAGCCGGGCACCGGCTCCGACCTCGCGGGCATGCGCACCACCGCCAAGCTCTCCGAGGACGGCACGCACTACGTCCTCAACGGCGCCAAGACCTTCATCACCGGCGGCGTCCACGCCGACCGCATGATCGTCTGCGCCCGCACCGCCGCCCCGACCAAGGAGGACCGCCGCCACGGCATCTCCCTCTTCGTCGTGGACACCAAGGCCGAGGGCTACTCGGTCGGCCGCAAGCTCGACAAGCTCGGCCTGAAGACCTCCGACACCGCCGAGCTGGCGTTCGTCGACGTCAAGGTGCCCGTCGAGGACCTCCTCGGCGAGGAGAACAAGGGCTTCTACTACCTCGGCCACAACCTCGCCTCCGAGCGCTGGGGCATCGCCTACGGCGCCTACGCGCAGGCCAAGGCGGCCATCCGGTTCGCCAAGGACTACGTCAAGGAGCGCACCGTCTTCGGTCAGCCGGTGGCCGCCTTCCAGAACACCAAGTTCGAGCTGGCCGCCTGCCAGGCCGAGGTCGACGCCGCCGAGGCCGTCGTGGACCGCGCCACCGAGGCGCTGGACGCGGGCGAGCTGACCGCCGCCGAGGCCGCCTCCGCCAAGCTGTTCACCACCGAGGTCGCCCACCGCGTCATCGACCGCTGCCTCCAGCTGCACGGCGGCTACGGCTTCATGAACGAGTACCCCATCGCCCGGCTGTACGCGGACAACCGCGTCAACCGCATCTACGGCGGCACCAGCGAGATCATGAAGACGATCATCGCCAAGGACATGGGTCTGTAAGGCACCGGAAACCGCTGCACAGTACAACTGACCTCATGAGTCAGCCCGCATTTCAGTCTCTCCTCGATCTGCTCGACCTGGAGCAGATCGAGGAGAACATCTTCCGCGGCCAGTCCCGGCCCGCCATCGTCCCCCGGGTCTTCGGCGGGCAGGTCGCGGCCCAGGCGCTCGTCGCCGCCGGGCGGACCGTCCCCGCCGACCGGCTCCCGCACTCGCTCCACGCGTACTTCCTGCGCATCGGCGACGCCGGCGCGCCCATCGTCTACACCGTGGAGCGCATGAACGACGGCCGCTCCTTCACCGCGCGCCGCGTCGTCGCCGTCCAGCACGGCCAGCCGATCTTCGCCCTCTCGGCGTCCTTCCAGCGCTACGAGGACGGCCTCGACCACCAGGCCCCGATGCCCGCCGCGCCCGACCCCGAGACCCTGCCCACCGCCGAGGAACGCCTCCCGGCCTACGACCTCGACCCGGCCGTCGTGGAGAAGATGCTGGAGGCCCGCGCCGCCGTCGACCTGCGCTACGTCGACGACCCGCCCTACGGCCGCTACGGCGAGCCCCGCGAACCCCGCTCCCAGGTCTGGTTCCGCGCCAACGGCAAGCTCGACGACGACCCCCTGCTGCACGTCGTCCTCGCCACCTACGTCTCCGACATGACGCTCCTCGACTCCATCCTGCTCGCGCACGGACGCGGCGGCTGGGCCGTCGGGGACGTCGTCGGGGCCTCCCTCGACCACGCCATGTGGTTCCACCGGCCCTTCCGCGCCGACGAATGGCTCCTGTACGACCAGGAGTCACCGTCGGCGGCGGCCGGCCGGGGCCTCGGCCAGGGCCGGATCTACACCCAGGACGGCCGCCTCGCCATCTCCGTCATCCAGGAGGGCGTGGTGCGCGTACCGAGGCAACCCGGGGCTACTCCCCGCTGAGCCCCGCCTGCTCCAGCAGATACGCCGACATCGGGTCGTAGTGGCGCGGGCTGACCACGTGGTCGTCCAGGGGCACCACGACCTGGAGGGTGCCCTCGGACTCGCCGAGGAAGAGGGCCGGGTCGTTGGAGTCCGCGTACCCGACGGAGTCGATGCCGAGCTGGCCGGCGCAGCCCGCCCAGCCGTGGTCGGCGACGACCAGGTCGGGCAGCGGACGGCCGGCGCCCTCCAGACCCCGCAGGATGGCGCGCATCGGCTCGGGGGAGTGGGTGTGCCAGAGCGTGGCGCCGTGTTCGAGGACGGCCACGTCCGCGAACTGCATGACGTACCCCTCCTCCGTCTGCAGCCCGTCCGGGATGACGACGATCTCGCAGCCGGCCGCGCGCAGCGCCCGCGCGGTCTCGTGGTGGACCTGGAGCAGCCCGCCGGGGTGCCCGGTGGCGAACAGGACGCGCTGCCCGCCTTCCGCCGCCTTGCGCAGCCGGGCCGCCATGCGCTCCAGCGCGTCGACCGTCAGATCCGGGTCGATGGTGTCCTGGCCGTAGCGGTACCCCGGGTCGTCGTTCACCCCGACGCGCTCCGCCATCACGGCCAGCACGTCCTGCTCGTCGTTCCAGCGGTCCCCGAGCTCCAGGCCGAGCCAGTAGTGGCGGTTGCCGTTGGCCAGTTCGCGGTAGTGGGAGAGGTTGTTCTCGCGCGGCGTGGCGACGTCGCCCGCGATACGCGTCCGTACGAGGTGTTCGACGAGCTCGGCGCGGCTGGGGGTCCCGGGTATCGGCATGCGTCCATTGTGAGGCAGACAACTGCGGGAGTCGCGGGCGTCCCGCCCGCTGCGACCTGCGTCACTCCGCCCGGCGCCCGCAGACGACCGCGTCGATCGCGTCACTCCGCCCGGCGAGGTCACCGGCGGGCACCTCGACGAGTTCGTGACCGAACGCGCGGTAGGTTTCCTCGTGGATCCGCTCGAACTCCAGCGACTGCCGGAAACTGATGCGGCGTGCGGCGGTGGGCTCACAGAAACCCAGGTTGCGGACGAAGAACACCTGCCGCTGGTAGACGGCTTGGCTGGTGACCCGTTCGACCTCCGTTGTCAGTGCCGGGGACGGCGAGCGCCCTTGGTAGGTGGCGAGCGCGAGCGTGCACAGCGGCGAACGGTCATACAACTGGACGTCGTCGGCGGGCGGGGCCGCCAACTGCCGCTGTCTCTGCAACTGGACGATCTCGTCGATGAACCACTCCCGGGTCCACGGCTCGTCCTCACCGCGCGACTGCGCCCGGGCGATCACCTCGGTGGCCGCCTCCTCGATCACCGTGTGTCCGAGCGCGGCGAGGCCCCGCAGGATGGTCGTCTTGCCCGCCCCCGGGGTGCCGGTGAGCACGTATCTGCGCATGCGACCAAGGCTATTGCCGCGGCAGGCGACGTTCCCGGCGGGGCGAAGGTCGCCTGCCGCGGCACCAGGGTCCCGCAGGAGGGGCCCGGAGCGCGGCCCCAGAGGTGTTCGTCGGTCAGTCCTGCCGCAGTGCGAACCACAACTCCATGCGGACGTCCGGGTCGTCGAGATCCGCGTCCAGCAACGCGGCGCAGCGGCCGACGCGTTGGCGAACCGTGTTGCGATGGACGGACAGGGCGACGGCCGTGCGGTCCCAACTGCCGTGCAGGGACAGCCAGGTGCGCAGGGTCTCGGTGAGCGCGGCGGCGCCGGGGGCGGCGGTGACCGGGGCCAGCAGGGCCTGGGCGTGGGCGGTCGCGTCCTCCGGCGGCACGAGTTGGGCCAGCGTCGTCGGGAGCCCGTGCCGGACCAGCGCCGTCCGGGTGGCCCTGGCGCGGGCCAGCGCGCGGGCCGCCTGTACGTCGGCGGCGGGCCACGCGTGCGGCTCGGCGGGGGCGCTCACCCCGCACGTCCAGCCGGGCTGCTCGGGGATCTCGCGGTCGGCGGGGACGAGGACGCGTACGACGTCGCCGTGGGCGTCGACCAGGGGCGAGCCGAGGGCGGCGCCGAGCGCGGCCGCGGCGAGGGCCTCCGGCCGAGGGGCGCCGTCGGTGAGACGGGCGTGGACGACGTGCCAGTGGGTGCCTGGGCCCAGGAGGGGCGCGGCCTCCTGCGGTTCGGCGCCGAGCAGAAGTCGGACCAGGGCCGAGGTGCGAGCCGCGCCGGTGCCCATCCGGCGTTCGCCGGTGAGGAGGGAGAGGAGCGCGGCGGCGACCGAGGCGATGGTCTGGTCGCCGGGGGTGCGGCGGGCACTGGCGATGCCGAGGGTGAAAGCGGGGTGGGTGGGGGTGAGGGCGTAGGCGGTGAAGTAGGTGCCGTTGATCGTGTCTGTGGCGGAGATGGGCAGTGGGGTACGCGGGGAGGGAGTGGGGGACGGGGGTGCGTCGGCGGCTGCGGGTGCGTGGGGGCCGGTCGCGCAGTTCCCCGCGCCCCTGGCAAGGCCGGGGCGGACCACTGTGGTCAGCGCTGCCAGGTCTTGGTCGATCGCAGCACCGGGCTCGCGCCCCGCCGCCGCCAGTTCCGTGCCCTCCGGGCCGTACAGGACCGCTCGGCCCGAGACGCGCCGGGCCAGCTGCCGCAGGACCGCGTGGACCGGGTCCGGTCGGGACACGGCCGCCGCCAGGGCCTGCTGGGCCTCTGTCACGCGGCGGAGTTCGGCGTGGCGGGCCCGGGCCATCAGCTGCCAGACGGCGCGGGCGACGCCGGAGAAGGTGGTCCCGGGCGGAACCTCGACGAGCGGCAGGCCGTGGGCGTCGCAGGCGGCGACCAGGGCCCCCGGGACGCTGTCGTGGACCGGGGCGACGCCGAAGCCGAGGGCCGCGCCGCCCGCCGCCACGATGCGCGAGACGTAGTCGTCGAGGTAGCCGTCGAGGCAGCCGTCGATGTCGGTGCCCGAGCCGGCCGCCTCCGGGATGTGGACGCCGGCCGTCAGCAGCAGCTCACCGCCGAGCAGGTACGGGTACGGGTCCGGCATCTCCGAGGCGTGGGCCCCGTGGATCTCCGTCCCCGCGTCCACCGGGCCGGCGATCTGCCGCAGACCCAGACCGCCGTGGGCCAGCAGTGCCGACAGGGGCACCGGCGGAGTGGGCGGGACAGCGGGGGCGGTGGGGGCGGCCGGGTCCGGCACGGTGTGCGTTCCTTACATCCAGAGCGGCACGAATGGATGAAACGTACACTTCGCAGCCGCTCGCCGGCCACCTAGTGTCGGTGCCGCCACCGGCCCGGTGGCAGAGTCGTACCGAGTGGGACATACGCGGCACGGCACACCCGCGGCGAGATGTACGAGAGAAGGCAGAACCCCATGAGCGACCCCGAGACGCCCCGCGGCCCCGTCGCCCCGCCCCGCGGCCCCGTCGACTCCTCCCGGGTCCCGCGCTACGCCGGACCCGCGACCTACGCCCGGCTGCCGCGCCTGGACGAGGTGGGCCGGGCGGACGTCGCGGTCGTGGGAGTGCCGTTCGACTCGGGTGTCTCCTACCGGCCGGGCGCCCGCTTCGGCGGCAACGCGATCCGCGAGGCGTCCCGGCTGCTGCGCCCCTACAACCCGGCCCAGGACGCCTCCCCGTTCGCCCTCGCCCAGGTCGCGGACGCCGGTGACATCGCCGCAAATCCGTTCAACATCAACGAGGCGGTGGAGACGGTCGAGGCGGCGGCGGACGAGCTGCTCGGGACGGGGGCCCGGCTGATGACCCTCGGCGGCGACCACACCATCGCGCTCCCGCTGCTGCGGTCGGTCGCCAAGAAGCACGGCCCGGTGGCGCTGCTCCACTTCGACGCGCACCTGGACACCTGGGACACGTACTTCGGCGCCGAGTACACGCACGGCACCCCGTTCCGGCGGGCGGTCGAGGAGGGGATCCTGGACACGTCCGCCCTCTCCCACGTGGGCACGCGCGGGCCGCTGTACGGCAAGCAGGACCTCACCGACGACGAGAAGATGGGCTTCGGGATCGTCACGTCGGCGGACGTGATGCGGCGCGGTGTGGACGAGATCGCCGACCAGCTGCGCCAGCGGATCGGGGACCGTCCCCTCTACATCTCCATCGACATCGACTGCCTCGACCCCGCCCACGCGCCGGGCACGGGCACGCCGGAGGCGGGCGGCATGACCTCGCGGGAGCTCCTGGAGATCCTGCGCGGCCTGGCCTCCTGCAACCTGGTCTCCGCCGACGTCGTCGAGGTGGCGCCCGCGTACGATCACGCCGAGATCACCGCGGTGGCCGCCTCGCACACGGCGTACGAACTCACCACGATCATGTCCCGGCAGATCGCCGCAACCCGTGAGGAGAACGAAGGCAAGTGACCCACGACCACGACCTGGTACTCCGCCCGACGGCCGCCCAGACGGAGGCCGCGCTGAACCCTCCCCCCGGCCGCACCGGCGGGGACCTGGTCGTGGAGACGCTGGCCGGGCTCGGCGCGACGACGGTCTTCGGGCTCCCCGGCCAGCACGCGCTCGGCCTGTTCGACGCGCTGCGCCGCTCCGACCTGCGGTACCTCGGCCTGCGGGTGGAGAACAACGCGGGGTTCGCGGCGGACGCGTACGGCCGGATCACGGGGGAGGCGGCGCCGCTGCTGCTGTCCACCGGGCCGGGCGCGCTGACGTCACTGGCGGCGCTGCAGGAGGCGGCGGCGGCCTCCGCCCCGGTCCTCGCCATCAGCAGCCAGATCCCGACCCCGGGCCTGGGCGGCGGGCGCCACGGCTACCTCCACGAACTGCCGGACCAGGCGGCCTCGTTCCGGGGTGTGGTGAAGTCCGTGCACACCGTCCGCACCCAGTCCCAGATCCCGTCCGCGGTCGAGGCGGCCTGGAAGTCGGCGCTGTCGGCCCCGCACGGCCCGGTGTGGGTGGAGATCCCGCAGGACGTGCTGCTCGCCGAGACGCGGATCCCGGTGGTGACGGGCGGCGACGCCTTCCCCGAGGAGCTGCCCCCGCGCCCCGAACTGACCGCGCTGGCCGCCCACCTGCTGTCGACGGCGGCCCGTCCGGCGATCATCGCGGGCGGCGGGGTGGTACGGGCGGACGCCTCCGGCAAGCTGCGGATGCTGGCGGAGCGGCTGTCGGCGCCGGTCGTGACGACCTACGGGGGGAAGGGCGCCTTCCCGTGGACGCATCCGCTGTCGCTGCGGTCCTGGCTGGAGGACCGTCACACGACGGACTTCCTGGAGGACGCGGACGTCCTGCTGGTGGTCGGCTCGGGCCTCGGTGAACTCTCCTCGAACTACCACACGTTCAAGCCCCGGGGCCGGATCATCCAGATCGAGGCGGACCTCGGGAAGCTGGAGTCCAACCACCCCGCGCTGGGCATCCACGCGGACGCCCGGCTGGCGCTGACGGCGCTGCTGGAGACGATCGAGGGGACCCGGGAGGACGCGACGGCGCCGGAGCGGGTGCGGGACGTGCTCGCACGGGTGCGTGAGCGGATCGACGGACAGGAACTCACCCTCGAACAGGACCTGTTGGCGTCCGTCCGACGGGCCCTGCCGGCCCGCGCTCCCTCCTTCTGGGACATGACGATCCTGGCGTACTGGGCCTGGTCGGCGTTCGACCCCAGGCACCCCAACACCATGCACTCCGCGCAGGGTTCCGGCGGCCTCGGCTACGCGTTCCCGGCGGCCCTCGGCGCGGCGGCGGCCGACCCGACCCAGCCGGTGCTGGCCGTCTCCGGCGACGGCGGCGCGCTGTACTCGATCGCGGAACTGGCCACGGCCCGGCAGTACGACCTCGACGTCACCTGGCTGATCGTCGACGACGGCGGCTACGGCATCCTGCGCGAGTACATGACCGACGCGTTCGGCGAGACGACCGGCACGGAACTGACCCGCCCGGACTTCGTGGCCCTGGCCGAGTCCTTCGGCGTCCCGGCCACCCGGACGACCCCCGACACCCTCGCGGCCGACCTGACCAAGTCCCTTGCCACGCCGGGCCCTTCGGTGGTCGTCCTGCCGACGGCGCTGCGGATGTTCGCGCCGACGCACTTGTGATGACGCACGTCACCTGACGCCTTACGGCCTGACCTGCGCACACGCCCTGACCTGCGCCACACGGCCCGACCGGCGCCCGCGGACGTGACGCGCCGCGCGTACCCGGTACCGCCGGGCACGCGCGCCGCGAGCGGTGTCAGCGCAGAGCCGCGCCGAACATCGCGTCCGTGACCGGGCCCGCCACGTCCCCGGGGCCGAAGGCCAGGGCCGACGTGGTGGTCGGGCCGGTGGCGGTGCCGGGGAGGACCCAGACGGCTCCGTTGTCGCTGTTCTCGGCGGGGGCGCCCACGGCGAGGTCGGGGTGACCGTTGCCGTTGAGGTCCAGCAGGGCCGTGGTGGTACCGAACTTGTCGTCCGCCTCGGCGACCCCGGGGACCCCGGCGGTGTTCTGGTGGAAGACCTTGGTGCCGGAACCCGTGACACCGGAGGCGGTGCCGGGGACGAGGGCGACCGAGCCGGTGTTCACGATGCCGTCGACGTCCTCGTACGCGATGCCGAGGGCGATGTCGGCGTAACCGTCGCCGGTGACGTCCGCGACAGAGACCGCAGAGCCGACCAGGTCGCCCTCCTCCTGCGCGCCGGGGAAGCCGGGCAGGCTCTGGTCGAAGGTCTGGACGTTCTCCTCGGACGTGCCGGTGGGCGAGCCGTAGGCCACGCGGACCTGGTCGGACCAGCCCTCCGCGCCCACGACCACGTCGTCGTAGCCGTCACCGTTCACGTCGCCGACGCCGGTGCCGGCCGGGTCGCGGCTCGTGTCGTCCCCGGGTGCGTACCCGCGGGTGAAGCCCGAGGCGCCGCCCAGGAGCAGGCGGTTGCCCCAGGTGCCGTCGCCCGTGTAGTGCCACTGGACGATGTCGTCCCGGCCGTCGCCGTTGACGTCGCCGACCTGGCCGGAGACGACCGGGCCGGTGATGGAGGCCGGGCCGTTCTCGCAGCCGCCGCCGGTGTCGCACGACGCGTCGTCCTCGTACCAGCCCCACCACAGGGACTTGTCGAGGAGGGGGAGGACCGCGGCGGGCTTGCCCGCGCGGGAGACCGGGCCCTTCCACAGGGCCGCCGGCGCGCCCTCGGGGTCGTCGCCGCCGACGGACTGCGCGGAGAACAGCGCGAGGTCGGTCTTGCCGTCGCCGTCGAAGTCGCCCGCCTGCGGGGCCGCGCCGTACTGGGCGATGCTCGTACCGCCGGTCAGCCCGGACGACGAGCCCCAGACGATCACCGAACCCGCCGTGCCGCCCGCGATCACCAGGTCGCCGTAGCCGTCACGGTCCAGGTCGCCCTTGGTGAACGTCGAGCCGAAGCGCTGGTTCGCGGTGGCGGAGCCGGGCACACCGCTCGTCGACCGGCTGATCAGCTTCTTGTTCGTGGGGGAGACCCCGCTCTTCGAGCCGTACAGGACGGCCACATAGCCCGCCTTGGCCTGCGAGGACACCGTGGCGTTCGGGGCGCCCACGACCAGGTCGGCGTATCCGTCGCCGTTGAAGTCGTCCGCCACGCCCACCGCCGCGGGAGCCGCCGAGGCCGGGCCGAGCGACAGGGCGGTCAGCCCTCCGGTCAGCAGGACCACCGCGGCCAAGGGGGCGCTCACGCGCGCGGTACGGGTGCTGCGTCGTGCTGTTGCTCGTGCTCGTGCTCGTGACATGCACGTCCCTTTCGGGTCGGGGGGTTTCGGCGGGGCGGAAGCACCGCGTCCATGTAGTCCGACTCGATCGGGGGTTCGCCGGTTGTACGTCCGAATGTCATGGGTGCGTAACTGCCGGGGCCCCTGGACGCGAGGGCGGCCAAGGGTCTCCGGGTGGTGCTGCCGGGGCCCGGGCGCGCACTGTGGTGTGGCTGGGCAGTCGGCTGTGCGTGCACACAGGCGGAAGCAAAGGTGCGGCGGTGGGAACGGCGGACCCCCGGCCCGTACCGGACCGGGGGCTCACCGTGCTCGGGTGGGGCTACCAGATCGCCTCGACCCACTCCGGGTGGTCGATGAACGGGTTCCGGTTGCCCTGGTAGTTGCTGTAGATGAGGTCGTTGCGGCGCTCCTCGAAGGAGTCCGGCGGGTCCTCGTCGTTCCAGGCCTTCAGTACGGACAGGCGGCCGTGGTAGCGGGTGCCGCCGTTGTTGACGGAGTCGTTGGGCTCCAGGTTGGGCCAGCCGTCGTCGCCCTCGTACCGGACGGTCATGTAGAGGATCATGCGGGCCACGTCGCCCTTGACCGCGTCCCGGGGCTCGAAGGAGTTCGAGTCGTAGAGGCTGCCGCCGCTGTTGGTGAAGCTGCTGCCGCCGTTGTCGAAGTCGAGGTTGCCGCGGATGGCGTTGACCGTGACGTCCTCGGGGCGGAGGTGGTGCAGGTCGGTGCCGGGACCGGCGGAGGTACCGAAGTCGCCGTGCGACTGGGCCCACACGTGCTCGCGGTTCCAGTTGCCGGAGTTGCCGCCGTTGAGGGACTTGCTGCGGGAGATGCCGCTGTAGAGCAGCTTCACGTTGTTGGTGTTGTTGGGGTCCTGGTCGGTGACCTTCAGCGCGTTCCAGACCGCCGAGTACGAGATGGTCGTGTGACCGTCGATGATCGAGTGCAGCGAGGACTTCAGGGCGGTACCGGTCTTGCCGATCGCGCTCGCGTAGTACGTGTTGTCGTACGCGGTCGTCGTCGCCGAGGCGGGGGTGGCGGTGGCCGCCGGGAGGACGATACCGACGAGCACGGCCGACGTCGCGAGAGCGACCGACTTCCAACTGCGTATCCGCGCAGCAGGCATGAGGGGTGTCCCTTCCCAGAGGGCCGCGCAGGACGAGGAGTTGCTTCGGGGAGCCTCGTTCTACGCGGGTTGACTGTGTGGGTAACCGAGAGATTGGCATGGACGGGTCAGTCCACGTGTTACGGCCGGAAGGCGATCTGGTGACGATTCGGCCAATGGCGCAACCCTTGTGCCTCAACTCCCCTTCACCTGCCTCGATTCAAGGGGAGACCCTCATTGACGTGCGGATTCAGCCGTGCTGGGTGGGTGGGAGGTCTTGCGTAGTTGTCGGGTGCAGAGCAACCTCGACGGGGGATGAGCCGTCTTCCTTACAGCGATCACGCCTGGCGTGGTCCGGCCTGTCGGTCTGTCCGCCCGCCCGTGGTACCCCGCCGTCCGTCTGTCCCGCCGTCCGCCCGTCCACCCGCCGTCCGTCCACCCGTTCACCCCCACACCGGAAAGCCATGTTGCTCACCAATAAGAGACCCGGCCGATCGAACGAGACGACGGCCGGATAATTGATATCCCTGATCTCGCGGGCGCTCCCGCGAATACGAAGCACGTTCTCGTCCGTCAAGTGGCGTCAACCGAGGACGATTCTGTGGGCCGGGGTGAGCGTCGCGGCCGTCGGATTCATTCTCGCGCTGGAGATCGCCGCACGGGGATACGGCCTGCCGGGGCCGATCACCAACCAGGCGAGCGAGGTGATACTCGCCCCGAAATCGGGGCCGTTGCTCTATGCCAGCATGGCGTTGACGATGGTGGTGCTCACCTGGCGAGAACGGTTCATCGCGGCCGGTGCCGCCATCGGAATCGATATCGTCTTCTTCCTGGTCCGATGGCTTCTCGACGCCAGAATGATGTTCGGCAACGGCGCGCTGTGGGTGATCCTCGGCTGCGCGGTCGTCGCCGTCACCCGTCGCACCGGCCGCGAACGGGCGCTCCTGCTGAAAGGCGTCGGGCTCGGCCTGCTGCTGGTGGCCGGCCGCAAGACGGGTGACGCCTGGCTGCTGATCACGTCCAAGACCCGGCCCACGGTGCTCGACCCGTACCTCGCGACCGCCGACCACGCCCTGGGCAACCCCTCGTGGCTGGTGGGCCGGATGGTCAGGGCCACCGGCCCCGTCGGCACCCATCTGCTCGACTGGGTCTACATCCAGCTCGCGGTGGCGGCGGTCGTCGTGACGCTCTACCAACTGCGGCACGTGGCGGCCGAGCGCCGCTTCCCGCGCCACCACCTGGTGCGCACCTTCCTGATGATCGGCCTCCTCGGGCCGAGCATCTACATGATCTTCCCCGTGGTCGGACCGGTCTTCGCCTACGGCACAGGCGCCTTCGGCACCGGCGGTGAGCACTGGGCACTGGCCGACATCTGGCCCGACACGCCACCACCGCTCACCGCCCCGCACCCGATGGCGTACGACGAGATCACCCCACGCAATTGCATGCCCAGCCTCCATACGGCATGGGCCACCGCGATTTTCATCCACTCCCGCCGTGGGCCGCGCATTCTGCGGTACGCGGGAACCTTCTGGCTGCTCGCCACGCTCACCGCGACACTGGGATTCGGATATCACTACGGCGTGGATCTCATCGCCGGTGTCGTGTTCACCATCACGATCGAGGCGGCGCTGCGGACGTTCGACCGTGGCTGGGACAGGGCGGGAATCGCACTGGTCGTCCATGGCGCGACGGTATTCGTGGGGCTTCTGCTGGCCTATCGCTTTCTGCCGGTGGAAATGGCCCGACACCCGTGGGCGTACGGGCCGCTTCTCCTCCTGGTCATGGCATCGGTCGTATACGGCTACGTACGGGTCGACAGACGCTGGGCGCCGAAGGCCGCGTCGACGCGGCAGCCGGAGCGGCGGGCCGAACGCCACCCCGAGCTGGTGTGAGCCGGGTGCGGGGGTGGCTCGGCCTCTGAGCGGGTGGCTCGGTCGCTGAGTGGGCGGGCTCAGCCCCTGAGCCGCTCCCGCAGCTCGTCGACATCGGCCAGGAACCACGTCTGACGGTTGCGGTTGCACTCCCGGACGAAGTCGCGCAGGGCCGAACTGTCGGCCGTGTACGGGGAGATGTCACCGACGACGGCGAGACCGACGCGGTACTGCACGAACTTCTGGATGACGTCGCCCGCGACGCGGGTGCTCAGCCGGAAGAACCGCTCGTCGAACCGCTCGACGGGAACGGCGACCCACGCGGCGCCCTGGTACCCGGCGTCCCCGATGAGGTCCAGCGCGTCGCTCTCACCCCCGATCACCCCGCCCTCGGCGGCACACACCAGCACGGGCACGTCGTGGATCGTCTGCAGGGTGGCGGTCATGGGGGGAGGCTACTGCCTCGCCGGCGGCCTGCCAGTGCTTGGGGACCCGGGTGGGCGCGGCGAGCAACTGCTCGCCCGCCTTCTCGAGCTGCTCACGCAACCGCGGGCCGGGATGCCGCTCGGCCCGGCTCAGCGAGCTGTCGTTCCCCAGCTGCCGACCCACCCCGTCCCGTGACGAAGGGAACTCACGTACAACTATCGATCGTCCTCACGAGTCGACTGTGGTGAATCCGTCAGAGGCGGGTTCCAGTCGCTCAAGGGATGGGACAGGTTTGATGACTCACCGGATATCGGGGGTATCCCGGGTGTCGCCGGCGTCCAGACGGGCGCGTGTGGTCGCTGCGGGGATCGGGGCCGGAATGGTCCTCACGTCGGCGGCCGCGGCGTTCGCGCCGGCCGCGGTCGCCGCGCCGCAGGTCAGTTGTACGTCCAAGCAGGCCGGGCTGGCCGAGAAGCTGCAGAAGGACATCACGACGGCGCTGGCGAAGCGGAAGGGGACGGTGGCGGTCGGCCTGTACGACCGGGTGACCGGCACCACCTGCACGCTGCGCGGGGACACCGCCTTCGACTCGGCCAGCGTCGTGAAGGTGACCGTGCTCGCCGCGCTGCTGTACGACGCCAAGAAGACGAACAGGTATCTCACCGACCGTGAGACCAAGCTCGCCACCGCCATGATCACCAAGTCGGACAACGCCTCCACCAGCACCCTGTGGAAGCAGCTCGGCGTCAAGAAGATCAAGGCGTTCCTCACGGCCGCCAAGATGACGCAGACCAAGCCGGGCGCGAACAACTACTGGGGCCTCACCCAGATCACCGTCCGGGACGAGCAGCGGCTGCTCGCGCTGCTCACCGCGAAGAACACCGTCCTGAGCGACAACGCGCGCGCGTACGTCCTCAAGCTGATGAACAAGGTCGTCTCCTCGCAGCGCTGGGGCACCCCGGCCGGGGCGCCCTCCACCGTGAAGGTGCACGTCAAGAACGGGTGGCTGTCCCGCGCCACGCACGGCTGGCGGGTGCACAGCGTCGGCACGTTCAAGGGCGGCGGACGGGACTACACGATCACCGTCCTCACCCACGGCAACCCCGACATGCAGTACGGGGTGAACACCATCCAGGGTGTCGCCAAGGTCATCCACAAGGATCTCGTGCCCGCTCCGAAGAGCTCCTCGGGCACGGCGGGCGTGCAGCGGTACGTGCCCACCGACCGGCCGCAGGAGGCGACGGTTCCGGTCCCGGAGGCGGGGGGCGCCCAGTAGCTCGGGGGTGCGGGTTCGTTGGCGGGTGCCGGTGCGTTGGACTTCTCGCGCAGTTCCCCGCGCCCCTGAAAGGCCTCCGGCCTTTCGGGCCGAAAAGCACGGGGCGCAGCCCCTGCTCAGGGGCGTGGGGAACTGCGCGACCAGCCCCCACCGGACCCGCACCCGCCAACAACCCCCACTCCCGAGCCATGAGGCGCACGCTCCCGATGTCATCCGGACATTCACGGCGAGGCCATCCGCGGCTCACCGACGTCGTCCTACCGTGACGCCATGCCTCTCAGAAGCCTCGTCGCGACCCTCTCCGCAGGCCTGGCGGTGGCCGCCGCCACTCTCGCCGCCGCCGGGCCCGTCCAGGCCGATACGCCGCGCGGCCACGCCTGTTCGTCGTCCGTGTCGATCGAGGGCTACTCCGACGCCCTCGACAAGACGACCTACGCGGACACCTTCGTCGGGAACCTCTCCGGCCTCGCCGTCGACCGTGACGGCTCGCTCCTCGCCGTCTCCGACCGGTCCGCCCTCTTCACCCTGGACCGCCGCACACGGGCGCCCGAGGGCGTCCTCCCGCTCGCCACGGAGACCGGTGCCGCGCTCGACTCCGAGGCGCTCGCGGTCGACCGGGACGGCACCCGGCTCATCACCTCCGAGACCGAGCCGACCGTACGGCGCCACGACCGGCGGGGGCGGATCCTGGGCAGCCTGCCCGTGCCGGACGCGCTGAAGGTCGCCCCGGCCGGCCGGGCGGTCGCCAACCAGACCTTCGAAGGGCTCACCCTGCTGCCCGGCGGACGCACCCTGCTCGCCTCGATGGAGGGCACCCTCGCCGGGGACACCGCCGGGGTGGTCCGTTTCCAGACCTGGCAACGGCACGGCGGCGCCGGGGACTTCAGGCTCTCCGCCCAGTACGGCTACCGCGCGGACACCGGCCTCGGCGTCGTCGAGGTGGCCGGTCTCCCGGGCGGGCGGCTGCTCGTCCTGGAGCGCGGATTCACCGCCGGGGTGGGCAACACGGTCCGCCTCTACGCCGCCGACACGCGTCGCGCGACCGACACCGGCGGCGTCGCCGTCCTCACCGGCCAGGACGGCGACCGCGCCGGCGACGGCACCGGGCACGGCATCGGCGACGGCACCGGTCATGGCATCGGTGACGGCACCCGTCATGGCGACGGCGTCCGGCTCGTCCGCAAGACGCTCCTCGCCGACCTCGTGAACTGCCCCTCCCTCGGTGCCACGGCCAAGCAGCCCCAGCCCAACCCGCTGCTCGACAACATCGAGGGCATGACCGTCACCGGGGCCGGGCGGCCCGGGGGCCGGCTGGAGGTGCTGCTGGTCAGCGACGACAACCAGAACGCCGTCCAGACGACCCGCCTCTACTCCCTCCGCGTCCGAGTCGCCTGAGCCAGGGCCGGACGCGGGTGGCCCGCGCGGTCAACCCTGCTTCTCGCAGCCGCAGTCGGCCGCCGTCACGTCCTCCAGCAAGCCGCTCCTGGCCGTGAGATAGGCGAGCTGGGCACGGCTGTTGCTGCCGAGCAGGTCGCCGACCTTCTTGAGGTGGCTGGCGACCGTACGGGGACTGATGCCCAGCCGGCTGGCGATGGCGGCGTCGGTGTAGCCGTCGACCATGAGGCGCAGCACATGCAGCCGCGTCTCGTCGGTCAGGAGAGCGGGGCGCTGCTGGTCGTGCTCGTAGACGACCGGCCGCGCCCGCTCCCAGGCGTACTCGAAGGCGGAGACCAGGAAGTGCACGACGCCCGGGTCGGTGACCTTGAGGGCGTGGGTGCCGTGGTCCTTGCCCATGTCGGGGATGAACGCGACGGACCGGTCGCAGATGATCATCCGGTCGAACACCTCGTCCACCGTGCGTACTTCGACGCCCAGGTCGGTGACCTGCTTGATGTAGTCGAGGGTCGGGCCGTGGGCGCGGACGGTGTGCTGGTAGAGCGTGCGCTGCTTGACGCCCTTGCGGTGCGCCTCCAGCGTCCGCGGCAGGGCCTTGACCAGGACCTCCTCGGGGCGCCTGCCGCCCGGGTGCGCGGTCAGCAGTTCGATCCTCGTGCCGCGGATCGCCTCGTCCAGCGCGGCGGTGATCGCCGGCGCGGGCGTGAGCCGCTGGGACGACTCGCTCTCCTTGCGGCGGGCGGTGCGGTAGACGCTCTCCGCCTGCGACATCGAGGCCCGTACGGCCGCCAGGGCCTGCTGCTGTTCCAGGATCAGCCGCTCCATCGGGTGCGCCAGCGCCGCCGTCGCCACCGACGGCGGGATCGGCACCATCGCCTCCGGGTCGTCCACCGCCGGGGCCACGAGGCCGAAGGCGCTCACACAGCCCGGCGCGTCCGCGCGCGGGGCCCTTCCCGCCAGCAGCGCGGTGCGATAGAACTCGATGCCCGCCCCGCACACCTCCGCTGAGGAGTCGTCGCCACCGGGTATGTCCGACTCACCGCACATGCCATCCCCCTTCAGAATCCTGCAGTGCACGATCATGACCCCTTCAATCGCTTCCGGCAACCGGCCGCCCAGGGCATGCTCTTCGTGTGGACACCGGCGAAGAGCCGCGAGTCCGAGAATTCTTCTGGGGGGTACTGGAAATGAAGTACATGCGCAGAATGGCCGGGGCGCTCGCGTTTGTCGCCGCCGCGGTGCTGACCCTTTCCATCACTGCCGAGACGGCCGAACGCACCACGGTCGCAGGCGCCCAGGCGTCCAACGCGCCGGGCGACCCCGGCTGGCCCTGAGCCGAGCGCACCGGTCCGCTCAACGCGCGTAAAGCGCACGCAAACCGCGCCTAAGGCGCGCGTGGCGATCGCACAGCGCTCATCAGTCGCTCACACAGCGTCCGCATGGTGTCGCCGCCCTCCGTCCGCCACTGACGGGGCGCCAAGTGACCTGCTGACTGTGTGAGTTAGCAAAGAAAGCGGTTGACGGCAGAGCCGTCCGGCCGGGTCGAGGTCCCATTCGAGGTCCATTCGATGTCCGGTGAATTCCGGCTGCCGGTTCACAGGTCCGGTTCATGGGTTCCGGCAGTCGGTTTCACATTGCACGAACAAGGGAGTCCCAAGGAAATGACCACCGCCATTGCCGCACCGAAGTGCATGGTGTGCGACACCGAATTCGAGGTCCAGGAGGACTGGGAGAAGGGGGAGATCACCGAGTGCACGGCCTGCGGCCAGGAGCACGAGGTGGTCGAGAAGTCCGCCGCCGCCGGCGTACGGCTCGACCTCGCCCCCGAGGTGGAAGAGGACTGGGGCGAGTGACGACCGCCGATCAGGTCCTGCTCTCGGTGACGATGCTGCGACCCGAGGAGAAGCTGCTCCTCGGGGCGCTGCGGGCCGAGGGGCTGACGGCCCGGCCGTTGCTGATGGAGGATCTGGCGGAGGTCGTGGCGGGCCGCACCGACGGCGGCCCGCCCGCTCTCGCCGTGATCCGCAACCTGTCCCACCGGGACGCCGTCAGCGTCTCCCGGCGGCTGGAGTACGCCGGGGTGACCACCCTCAACCGGTCCTCCGTCATCGAGGCCTGCAACGACAAGGGGCTGCAGTCGCTGCTGTTCGCCCGCCACGGCATTCCGCACCCGGTCACCCGGCACGCCTTCAGCTACGACCAAGTACGTTCCGCCGTAGCCGAGTTGGGCATGCCAGCCGTCGTCAAACCGGTGAGCGGCTCATGGGGGCGGGGCGTCACCAAAATGGCCAACGCCGAGTGTGTCGAGGCGTGGGCCGGAGGCCGGGAGTCCGCGGACGCGGGCGGGAAGCTGTTCCCCGTGGTCGTCCAGGAGTACGTCGACAAGCCCGGACACGATCTGCGGGTCGTGGTGGTGGGGCGGACGCCCGTGGTGGCGATCCAGCGGGTGTCGGAGGACTGGCGGACCAACACGCATCTGGGGGCCCGTGTTCAGCGGGTCGAGGTGACCGCCGAGATCGACAAGCTGTGCCAGCAGGTGGTCGATGTGCTGGGACCCGGGTTCTACGGGGTGGACCTGGTGGAGGACCGGGCCGCCGGGGAACTGCTGGTGCTCGAGGTCAACGCCAACCCGGAGTTCGCCAAGTCGTCGGCGGAGCACGGGGTGGATGTGGCGGGGTTGTACGCGGCGTACGTGGCCGAGCAGGTGGCGTCGCCGGCCGGCATGGGCGTGTAGAGCGCCGGTTCTTTTCTCGCCCCCGCCGCCCCTACCCGTCCCATCCCCAGGGGCTGCGCCCCTTCGACCCCGCGGTCGGTGGTCGGCCGCGGGTTCGGTGGGGTTGCTCGCGCAGTTCCCCGCGCCCCTGAAAAGCAGGGGCTGCGCCCCGTGCTTTTCAGGCCCGCAGGGCCTGGCCTTTCAGGGGCGCGGGGGACTGCGCGAGAAGCCCCGTCGGACCCGCACCCGCCGACGGACCGCACCCACCGAGCTCCCAGGCGCCCCCCACCGCACCCCACCCCACTCCCACCCCCACTTCACGCAAGCGGATCAGAGAGGCCCAACACCTTATGGAACTGTTCGACACCGCCACCGTGCTCACCCGGGTTCTGACCTCGGGCGTGGTGATGAGTATCGAGAAGAGCGACCGGGAACTGCCCGGTCTGGAAAGGCTGTTGACGAAGAAGACACGGCGGAGCAAAGCCGTGCTGCTCAACAGCCGGACAGGGGCGATCCACGCCGCGCTGGCCGGTCAGGGGATCGGTCACGGGGACAGCGTCGCCCTGGCGGAGCCGGACGCGGAGACCGCCGCGTTCCTGGCCTGGCTGGGCGTGCGCGTGACGTCGTACGACGAGCCCGCCGCGTACGACTACCTGGCGCTGGACCCGGCCAACGCCGACCGGCTCGGCGAGCTGGCCGCGGGGGCCACCGCGCCGGCGCTGGTCGTCGACCTGACCGGTCTCGGCTTCGGTCCGGCCGCCGCCGTGCTCACCGACGACCCGAAGCTCTGGGCCCGCGCCGAGCGGCTGAAGATCTTCGGCGCCTACGACCTGCGCACGATGTGGACGCAGGAGGAGGCGGACGCCGACCTCGTCCCCGGCGTGCAGTTCAACTACCGGCTCAGTCCGCTGGTCGCCGCCTGTGTGCGGATGGCCCTGACCCAGGCGGCACAGCCCCAGACGGCACAGCCCCGCCTCGCCGCGACCTCCGGAGCGAACCAGTCATGATCACCGACTTCCCCAACTCGCCGCTGCCGCTGCCCGACCCGGCGGAACTCGACGACGAACTCGCCGCCCTGGGCGGCGCCGAGATCATCCCCAAGGCGCTCCGCCGCACGCTCTTCCCCGTCATCACCAAGGAAGACGTGTTCAACCTGATGCTCGCCCAGCGGCAGGCGCCCGAGAAGGTCGTCGCCGACTTCGCCGAGGCCTACCGGGCCTATGTGGGCGCCGGGTTCGCGCTGCCCACGGCCAGTGGTACCTCCAGCCTGCACATGGCGCTCGTCGGCGCCGGGGTGCGGCCAGGCGACGAGGTCATCGTGCCGGCGTTCACCTTCATCGCCACCGCGCAGGCCGTCGTCGCGGCCCACGCCGTGCCCGTGTTCGTCGACATCGACCCGGTCACCTACTGCATGGACCCGGGCGCCGCGGCCGCCGCGATCACCGAGCGGACCCGGGCGCTCATGCCCGTACACGTCCACGGGCTGCCCGCCGACGTCCCCGCGTTGCGCGCCCTCGCCGACCGGCACGGAATCGCCCTCGTCGAGGACGCCTCCCACGCCCACTCGGCGAAGATCGGCGACCGCGTCGCGGGCTCCCTCGGGGACGCGGCCGGGCAGAGCCTGATGGCCGACAAGAACTTCCCGTTGGGCGGGGAGGGCGGCATCGCCTTCTTCGCCGAGGAGGAGTCGTACCAGCGGGCCGTCTCCTATCTCGCCCGGCACGGCATCGACTACCGCATGTCCTGGGTCGCCGCCGCCTTCGGCAGCAGCCAGCTCAAGCGCCTGCCGTACTACGACGAGATCCGCGCCCGCAACGCGGCGCTGCTCGGGGACGCCCTGCGCGAGACGGGACTGTTCACGCCGCCGCACGTGCCGGACGGGCACGTCCACGCCTACAACATGTACCGCCTCACCCTGCACCCCGGAGCCGTCGGCCTCGACGACCTGCCGGTGCACGCCGTCAAGGAGGCCGTGCACGAGCTGCTGGTCGCGGAGGGTGTGCCGGCGCGGGAGTGGCAGAACACGCCGATCCCCTGCCACCTGCCCTTCCGGCACCGGGACGGGTTCGGGAACGGCTACCCCTTCAGCCTCAACCCCGGCGCCGTGCGCGACCACCGGCCGGAGGACTTCCCCGTCACCCTCGGCATGCTCGACTCGACCCTCGTCCTCTGCCGCGAGCTGCGCTCCCCGGTCGAGTACGAGCGGATCCTGCGCTACGCCGACGCCTTCCGCAAGGTCGCCCGCCGCCCCGACGCCATCCGCAAGCTGGTCCAGGAGCGCGACTACGTGCGGCCGTACGAGAAGGCGGCCCGCCTTGGCTGACATCGGGAACACCGGCACCGGCACCACCGACCAGAAGATCCGCGTCGCCGTCGTCGGCGCCAGCGGATACACCGGGGGCGAGGTCATCCGGCTGCTCCTCGAACACCCCAACGTCGAACTCGCCTTCCTGTCCGCCGAGCGGGCCGCCGGTGCCGCCATCGGCAGCGTGCACCCCTGGCTGCGCAACCATCCGAAGGCGGGCGGGCTGAGGTTCCGGCCGCTGGCCGAGCTGGCGCTGACCGACCCCGTCGACGTGGCCTTCGGCTGCCTGCCCACCGGAGCGCTGCCCGAGCGGCTGCCGCTGATCGCGGCGCACGCCAAGCGGGTGCTGAACCTGGGCGGCGACTTCCGGCTGCGAGCCGAGGACGAGGTACGGGCGCACTACCCGAAGACGGCCGAACACCCGCCGCTGGAGGACTTCGCCTACTACGTACCGGAGTTGAGCGGCGACGTGCCGGAGGGGCGGTTCGTGAACCTGCCCGGCTGCATGGCCGTCACCACGATCTACGCCCTGTACCCGCTCTTCGCCGGCGCCGAGCCGCTGGCCACCGACCGGGTCGTCGTCGACGCCAAGACCGGCTCGACCGGCGGCGGCCGGGGCGGCAACGAGCCGCCCGCCGAGCGCAGCGGGAACTTCCGGGTGCACAAGCTGTACGGGCACCGGCACGCGCCCGAGGTCCGGCAGGCCATCGCCGACTTCACCGGAGCGGCCGTGGACCTCCGTTTCTCCACGCACAGCCTGGACGTGGCCCGGGGCATCCTCGTCACCGCGTACGCCGAACTCCGCGACGGCGTCACCTCGTTGGACGTCAAGCGGGCCTACGCCAAGGCGTACGTCGGCAAGCCGTTCGTCCGGGTCCGCCCGGCACCGAAGGCCCCGCAGGACTTCCCGATGCTGAAGGCGGTCGTCGGCTCGAACGTCGCCGAGGTCGCCATCGCCGTCCAGGGCGGGCAGGTCGTCGCCGTCGCCGCCCTGGACAACCTGATCAAGGGCGCGGCGGGCCAGGCCGTCCAGGTGATGAACCTGATGCACGGTTTCGACGAGACCTCCGGCCTGCCGACCACGGCGGTGTCCCCATGACGACCCAGCTGGAACGACCGGTGACGACAGCAGGAACCACTCCGGCCCCGGCCGCCGCCCCCGACACGCGGTCCGCGTCCCCCTCCGTCCCCGCCCGCCGTCCCACCGGGCCCCTCTACGTCGTCAAGGCCGGCAGCGCCACTCTCGATCGCGGCACCATCCACAAGGAGCTCGCCGATCTGGTGGCCCGGGGTGCCCGGGTGCTGCTCGTGGCCGGTGGGGCCACCGGGATCGAACGGCACTACGCGGCGATCGACCGGCCGATGCCGCACCTGCGGCTGGCCAACGGGGACGTGGTGCGGTACTGCCCGCCGGAGGAGATGACGCACCTCGTCGACGCGTACGAGCGGGTGACACTGCCGGCCGTGGAGCGGGAACTGCGCGCGCTCGGGCTCAGCGTGTTCACCTCCGTCGCCGCGCGCGGCGGGCTCGTGAGCGGCCGGGCCAACCGGCCCCTCAAGGCGGTGTCCGGCGCGGGCCGGACCCTGGTCGTGCGCGACCACCGGGCCGGCGTGCCGACGGCCGTCGACGTCGACGGTCTGACCGCGCTGCTGGAGGCGTACGACGTCGTCTGTCTGTCGCCGCCGGTCGCCGACCCGGCGGGCGGCGCCCCGCTGAACGTGGACGCCGACGTGCTCGCCGCCGTCCTGACCGGCGCGCTCGGCGCCGACCACCTGCGGCTGGTCACCGGCACCGCCGGACTGCTGACCGACCCGGCCGTCCCCGACTCCACGCTGTACGACGCCTATCCGGGCGAGGGCGCGAAGTACGCGGGCGGCAGGATGCGGCAGAAGGTGCGGGCCGCCGAGATCGCCATGGCGGACAGCGGCGCCGACGTCGCCATCACCGGCCCGCACACGATGGGCGTACCGTCCGGCTGGACCCGGTTCTGGCGTACGAAGGAACCGGCGGCCGACCTCGGGCTGCTCACCCGCGTCGCCTGTGTGCCGTCGGTGTCGCGGGACGAGGCCGAACTCGCCTCCTACCTGGCCGAGTGGTGCCGGGAGCGCGGCATCGACGCCCACGTGGACGAGGTCGGCAACCTCGTCGCCACCCGGGGCGACGGCCCCCGGCGGCTGCTGCTCCTCGGCCACCTCGACACGGTCCCGCACCACTGGCCGGCCGAGTGGCGCGACGGCGAACTGTGGGCGCGGGGCAGTGTCGACGCCAAGGGCAGCCTGGCGAACTTCCTGGAGGTGCTCGCCCACGCGGACATCCCCGAGGACGCCCAGCTGCGCGTGGTCGGCGCGGTGGAGGAGGAGATCTCCTCCTCCAAGGGCGCCTTCCACGTCCGCGACCGGTACCCGGCCGACGCCGTCGTCATCGGCGAGCCCAGCGGCTCGGGCACCCTGACCCTCGGCTACTTCGGGCTGTTCAAGCTCCGGATCACGGCATCCGTGGCCAGCGGCCACTCCGCCGGGATGGACGCCGTGTCCGCGCCGGACCACCTGATCGACGTCCTCGGCCGGATCCGGGCGTCGGTGCTCGCCGAGGCGCCGGACGCGCTCAGCGCGGTCATCGACGTCCGCGTGGAGAGCGGGCGCGAGCGCTCCACCGCCATCGGGATCCTCAACTTCCGGGTGCCGCCCAAGGCCGACGTGGAGGCGCTCACGGCCGCCGCGCTGGGTCACGCCGCCGACGACGTCCGCGTGGAGGTGCTGCGGGCCACCCCCGGGCACGCCGGAGGCCGCGCCGGCGCACTGGTGAAGGTCTTCACCCGGGCCTTCGCACAGGCCGGGATCAGGCCCCGCTTCGTGGTGAAGAAGGGCACGTCCGACATGAACACGCTGGCCACCACCTGGCACGACGTCCCGATGGTGGCGTACGGCCCCGGCGACTCCTCCCTGGACCACACCGACGAGGAACGCATCGACCCCATGGAGTACCGCACCGCCCGCACCCTGCTCGCCGACGCGGTCCACCGGTGGTTCGCGCTGCCCGCCCAGCCCGCCCTGCCCGACCAGCCCGAGGGGAGCCGGCGATGACCACGGCCGTACTCGAAGGACTCCGGGCCGCCGACGGCGACCGGGCCGACCTGGTGGCCACCCTCGCCGAACGAGCCGTCCAGGCCCGCCGGTTGGTGGTCGACATGGCGGCGAGCCCGCGCGGCTGCCACCTCGGCGGCAGCCTCTCCGTCCTCGACATCCTGATCGCCGCCCTGCACCGGGCCTCCGCCGGCGACGGCACCGAGGTCGTCCTCAGCAAGGGCCACGCGGCCGCCGGGCTCTACGCGGCCCTGTACGTCAGCGGGGCCCTGCCGGAGAACCCCGCCCCGCTGTACGGCCTCGCCGGCCACCCCTACACCGGCCACCCCGGTCCCAAGGTGCCCGGCGTGCGCTTCCCCACCGGAAGCCTCGGCCACGGCGTCCCGTACGCCGCCGGCTGGGCGCTCTCGCAGCGGCTGCGGGGGCTCGACGGGCTCGGCATCGCGGTCGCCGGGGACGGCGAGTTGCAGGAGGGCCTGGTCTGGGAGACCTGCCAGGTCGCCGCCGCACAGGAGCTCGGCAACTTCGTCCTCGTCGTCGACCGCAACGGCGGCCAGAACGACGGCATGGTCGCCGACATCTCCCCGCTGCCCCGGCTCGCCGAGCGCTTCGCCGCGTTCGGGTTCGACGTCACCGAGGTGGACGGCCACGACCTGGGCGCCCTCACCGCCCTGCTGGCCGAGGACCGCACCATCGCCCGGCGCCCGCTCGCCGTCGTCGCCGACACCGTCAAGGGCAAGGGCGTACGAGCCGTCGAGGGGAAGGCCGCCTGCCACTACGTGACCATCGACCAGGCGCGCGCCGCCAAGTGGAAGCGAGCAATCCGATGAGCCTGACGGCGACCACCGCGCCCGAGCGGCCGATGCCCGACACCGACGAGCGGCCGGTGACCCTCTCCGGCCGCGACGCCTACCGGGACGAGCTGACCCGGCTCGCCGCCTTCGACGACACGATCGTCTGCCTGGAGGCGGACCTGGGCGGCAAGGGACACCCCTTCCAGGCCGCCCACCCGGAGCGTTTCTTCAACCTCGGGATCGCCGAGGGCGCGATGGTCGACATGGCGGCGGGGCTCGCGGCCGGCGGACACAAGCCGTTCGTCAGCACCTTCGCCCCGTTCGCCGCCCTGCGCGCCGCCGAGAGCCTGAAGCTGACGCTCGGCTATCTGGCCGCCGGTGTCACGGTCGTCGCGCCCTACGCCGGTGTCTCCGGCGCCTGGTTCGGGACCACCCACCACTGCCTGGAGGACCTGGCGATCCTGCGCAGCGTGCCGGGCGTGACCATCGCGGCGCCCTACGGCGACGCCGAGATGCGCGCGGTGGTCCGGGAGGCGGTCCGCTCCGGACGCCCGCACTACATCCGCACGGGACGCAACGCGAAGTACGAGTCCCTGCCGGTGCGCGGTGTCGAACTCCCGCTCGTGAACTGGGAGTTCACCGCCGCCGACCCCGGGGCCGTCTGCCTCGTCTCCGTCGGCGAGGAGGGCACCCGCCTCGCCCTCGCCGCCCGACGGGCCGTGCCCGGCACCTCGCACGCGCACCTCGTCCGACTGGACCACGAGAACCTGACGCCCGCCGCCGCCGAACTCGCCCGTCACCACTCCCGGTTCGTGGTCGTCGAGGAGCACCGCGGCCAGGGCGGCATCGCGGAGGCGCTCGCGCTGCTGCTGCCGCGGTGCCGGGTCACCTCCGTGAGCGCCGGCCGCGGTTGGCCCTCCCAGGGCGGCGACCACGAGGAGGTCATGGCCGCGCTGGGCCTGGACCTGCCCGCCGTCCTGGACGCGCTGGACCGCGCCGCCGACTGACCGCGCCCGCCGAGGCGATCACCCTCACCGACCGACCGCCTCCACGGCCCGTCCCCCCCCGAACTGATCACCCACAAGCCTCTCCAAGGAGTCCTGACATGCACATCCTCATGATCGAGTGCAACCCGAACGGCATGGCCGGTATCGCGGGCGTCCTGGACCTCGGCCACGACGTCACCCTCGTCTCGGTCGACCCCGACTTCTATCTCGCCGTCTCGCCGCTCACCGAGGCCGCCTACGCGCACCCCAACTGCCAGGTCGTCAAGAGCGAGAAGGCGTTCTCCATCGAGGAGCTGACGGCCCTGGCCCGCGAAATCCACGCCGAGCGCCCGGTGCACGGCGTGACCACGTACAGCGAGTACCACACCGTCCACACCGCCGCCGTCGCCGAGGCGCTCGGCCTGCCCGGGATGAGCGTCGACGGCGCCCGCAACGCCCGCCACAAGCACCTCACCCGCCTCACCCTCGACGGCACGGGCATCCGGCAGCCGCGCTTCGCGCACGTCTCGGACATGACCAAGGTCGAGGCGGCCGTCCGTGAGGTCGGCTTCCCCTGCGTGGTCAAGCCGTCCGACGGCACCGCCAGCCTGCACGTCCTGCACCTGAAGGACGAGGACGACCTGACCGCGTACCTCGCCGAGCTGGCGGAGGTCGTCGACTACGGGCGCGGCGTCGTCCGTATCCCGGACATCCTGATCGAGGAGTTCGTCCCCGGCGAGCTGATCTCGGTGGAGTCGTGCGTGCTCGGCAAGGGCGAGGTCGTCAACCTCGGTCTGACCGACCGCCCGCTGAGCGGCTTCCCGCACTTCATCGAGATGGGCGCCACCTACTTCACCGGACACCCGCTCCAGGACGAGCTGTTCGAGATGACCACCAAGGTCCTGAACGAGCTGGGCGTCGACTTCGGCTTCATCCACACCGAGTTCCTGCTCGGCCCCGACGGCCCGGTGCTGTGCGAGGTCAACGGCCGGCTCATCGGCGGCATCGTGCCGAGCCTGATGCAGATCAGCTCCGGCGTCGACGCCTACCTGGAGGTCATCCGCCAGGCCCTCGGCGAGCGCCCCGAACTGCCCTTCCCCGGCGAGACCATCGCGGGTGGCCACTGGTTCGGCTCCCCGGTCGCCGGCACGGTCGAGTCCATCGGCTTCGACGGCCTGAAGGACCTGCCCGGCTTCCACAGCGCCCTCGCCTACAAGAAGCCCGGCGTCGAGGTCAGCCGTCTCTCCAAGAGCAACTTCGACTGGATCGGCCACGTCATCTTCACCGGCACCGACCGCGACGAGGTCAACAAGCGCAACGAGGAGGCCCTGGACGCCATCGACCTGCGCCTGAAGGTCGAGGTGGCCCGATGAGTGAGGCCGCATCCGGCCGCACGGGGACGGTCACCCTGCACGGGGTGGCCGTCCCGGCCCTCGACCCCGGGGCGCTCTACGACGTCACCACGGAGGACGGCGTCTTCACGGCCTTCACGCCGGCCGGCCCCCGCCAGGGCGGCGAGCACGAGCTCTGGCCCGGCTACACCGAGACCCACGCCCATGTCTCGCTCCCCGCGAACTGGGACGACACGGTCGAGGACCCCCGGATCGTGGCCCTCCAGTACCTGTACCACGGGGTCACCCACGTCGTGGACATGTTCGGTTTCCCGCTGGTCGCCGACGCCTGGGCGGCCGGCCGCGAGGCCTCCCCGTGGCCGTACCCGGAGATCGCGCACTGCGGCTACGCGGTGACGGCCACGACCGACGCGGCGGGCCGCACCGGCCACGGCGTCGAGTTCCCGGCCCCGGTGCACATGCTGGCCGTCGAGTCCGACCTCGACCACGCCCTGCGCGCCAACGCCGAACGCGGCGGCACCTTCCTGAAGGTGATGTTCACCGACGGCACCGAACAGCCCGGCAGCCCGGTCCGCTTCTCCCGCCTGTCGGAGAAGGTCCTGCGCTTCACCGCCCGCATGGCGCGGGAACGCGGTGTCACCGCGGTCATCGACTGCAACACCCTCCAGGAGACCCGCTGGGCGTACGAGTGCGGCTTCCGTCTCTTCGCCCACACCGTGCGCGACCGCACTCTCGACGACGTCGACTGGAAGGAGTTCGAGGGGGCACGCTTCGTGTCCACCCTGGCCGGCCTCCGCCCGATGATCATGACGGGCGAGGAGTTCCTGACCGAATACTCCCGCGAGGGCTTCGCCGAGACCCAGGACGTCCGCAACCTCGACTTCGTCAAGGGCATCGAGAAGCCGTACGGCATCGAGTACGGCGTCCAGGAGACCCGCACCGCCGCCCTCGCCGACATGCGCCGCAACGCCCTCGCGGCCCTGGGCCGGGGCGACCTGCTGGTCGGCACCGACTCCGGCAACACCGGCGCGTACCACGGCTACTCCCTGCTCAGCGAGCTGGACCTGCTGCGCGGCGACGACACCGCACTGGACGGGATGCTGCGCCACCAGGCCACGGTCGGCGGCCGCCGCTACTTCGAGGAACTCAGCGGCGACACCACCGGCGCGCACCCCCTGCGGGCCGGCGCCCCCGCCACGTACAACCTCCTCCACCCCTCGGCCCCCGACCGCCCGCTGTCGGCCCTGCCCGTCCGCACGGTCGTCCGGGGCACGGAGATCGACCGCCCGGCGCTGGCTCGCGAGATAGCGGATCTCCGCGCGCGCACCGCCACCACCGACCTGAAGGGAACGGCCGCGTGACCATCGAACGCAGGCGGGCACTGATCGGCGTGAACGCCGGCATCTTCCTGGCCCACATCGGGAACTTCATCTGGTTCCCCGTACTCGTCGCCTCCCTCGGCGGCACCGACAGCGGCTTCTGGGCCGGGGTCGTGATGTGCATGACCTACGTGGGCCGCCTCGCCGCGACCTTCTTCTACGAGGGGGTCGCCGCCCGGATCGGCATCCGGGGCGCGGTGTTCGCGGGCACCGCGACGGAGGCGGTGGCGCTGGGCCTGATGGGCTTCGGCAGCGGTGTCGTCGTGTACAGCGTGCTGGCCCTCCTCATAGGCCTCGGCTCGGGCACGGCCTTCCCCGGGCTGAAGAACATCCTCGTCTCGTACCCCGACGACGAGCGCCCGAAGGCGTTCTCGACCTTCCAGATGTCGGCGCAGGTGGGTCTCTTCGGCGGTGCGCTGGCCGGCGGCCTCCTCGCGGACGTGGACCTCCGTACCCTCTTCTCCGTCGTCTTCGCGATCTTCATCGGCTTCTGCCTGACGGCGTCGGCGTTCATCCCGAGGGACGGCTTCGGGAGCGTGGACAAGCCGGTGGACCGGGTCCCCCTGCTCAGCACGGCCGTCTTCAAGGGCATCGAGGTCCGCGGCGCCACCCGCTACTTCCTGCTCTCCGCCGTCTTCTGGTTCCTCTCCATCGGCTTCATGGTCGGCATCCCACTGCACATGGAGGAGTACGCGTCCGGCTGGGCCCCCTCGGCGCCCTTCTGGATCACCGGCCTGACGGTGCTGGTGCTCCAGTACCCTCTCTTCAAGTTCCTGATCAAGCACCTGCGTCCGGGCGCGGTGATGGCGCTGGGGCTGGCGGGCATGGTCGTGGCGTTCACGGCGTTCGGCGCGGGCCGCACCGCCCCCTGGGTGGTCGTGGGCTGCCTCACCGTGGTGCTGGGCGAGATCCTCTTCGTCCCCTCCTTCGACATCTGGATCGCCCGCAAGGTCCCGGCGGACCGCCTCGCCAAGGCCATGGGCGCGATGCACTTCTTCCGCAGCGCCGGCAACATGATCGGCTCCCTGCTGGCCGGCCTCCTCTTCGACCTGGCCCTGTCCTGGGACGTCCCCGGCGCGAACTGGTACATCGCCGCGCTGATCGCCGCCGGATGCGCCGCGATCTGCCTGTTCAGCCGGGACGAGGAGGTTGTGGCTTCCGCCCCGGAGACGGTGGAGGAGAAACGGGCGGAGGCGCCGGCGTAGGGGCGCCTCATAGCTCGGGGCGGCTTGTCTCGTCGGCGGGTGCGGCTCCGGTGGGGCTTCTCGCGCGGTTCCCCGCGCCCCTGAAAAGCCGGGGCTGCGCCCCGTGCTTTCCAGGCCCGCGGCCCCGTCGCTTTCCAGGCCCGCGGGGCCGTGGTCTTCCAGGCCCGCAGGGGCCTGGTCTTTCAAGGGCGCGGGGAACTGCGCGAGAAGCCCCACGCACCCGCACCCGCCGACGAAACAGGCACCCCCGAGCCAAGACGCGCCCCCAAATATTGCGGCGGGATGAAATCCCTCTCCCGCCGCGTTGGTGTCTTGCGGAGACCAGGACGAACGGAGGGCACCGGCGTGGCAGCGCAGCAGGGGGGCGACGGAGGTTGGGCGCGCAGACTGGCCGGATACGCCTGGCGGTACCCCAGGGAAGTGACCCTCGCCCTCGGCTCGTCACTGGCCGGTATGGCCGTGATGGCACTGGTCCCCCTGATCACCAAGGTGATCATCGATGACGTGATCGGGGACAAGACCCGGGACATGGGCCCGTGGGCGGCGGCCCTGATCGGCGCCGCCCTCCTCGTGTACGTGTTCACCTACATCCGCCGCTACTACGGCGGCCGCCTCGCCCTCGACGTCCAGCACGACCTGCGGACGGAGATGTACGACACGATCACCGGGCTCGACGGCCGCCGGCAGGACCAGCTGTCCACCGGCCAGGTCGTCGGCCGCGCCACCAGCGACCTCCAGCTGATCCAGGGCCTGCTCTTCATGCTGCCGATGACCATCGGCAACATCCTGCTGTTCCTGATCTCCCTCGGGATCATGGCGTGGCTGTCCCTCCCGCTCACCCTGGTCGCGATCGCCGTCGCCCCCGCCCTGTGGTGGATCGCCCAGCGCAGCCGCACCAAGCTGCACCCCGCCACCTGGTACGCCCAGGCCCAGGCCGCCGCCGTCGCGGGCGTCGTCGACGGCGCCGTCAGCGGCGTACGCGTGGTGAAGGGGTTCGGGCAGGAGGAGCAGGAGACCGGGAAGCTCCGCGAGGTCGGGCGGCGGCTCTTCGCCGGGCGGCTGCGGACCATCCGGTTCAACTCCCGGTACACCCCCGCACTCCAGGCCGTTCCCGCCCTCGGCCAGGTCGCCATGCTGGCGCTCGGCGGCTGGCTGGCCGTCCGGGGCCACATCACGCTCGGCACGTTCGTCGCCTTCTCCACCTACCTCGCCCAGCTGGTCGGCCCGGTCCGCATGCTCGCCATGGTCCTCACCGTCGGGCAGCAGGCCCGCGCCGGTACGGAACGCGTGCTGGAGCTGATCGACACCGAGCCCACGCTCGCCGACGGCACGAAGACCCTGCCCGCGGACGCGCCCGCGACCGTCGAGTTCGACGACGTGTCCTTCGGATACGCGGACGCCTCCGGCAAGATCCGCCCCGTCCTCGACGGCCTCAGCTTCGAGATCCGGCCCGGCGAGACCCTCGCCGTCGTCGGCTCCTCGGGCTCCGGCAAGTCCACCGTCTCGCTCCTCCTGCCACGCTTCTACGACGTGACGCACGGCGCCGTCCTCATCGGCGGCCACGACGTCCGCGAACTCACCTTCGACTCGCTGCGCGCCGCGATCGGACTGGTCCCCGAGGACTCCTTCCTCTTCTCCGACACGGTCCGCGCCAACATCGCGTACGGCCGCCCGGACGCGACCGACGAGCAGATCGAGACCGCCGCCCGCGCCGCCCAGGCGGACCGCTTCATCGCCGAGCTGCCGGAGGGCTACGCCACCAAGGTCGGTGAGCACGGCCTCACCCTCTCCGGCGGCCAGCGCCAGCGGATCGCCCTCGCCCGCGCCCTCCTCACCGACCCGCGCCTGCTCGTCCTCGACGACGCGACCTCGGCGGTGGACGCCCGCGTCGAGCACGAGATCCACGAGGCCCTGTCCCACGTCATGGAGGGCCGCACCACCCTCCTCATCGCCCACCGCCGCTCCACCCTCGGCCTCGCCGACCGCATCGCCGTCCTCGACGAGGGCCGCCTCGCCGACCTGGGCACCCACGAGGAGCTGGAGCGCCGCTCTGCCCTCTACCGCCGGCTGCTCACCGACCCGGACGAACTGGGCGGTGTCTCGCCCGGCCACCTCCCGCCGACCTCGCTCGCCAAGGCCGAGGACACCGCCGGACGCGACTCGATACGGGACGAGCTGGACGCCGAGTTCGACGCCGAGCGCGGCATCACGCCCCGGCTGTGGACGGGCGACCGGGAGCCCCGGGACACCGCCTTCGACGGCACCCCCGCCACCCCCGAACTCCTCGCCCAGGTCGAGGCGCTGCCCCCGGCGACCGACACCCCCGGCGTCGACGAGGCCCGCGCGGTCGCGCCGGAGGAGTCGTACGGTCTGAAACGGCTGCTGCGCGGCTTCGGACTGCCCCTGCTGTTCAGCCTGGCCCTGGTCGCCGTCGACGCGGGCATGGGCCTGCTGCTGCCGGTGCTGATCCGGCACGGCATCGACGACGGGGTCTCCCAGGCGGCCCTCGGCGCGGTCTGGGCCGCGTCCCTGCTCGGGCTGCTCGCGGTCGGCGCCCAGTGGGCGGCGCAGATCGGCGAGATGCGGATGACCGGCCGCACCGGCGAACGCGTCCTCTACTCCCTGCGCCTGAAGATCTTCGCCCAGCTCCAGCGCCTCGGACTCGACTACTACGAGCGGGAGTTGACCGGCCGGATCATGACGCGGATGACGACGGACGTCGACGCGCTCTCGACCTTCCTGCAGACCGGACTGGTCACCGCGTTCGTCTCCGTCGTCACCTTCTTCGGCATCATGGGCGCCCTGCTCGTGATCGACGTGCAGCTCGCCCTCGTCGTCTTCGCCACGCTCCCGCCGCTGATCGTCTGCACGGTCTTCTTCCGCCGGGCGAGCGTGAAGGCGTACGAGCTGGCCCGCGAGCGGGTGTCCGTGGTCAACGCCGACCTCCAGGAGTCGGTGGCCGGGCTGCGGATCGTGCAGGCGTTCCGCGGCGAGCGCACGGGCGGCGAGCGCTTCGCGGCCGGCAGCGACAGCTACCGCCGGGCCCGCGTCCACGGCCAGTGGCTGATCTCGATCTACTTCCCGTTCGTGCAGTTCCTGTCCTCGGCCGCGGCGGCGGCCGTCCTGATCGTCGGCGCCCACCGCGTCGACGCGGGCACCCTCACCACCGGAGCCCTGGTCGCCTACCTCCTCTACATCGACCTCTTCTTCGCCCCCGTCCAGCAGCTCTCCCAGGTCTTCGACGGCTACCAGCAGGCCACCGTCTCCCTGGGCCGCATCCAGGAACTTCTCCAGGAGCCGACCTCGACGAAGGCGGCCCCCGAACCCCAGGAGGTGCGGTCCCTGCGCGGCGACATCGCCTTCGAGGACGTGGACTTCGCCTACGGTTCCGGCGACGGGGCCGAGGAGGCCCTCAGCGGCGTCGCGCTGTCCATCCCCGCCGGGCAGACCGTCGCCTTCGTCGGTGAGACCGGCGCCGGCAAGTCGACGCTGGTCAAGCTGGTCGCCCGCTTCTACGACCCCACCGGCGGGCGGGTCACGGTCGACGGCACCGACCTGCGCGACCTCGACCTCACCTCCTACCGGCACCGGCTCGGTGTCGTCCCCCAGGAGGCGTACCTCTTCCAGGGCACGATCCGGGACGCCATCGCCTACGGCCGCCCCGAGGCCACCGACGCCGAGGTGGAGGCCGCCGCCCGTGCCGTCGGCGCCCACGACATGATCGCCACGCTCGACGGCGGCTACCTCCACGAGGTCGCCGAACGCGGCCGGAACCTGTCCGCCGGGCAGCGCCAGCTGATCGCGCTGGCCCGCGCGGAGCTGGTGAACCCCGACATCCTGCTCCTCGACGAGGCGACGGCGGCCCTGGACCTGGCCACCGAGGCCCAGGTCAACCACGCCACCGACCGCCTCGCCGGCCGCCGCACGACCCTGGTCGTGGCCCACCGCCTCACCACGGCCGCCCGCGCGGACCGCGTCGTCGTGATGGACCACGGCCGGGTCGCCGAGGACGGCACCCACGACGAACTGCTGGCCCGCGACGGCCGGTACGCCGCCCTCTGGCGCACCTTCGTGGGCGAGCCGGCGCTGCGGGCATAGAGGACTTCGGGGGCGTTTCACCCCGCGCGCGCAACCGTTCGAGGGGGGTCGTGCGTCCGTACATCAGTACGGTCGTGTGACGGGAGGGGCAGCGGGTGATCAGGCGGGGGACGCGTCGGCCGACGGCGCTCGTACTGGCCGTACTGACGATCGCCGGTCTGCTGACCCTGGCGGGTCCGGTGGCGAGCGCGGAGGCCGCCGCCATGTCCTGCCCCGGGCGCAAGGTGCGGACACTCACCTTCGACACCGGCACCGTGAAGGTCTACCGCAAGGGCACCCGCTACGTCTGCGCCGTCCTCGTGCCCAGGAACCAGGCCCACAAGGGCACCATCCGCATCCGGGCCCGGGGCGGTCAGTGGGTCCTCAACAAGAAACGCCCCGCGGGCCCGGTGACCATCCACGCCGGCCGCCGCGCCGTGTGGATCAAGGCCCGCGCCGGCGGCGAGACCTTCGACTCGGGCTGGATCCTGCGGTCAACTTGACCTGGCCCTGAAGGGCCGGGCTTGGAGGTGGTGCCCAGCTGGCTGCTGGGGTGGGCTCCTCCGTCCAGACACCCCGTCATGGGGTGGCGGGGACGCGTGACTCCCGCCCCGCATTCCACACCACGGCGCCGCGTCGGGCGATGGTGCGGGAAGCGTTCCGGTCGGCGTGGGCAACGACCCCGCAGTTCCGGCAGACGAAGAGGGCCTGGTCGACCCAGTTCTTCCTGTCGACGTGCCCGCACTCGCAGCACGTCTGCGAGGTGTGGGCGGGATCGACGTGTACCACGGGCACGCCCGCGCGTCGCAAGATCACGCTGCACCTTCCCCGCGGCACAGGGTTTTCCCTATCGCTCCCATCTGCGGCCGAAAGCAGTCCAGTTGGCCCCTTTCTTCCCTGGTGCCCCGGCACTCGCTCCGATAGCTTCCGGCGCACAGCAGCTGCATAGGGGAGAGAACGCATGCGCAAAGCACTCGGATGGGTGCTGTCGCTCGTGGTGCTCATAGGCACGTTGAGCACGGCGGGGACGGCCCACGCCGCGGGGTCGGACGCCGGTGACATCAAGGACCGACTGCTCGCGATACCGGGGGTGAGCCTGATCGAGGAGAAGCCGTACCCGGGGTACCGCTTCTTCGTCCTCAACTTCACCCAGCCGGTGGACCACAGGAACCCGAAGAAGGGCACGTTCCAGCAGCGGATCACCGTGCTGCACAAGGACACGGCCCGTCCGACGGTCTTCTACACCGGCGGCTACAACGTCTCCACCAACCCCGGACGCCGTGAGCCCACGCAGATCGTGGACGGCAACCAGGTCTCCATGGAGTACCGCTTCTTCAACCCGTCCCGGCCCGACCCGGCCGACTGGTCCAAGCTCGACATCTGGCAGGCGGCCAGCGACCAGCACCGCATCTTCAAGACGCTGAAGAAGATCTACGGCAAGAAGTGGATCTCCACCGGCGGCTCCAAGGGCGGCATGACGGCCACCTACTTCGAGCGCTTCTACCCGAAGGACATGGACGGCGTCGTCGCGTACGTCGCCCCCAACGACGTCGTCAACAAGGAGGACTCGGCGTACGACCGGTTCTTCGCGAAGGTCGGCACCAAGGAGTGCCGCGACCGGCTGAACGCCGTGCAGCGCGAGGCCCTCGTCCGTCGTGAGCCGCTGGAGAAGAAGTACGCGGAGGTCGCTGCCGCCGAGGGCTTCACCTTCGACACGGTCGGCAGCCTCGACAAGGCGTACGAGGCGGTCGTCCTCGACTACGTCTGGGGCTTCTGGCAGTACAGCACGCTCGCCGACTGCGACAGCGACGTCATCCCGAAGGACGCCAAGAAGGCCACCGACGACGAGATCTGGACCTCCATCGACACGATCTCCGGCTTCTCCTTCTACACCGACCAGGGCCTGGAGCCGTACACGCCGTACTTCTACCAGGCCGGTACGCAGCTGGGCGCGCCCACGATCGAGTTCCCGCACATCGAGAAGAAGTACATCCGCTACGGCTACCAGCCGCCCCGGAACTTCGTGCCCCGGGACATCAAGATGAAGTTCCAGCCGTACGCCATGCGGGACGTCGACACCTGGGTCCGCAACAACGCCAAGCAGATGCTCTTCGTCTACGGGCAGAACGACCCGTGGGGCGCCGAGCCGTTCCACCTGGGCAAGAAGGCCCGCGACTCGTACGTGTTCACGGCCCCCGGCGCCAACCACGGTGCCAACGTCGCCGGTCTCGTCGAGGCGCAGAAGGACCTGGCCACCGCCCGGATCCTGCAGTGGGCGGGCGTCGCCCCGGCCGCGGTCCAGCAGGACCCGAGCAAGGCGAAGCCGCTGGCGAAGTTCGACTCCAAGCTCGACAAGCGTGACGTCGAGCGGGAGCCCGCGCTGCGGCCGTAGAACGCCTGAGCGTCACAGCAGCACGGAAGTCGAGCCCCGGGACCGCCGAACCGCGGCCCGGGGCTCGACTCCTGTCACACCGGTACGGCGCACCCCACCGGCCGGCTGCCGCCCAACCGCACGTACAGGTCGGTCGTGGCCGGACACTGCGCCTCGGTGTCGACGGCCGTCGTCACCTCGTACTCGGGAGCGTGCTTGCCCCCGCCGTCGCAGGCGGTCTCACGGACCTCGCCCCGGCCGGCGCCGTAGACGCAGTCGCCGACGATGGTGCGGGGGCCGCCACCGCCGCCGGGATCGCCCGGGTGCGGCGGCTGGAGCCCCCGCATACAGGCGTAGCCCTGCGGTACGGAACCGTCGCCGTCCTCGTCGTGGCCGTCCTGTTCGTCGGTGGACTCGCTGATGTGCAGGACGAAGTCGGTCGTCGGCGGGCACAGCGGCCCCTGTCCCACCCGGCCGTCGTGCCGGGCCACGACGCGGGCGGCTGCCCGCTCGCTCGCGCAGGGCACCTCGGTGAAGCTGGTCGTCCCGAAGGAGCTGCACTCGTCGACCCCGAGGAACACCGTCCCGTACCCGGCCGGCCGGGTCGGCGGGTCCGACGCGGTCGCGGCCGCCCGCTCCCCGGGCTCCTCGCCGACCCCGCCCGGCCAGGCCTGACAACCGGAGAGCGCTGCGACGGCGAGTATCACGGCAGCCACGAGCATCCCCGTGCACACCTGTCGAACGAAACGCGTCTGTCGAACGAGACACACCCCTCGCATGGCCACCCCCCGATGAACCCCTGTCCAGCGTGACCCCGTGGCGAGGGCCACGCCAGACATACCGTGTGCTTTGCGCCACTTGGGGGTGGTGGGCGAGGAGTGCGACGTAGGCCCCGTACGTCGGGGGCCTTACGCAGTTGTCCGCAGGTCGGGGCCGTACATCAGTTCATGACGTCAGGGTTCGTACGTCAGGCCGTGCCCGATGGGGAACAGCACCCGCGCCGGGTCCTCGGCGCGCTGCACCGGCACCGGCAGCCTCCCGTGCGGCGCCACCCGCCCGGCCAGCACCCGCGCCGCCGCCCGCACCTCGACGTCCGTCCAGGAGTAAGCCGCCAAGTAGCCCCTCGCCTCCGGGAGTTGAGCCACGTCGTACGGGTTGCGGATCGCGACGGCCACCACCGGCACCCCGGTGGCCAGCAACCGCGCGACCAGGGTCCGCTGGGTGCTGCCCGCCGTCACGTTGTACGTCCCCACGACCACCGCGTCCTTGCCCCGGGCCGCCGCCACGGCCTGGTCGATGAGGGCCTGCGTGGGTGCCGTACCGGTCGACAGGCTGGTCGCCGTGAAGCCCAGGGAGGCGAGTTCGGCGGCGAGGACGGCCGTCGGCGGTCCCGTGGTGCCCGACGGCGAGGCGGGGTCGGCGCCCACCACCAGCACGTTCCGGTGCGTACGCCGGGACAGCGGCAGCAGCGAACCCTCGTTGACCAGCAGGGTGGTGGTCCGTTCGGCGATCCGGTCGGCGGTGTCGAGATGCCGCCGGATCCCCACGACCCGGTCGACGCCGGCGTCACTCACGTACGGCCGCTCGAACAGCCCGAGCTTCGCCTTGAGCCGCAGGATCCGCAGGATCGACTCGTCGAGTCGCGCCTCGGTCAGTTCGCCGGAGCGTACGGCGGCGAAGACCGCGTTCCACGCCACGTCGATCGAGGGCGGATTGAGGAGCTGGTCCACGCCCGCCTTCAGCGCCAGCACCGGCACGCGGTCGTCCCCGTACTTCTCCCGCACGCCCTGCATGGTGAGCGAGTCGGTGACGACGACCCCGTCATAACCCAGTTCGCCGCGCAGGATGCCGGTGAGGATCGGCCGGGAGAGGGTGGCCGGGTCGCCGGAGGGGTCCAGGGCGGGGACCATGATGTGCGCGGTCATGATCGAGTCGATGCCGGCGCGGATCGCGGCGCGGAACGGCGGGGCGTCCAGAGCCGTCCACTGCTCCCGGGTGTGCTCGATGACCGGGAAGCCGTAGTGGCTGTCGACGGCCGTGTCCCCGTGGCCCGGGAAGTGCTTGGCGGTCGCCGCGACCCCGGCGCCCTGATACCCCTTCACCTGCGCGGCGACCAGCCCCGCGACCGCCGCCGGGTCGGCGCCGAAGGAGCGTACGCCGATGACGGGGTTGGCCGGGTTGACGTTCACGTCGGCGACGGGGGCGTAGTCCTGCCGGATCCCGATCGCCCGCAGCTCGGCTCCGCCGACGCGCCCGGCCTCGCGGGCGTCCGTACGGGACCCGCCCGCACCGAGGGCCATCGCCCCCGGCAGCAGGGTGGCGGGCTTGCCGACCCGGGCCACGATGCCGTGCTCCTGGTCGGTGGAGACGAGCACGGGCAGGCCGCGGGGGAGGCCGAGGGAGGCCCGCTGGATGCCGTTCGACAGGGCGGCGATCTGGTGCGGGTCGCGGGTGTTGTGCGCCCAGGAGAAGTAGATGATCCCGCCGACCCGGTACTTCTCCAGCAGCTCGGCGGCCGTGCGCACGCCCAGCTCCCGGAGGTTGGCGTCGATGTCGGCCTGGTCCGGCGCGGTCGCCGAGTGCCCGTAGACCCGCATCACGAAGAGCTGGCCGACCTTCTCTTCGAGGCTCATGCGCGCGACGAGGGCACGGAGCTTCTTGTCGTGGGGAGGGGTGCCGGCCTGTGCGTCGGTGCCGAGGGCCAGGGCGGAGGTGACGCCTGCCGTGGCGGCGAGAACGGTGCGTCTGGAGGGCACGTGCGTCGCTCCTTCCGGAGGACTGAAGGAAACTTCCGAGGTGTCACGATTATCCGGGAAGTTTCTTCCGGTCAAGGGAACGCACGCACGGGGACCGAGGGGCCGTCACCGGCGCAGTGGAGGGGGGCGCGCCGGTGACGGCGTGCGGCCGGCCGCAGGCGGCGGAGAGGGTAGGTCAGCGATCGCAGCCAGCAGCGAGGCCGACACCGCACTGCGGAGACTCATCCGGCGGCATGCGGGTTGGACGGGGTGGGGTGGGTTCGGG
>NZ_JAVRFJ010000002.1:0-387245 GCF_031845845.1 Streptomyces gottesmaniae
CGAACAGGGCCTGGGTCTCGAAGAACTCCCCGTCGTCCAGGACGTGTTCGATCACCGTGTGCATGTCGTACGGCTGGTTGGCACTGTCCGGCACGAGCGTGTCGAGTTCGCGGTCCTCGTCGCTCAGCGCGAGGTCCGCCTGCTCGGGGAACGCCGGGGGCTCGCTGAGGTTGTTCGAGGGCAGGTACGACAGCAGCTGCTTGACGTACTCGATGGCGTCCTTCTCGTCACCCGCCATGTGATGGGCCACGCCCGAGGTGGCGTTGTGCGTGCGGGCACCGCCCAGTTCCTCGAAGCCGACGTCCTCACCGGTGACCGTCTTGATGACGTCCGGGCCGGTGATGAACATGTGCGAGGTCTGGTCGACCATCACCGTGAAGTCGGTGATCGCCGGCGAGTACACCGCGCCGCCCGCGCACGGGCCCACCACGAGACTGATCTGGGGGATGACACCGGAGGCGTGGGTGTTGCGGCGGAAGATCTCCCCGTACATGCCCAGGGCCATGACGCCCTCCTGGATACGGGCACCCCCGGAGTCGTTGATCCCGATCACCGGACAGCCCGTCTTCAGCGCGAAGTCCATCGCCTTCATGATCTTCTGGCCGAAGACCTCGCCGAGGGATCCGCCCAGAACGGTGAAGTCCTGCGAGAACACGGCCACCGGGCGGCCGTCGACCGTGCCGTAACCGGTGACGACGCCGTCGCCGTAGGGGCGGTTGTTCTCCATGCCGAAGTCGGTGGAGCGGTGCCGGGCGAACTCGTCGAACTCCATGAAGGAGTCGTCGTCGAGGAGCAGTTCGATCCGCTCACGGGCCGTCAGCTTGCCCTTGGCGTGCTGCTTCTCCACCGCGCGCTCGGAGCCGGCGTGCGTCGCCTCATGGATACGGCGCTGCAGATCCGCGAGCTTCCCCGCGGTCGTGTGAATGTCGGTGCTTGCTGGCGCTTCCGGCTCGGACATCGGGATGCGGCTCCCTGCCTGCTCATGGGGACGTGAGGGATCGGTCGTACGTACTGCGCGGCGTGCTCAGACGTGGGTGGGGTTACTCATCCGTAGCGTAGTGGTGTGCCTACCGTTCGGCAGTGCGGCGTTTACCACACCTAGGGTGGGTTGCATGACGCCGCGAGATGCCTCAGACGACGGTAACCACGAGTCCGACGGACGCTGGTCCGACCTGGACCGGCCGCCCCTCAACTCCGCCTCCCTGCGCCGGGCCCTGGTCCGGGCGGGAGGGCTGTGGAGCTCCCTGGACGTGGTGCCCGTCATCGGTTCCACCAACACCGATCTCGCTGGGCGGGCGGACGGGCTTCCGGAGGGCGCGGTACTCGTCGCCGAGGAGCAGAACGCGGGCCGGGGCCGCCTCGACCGCCTCTGGACCGCGCCACCGCGCTCCGGCCTCTTCTTCTCCGTCCTCCTCAAGCCGACCGAGGTGCCCGTCCGGCACTGGGGCTGGCTGCCGCTCCTCACCGGCGTCGCCGTCGCGACCGGGCTGTCCCGGGCCGCCGGCATCGACACGGCACTCAAGTGGCCCAACGACCTGCTGGTGACCGTGCGGGGCGAGGAGCGCAAGGCCGGCGGCATCCTCGCCGAGCGCGCGGGCGCGGAGGGTGTCGTCATCGGGATCGGCATCAACGTCAGCCTGCGCGAGGACGAGTTGCCGGTGCCCGCGGCCGGGTCGCTGGCGCTCGCCGGCGCCGTGACCACGGATCGTGACCCCCTGCTGCGGGCCGTGCTGCGGTCGCTGGAGGAGTGGTACCGGCGGTGGCGGGCCGCCGGGGGCGATCCGTCCGAGAGCGGCCTCCAGGAGACCTACGCCGCGGGCTGCGCGACGCTCGGGCGCACCGTGCGCGCCGAGCTGCCCGGGGACCGGTCGGTGGTGGGGGAGGCCGTGGCCGTGGACGGCGACGGGCGGCTGGTTCTCGCCACGGAGGACGGGGTGCAGGAGCCGGTGGGGGCGGGGGACATCGTGCATCTGCGGGCTGTGTGACGGGGGCTGATGGATGGGTGGATGGGTGCGGGTGGGGTGGTGTGACGGAGGTCTGCCGGGCGGTGTGCGTGCACGTGCGGGCTGTGTGACCGGTGCGTGCTGTGGGGCCGGTGTGAGTGGTGTGCCAGGTGATGTGTGGGTGGGGTGGGGGCTGGGGACTCGGGGGTGGTCCGGGTGGGTGGGTCTGGCTCACCGGCGCTTGCCGGGCGCCGTCTGCGCTCACCCGTGCCGCCCCGGCGGCACGACTGCGCGCAGCTCGGGGGGCGGCTGCATGCCGCCCGCGGTCGGGGCGGCCGAGTGGCTGTGCGCGGCTGCCGGGACGGCGGCGTCAAGGGCTGTGACGGTGGGGGGTAGCCACCATCGGCCCCACCTGACGGAGTGAGCTGGCGCACACCTGCCGTAGAGTTGAGGCCGGTCGAGTACGTGACCGCGGGAGATCGGAAGGGCAGCAGGAGTGAGCGTCGAGGACACGGGCTCCGGCACGGACGCGGATGGCCGCGTGGAGCCGCCCCCTCTCTCGGCTTCGCTCGAGCGGGGCGAGCCCCACGGCGTGGACGCCGACGAGGAGGACCCGCTGGCGCTGCGGCTCGAAGGGTTGATCCTCGGGGCCGAGCGCCGGTACACCCCTTTTCAGGCGGCGCGCAGCGCCGGGGTTTCCATGGAGCTGGCGTCCCGCTTCTGGCGGGCCATGGGCTTCGCGGACATCGGTCAGGCCAAGGCGCTGACCGAGGCCGACGTACTCGCGCTGCGGCGACTCGCCGGTCTCGTGGAGGCGGGGCTGCTGAGTGAGGCCATGGCGGTGCAGGTGGCCCGTTCGACCGGGCAGACCACGGCCCGGCTGGCCGAATGGCAGATCGACTCCTTCCTGGAGGGGCTGACCGAGCCGCCGGAGCCGGGGATGACCCGGACCGAGGTGACGTATCCGCTGATCGAGCTGTTGCTGCCGGAGCTGGAGGAGTTCCTCGTCTACGTCTGGCGGCGTCAGCTGGCCGCGGCCACCGGCCGGGTCGTCCAGGCCGCGGACGACGAGGAGATGGTCGACCGGCGCCTCGCGGTCTGCTTCGCGGACCTCGTCGGATTCACACGGCTGACCCGTCGGATGGAGGAGGAGGAACTCGGCGAGCTGGTCGAGGCCTTCGAGACCACGGCGGCGGACCTGGTGGCGGCGAACGGGGGGCGGCTCATCAAGACCCTCGGGGACGAGGTGCTGTACGCCACGGACGACGCAGGTGTCGCCGCCGAGATCGCGCTGCGCCTCATCGAGACCATGGCCAATGACGAGACCATGCCGGAGCTGCGCGTCGGCATGGCTTTCGGCACGGTGACGACGCGAATGGGCGACGTCTTCGGTTCCACGGTGAACCTCGCGAGCCGGCTGACCTCGATAGCGCCGAAGGACGCGGTCCTCGTCGACGGGGCCTTCGCCGAGGAACTGATCCGTACGGGCGAGGCGCCCGCCTCCGAGGCCGAGGCCGCCGAAGCCGCGGCCGCGGCGGAGAAGGAGGGCGAGGAACCTCCGACCTACCGCTTCGCCCTCCAGCCGATGTGGCAACGACCGGTGCGCGGGCTGGGAGTGGTCCAGCCGTGGCTGCTCACGCGGAGGCCCGGGAAGACGTGAGGGTGAGGGGCCGCCGGGTGGGCGGCTCCTTTTCGTTGTGTGGCTGTGGCTGTGGCTGTGGCTGTGGCTGTGGCTGTGGCGGCCGATTTCCGTTACCTGCTCAGGGCGTCGTCGACGCACAGGCCGACGATCGGGACGCAGAGGCCCGGCTTCGCGGGCTTCGTGGGCGTGGTGGCCGTGTCGCCGGGCGCCGTCGGTGTGGTCGGGGAGTCGGGTGTGGTCGGCTGCTGTGGGGCCGCCGCCGCGGGCTGCGTGGGTGCGGGAGCGGTGGGGCGGGGGGCCTCCGGGGCGCGGGGCGCCGTGGGCGTGTCCGGGGCCGGCGGGGTCCTGGGGACGTCGCGGGCGCCGGGGGCGGAGGGGATGTCGACGCCGATGGACGGGGCAGGCTGATAGGCGGACGGGGTCGGCGTGGGGGCGGGCGCTCCCGATGACGGGGGCTGCTGTCCGGGCTCGGGGTTTCCGCCGCCCATCGGGGTGTCGGCGGTCGGGGTACCCGCGTCGGTCGAGGGCTCGCCGCCCACGGTGGCCCCGGCCTCGGTCGTCCCGTCCGTGACGTCGTCCGCCGCACTCGGTGCCGGGCCCACGGCACCGGCGCCGCCGACCGGGTCCGACGTCAGCCGTACGAGGCTCAGCGCCCCCGCCGCCAGCGCCATCCCGCCCACCGCGAACAGCAGCTTCCGGGGGCGAGGCCGCCGGTGCCGGCCTCGCGGGCGGGGGGCGGGGTGATCGGGGGTGTGACCGGCCTGGTTCGGGGGTCCCGTGGAGGTCCCGGCCAGGGTCGGGGCGAAGGGCGTCGTGCGGTCGGCCGGCGCTGCGGACGGCTGCCAGCGCGGTGGGGCCGTCTGCGCTGCCGCGGGGGGCACTGCTCGCGTCGGTGGCTGCGGTGGCTGCGGTGGCTGTGGCGCCCGTGGTGTGGTCTGCGTCGGCCGGGTAGCCGTGGTCGTCGTCATGGTTCGTCCCTCCCCTGCGCGCCCCCGTCCCTCGGTGCGCCTATGGCGGAGCGCAGGTTATGCGCCGGGATGGGGGGTGTGGGCGGAGAAGGCCCGGCTGTCACCCGTACGGGGAAAAGGTCGCCAGAGTTTGTCAATGGGCCGCTTCCCTGGGGCTCTCGTTGGGGTGGCCGCAGGGCTCACGGGTGACACCACCGCCGAGTGCCTGCCGGGCCCGACGTGTCCGCCGGTCGGGCAGGGTTTCGTCCACCGAGGGTGGCTGGGATGATCGAGGTGACGTTTGTTAACTGTCGTTAACCGGGAGGGTGTCATGGGTGCGGGTGCGGGTGCGGGTGCGGGTGCGGCTGCGGGGCAGGCGGGGGAGCGGCGGTTCGGGGAGTTCGTCGTGGTGCGGCGGCACGGCTATGTCGCCGAACTCGCGCTGGACCGGCCCAAGGCCATGAACGCCGTGTCGACCGACATGGCCCGCTCGGTCGCGGCGGCGTGCGACGCGCTCGCCGCCGACCGGGACGTCCGCGTCGTCGTGGTGACGTCGACGCATGAGCGGGCGTTCTGCGTGGGCGCGGATCTGAAGGAGCGGAACTCCTTCAGCGATGCCGACCTGGTGCGGCAGCGGCCCGTCGCCCGGGGCGCGTACACCGGCGTGCTGGAGCTGCCGATGCCCACGATCGCCGCCGTGCACGGCTTCGCGCTGGGCGGTGGCTTCGAACTCGCCCTGTCCTGCGATCTGATCGTGGCCGACCGTACGGCGGTGGTGGGGCTGCCCGAGGTGTCGGTGGGGGTGATCCCGGGCGGCGGGGGCACGCAGTTGCTGCCGCGTCGGGTGGGGGCCGCGCGGGCCGCCGAGCTGATCTTCACCGCGCGGCGGCTGGAGGCCGAGGAGGCGCGGGAGCTGGGGCTCGTGGACCAGTTGGTGGAGGCGGGGCAGGACCGGGCGGAGGCCTTGGCACTGGCCGAGCGGATCGCCGCGAACTCACCCGTCGGGCTGCGCGCGGCCAAGCGCGCGCTGCGGCTGGGGCACGGCCTCGATCTGCGGGCCGGTCTGGAGGTCGAGGACGCGGCCTGGCGTTCGGTCGCGTTCTCCGGCGACCGGGCCGAGGGCGTGGCCGCCTTCAACGAGAAGCGCAAGCCGGCCTGGCCGGGGGAGTGAGCGAGCGCCTGCCGGGCGCGCCGGGGGTGCAATGGCGGGGCATCTGTGTGGCGGCGGAAGCGGAGGAGCGTGCCGGGGCGGGCCGGGAGTGCGGTGCGGGAGTGCGGTGCGGTCGGGAAGGTCCGACTGCCGTGGAAGTGGGTGTTCGGCCCGGCGCGGCTCGGATGTCATCGGTCGGCGGATGAGGTGCGCTTCGTGCCGGGGGGCGTGAGCGGCGCTCGCCGGCCGTGCGGAGGCGGTGGAACCGGGGCGTGCGGAGGCGGTGGCACGGGGCCGTGCGCCCCGGCGGGGTGCGGGGAGGGCCCCGCACCCCGCCGTTCCGGCTTCGGCGCTCGTGGTCCGTACCCCTGTTCGCCCCACTAACGTCCCGAATCAGGGCAAAGCTACCTAGCCTGGGGTGATGGGAGAGGACAGGCGGCTGAGGGCCGTGGTGGCGTTGGCGCGGGGGATGGCGGGGGCGCGCACGCCGCGTGAGACGTGGTGGGCGGCCGCGGACGGATCGTGCCGGGCGTTGTCGGGGAGCTTCGCCGCGCTGTCCGTGTGGGAGCGGGAGCGTGGGCTGCTGCGGGTGCTGGTGAACGTGGGGAACCGGGCGGCGGACGAGGAGGAGTTTCCGGAGGACGAGACATATCCCGTGCACCAGTTCCCGGAGATCGCGGAGTTCCTGCACGAGCGGTGGCTGGAGGGCGGTGAGCCCAACGCCTGGGTGGAGACGGCCGCGGGGCCGGTCGGCGGGCGGCGGCCCGGCGGCTACTGCCACCAGCGGGTCGCCGCGCTGCGCCGGCGTGGACGCGGCTGCTGCGTGGTGGCGCCCGTCGTGCTGAACGGCCGGGCGTGGGGCGAACTGTATGTGGCCAGGCCCGCCGGGGAGCCCGTCTTCCATGGTGACGACGCCGCGTTCGCCACCGTGCTCGCCTCGGTCGTGGCGGCCGGGCTCGCCCAGTCCGAGCGGCTGGAGGAGGCCCGGCGGCTCGCCTTCACCGACCCCCTGACCGGGCTGGGCAACCGGCGCGCGGTCGACCTCCGGCTCGACGAGGCGATGGAGGCGCACCGGCGTGACGGCACGGTGATCAGCCTCGTCGTCTGCGACCTCAACGGGCTGAAGAAGGTCAACGACTCCTACGGGCACGCGATGGGCGATCAGCTGCTGGAGCGATTCGGCTCCGTGTTGTCGCGGTGCGCGGCCGAACTGCACGGTGTGCTGGTGGCGCGGCTGGGCGGGGACGAGTTCTGTCTGCTCACGGTGGGGCCGTCGTCGGACGACGTGGTGCGGGTCGCCGGCGACCTGTGCGTGCGGGCGCGGGAGCTGGAGCCGGGGGACGGCGTCGCCTGCGGGGTCGCGTCCACCGGGGACGCGATCGGGCCCCTGCGCTCGGCCCGGCGGCTCTTCCGGCTGGCCGACGCGGCGCAGTACCGGGCCAAGGCCGCGGGCTCCGTCGAACCGGTCGTCGCGGGACGTGAGGGGGAGGGCGCCGAGGATCCGGTGGTGAGTCTCGCCGACCGGCCGCCCCCGCCGGTCGACCCCGCGCACCCGGGGGACCGGCGCCGCATTCGAGGGCGCCGGTCCTAGGGCGGGCCGCGCGTCGGGTCGAGTCGGCGCGCGGACCTGGGCTGCCCACGGCCAAGGGGGGGAGTGGGCCGTGGGCCGGTCCGAGGTCGGAGGGGCGGGCAAGGACGGTGCGAGGGTCGGACGTGGTCCGGTGAGGGGTGCGGCCCGCTTCGTCCGATGCCTCGACCCTACTCGCGCATCAGGACCGCCAAGGCTCTGACCTGGGGATTCTGATCAATCTCTGAGCGATCCCGGATAAATCTCCGATCGTTCTCGGAGCGGATTCCGATCTACGCGGATTGCGGAAAGCGGTGGGTAAGGAGCCCCTCCGGCGTTCGGTCGTGACATTCGGCGATTCAGTCCCTACGATCCTGAATATGGATATGCACTCTGTGGACACGGTGGTCCTCGGGACGTCCGGGGTCACCGCGGCGGACGTCCTCGCCGTGGCGCGCGCCGGCGCCCGGGTCGAACTCTCCGACGAGGCGGTGGCGGCCCTCGCCGCCGCGCGCGAGATCGTGGACGCGCTGGCGGCCAAGCCGGAGCCCGTCTACGGCGTCTCCACCGGCTTCGGCGCCCTCGCGACCCGGCACATCAGCCAGGAGCTGCGCGCCCGGCTCCAGCGCAACATCGTCCGCTCCCACGCGGCCGGAATGGGGCCGCGCGTGGAGCGCGAGGTCGTCCGCGCACTGATGTTCCTGCGGCTGAAGACCGTCTGCTCCGGCCGGACCGGCGTACGGCCCGAGATCGCGCAGACCATGGCCGACGTGCTCAACGCCGGCATCACCCCCGTCGTCCACGAGTACGGCTCCCTCGGCTGCTCCGGCGACCTGGCGCCGCTCTCCCACTGCGCGCTCACCCTGATGGGCGAGGGCGACGCCGAGGGCCCGGACGGCGTCGTACGGCCGGCCGGCGAGCTGCTCGCCGAACACGGCATCGCGCCCGTCGAGCTGCGCGAGAAGGAGGGGCTGGCCCTCCTCAACGGCACCGACGGCATGCTCGGCATGCTGGTCATGGCGCTCGCCGACCTGGAGCTGCTGTACACGTCGGCCGACATCACCGCCGCGATCTCGCTGGAGGCGCTGCTCGGCACGGACCGGGTCCTCGCACCCGAGTTGCACGCCATTCGCCCCCACCCGGGACAGGCCGCCTCCGCGGCCAACATGCTCGCCGTGCTGAAGGGGTCGGGGCTCACCGGGCACCACCAGGACGACGCGCCCCGGGTCCAGGACGCCTACTCCGTGCGGTGCGCCCCGCAGGTGGCCGGGGCCGGACGGGACACCGTCGCGTACGCCCGGCTCGTCGCGGAGCGGGAGTTGGCGGCGGCGGTCGACAACCCCGTGGTCCTGCCTGGGGGCACCTCCCGCTCGAGCGAAGCCGAGAGTGGGGGAGGCAGGGTGGAGTCCAACGGGAACTTCCACGGCGCGCCGGTCGCGTATGTCCTCGACTTCCTCGCCATCGCGGTGGCGGACCTCGCGTCGATCGCCGAGCGGCGGACCGATCGGCTGCTCGACAAGAACCGGTCGCACGGGCTGCCGCCGTTCCTCGCGGACGACGCCGGGGTCGACTCCGGGCTGATGATCGCGCAGTACACGCAGGCGGCGCTGGTCAGCGAGCTGAAGCGGCTGGCCGTGCCGGCGTCGGCCGACTCGATCCCGTCCTCCGCGATGCAGGAGGACCATGTGTCGATGGGGTGGGCGGCGGCGCGGAAGCTGCGGACCGCCGTGGACGGCCTGGCGCGGGTGCTGGCGGTCGAGTTGTACGCGGGGACGCGGGGCGTGGAGCTGCGGGAGGGGCTGGTGGCCGCGCCGGCGACGCGGGCCGTGGTGGAGGCGTTGCGCGGGGCCGGGGTCGAGGGGCCCGGGCCGGATCGGTTCCTCGCGCCCGATCTGGCGTTGGCCGAGGGGTTCGTGCGGGACGGGCGGTTGGTGGAGGCCGCGGAGTCCGTCACCGGGGTGCTCGCCTGAGTTTCCCGCCCCGGTGTGTTCTTCGGGTGCGGGTTCGTGGGGGTTCTCGCGCAGTTCCCCGCGCCCCTGAAACGCAGGGGCTGCGCCCCCCCTGCGTTTTCATGTGCATTTCATGACGAGCCAACCCGACCGGGACGGCAGAGGGTTACACGCCGCCCACCGGGCCGAAATCCTCGCGTTCGCGGCGGATCGCGTACGCGAGGAAACCCGCGCCGACGCCCAGCATGGCGGTGCCGCCGATGACGTAGGGGGTCGTGTTCGGGCTGCCGGTGTCGGCGAGTTCGCGGGTTTCGCCGCTGCTCGCGTCCGCGTCCTCGTCACCGGCGGCCGATGTGTCGGTCGTCGTGGTCGTCCGGTCGCGTATGGCCGCCTCGTCCTGGGTCGCGTTGGCGGACGGCACGAACCAGAGGGCACCCAGGAGGGTGCCCGCGGCGGTGGCGGTCAGCAGCGATCGGCGGGCGGTGGACGACGCGCGACGTGCGACGGACACGGAATATCGATCCCCTTGTGGCGCTGGCGAATTGGCCGTAGGGAGCGATGCTAATGAAAGGCGCGGGTCGTGGGAAAGTCGCGTGACCTGTGAGCCGTACGCTCCGGAGCATGAGTACTACGGAGACATCACAGTTTGTCCGCCTTCGCGTGGAGTTGGTGGTCGAAGTCGAGAACGTCGAGGCCATCACCGGGGCCGCATTGCGACGGATCGCGGAGGACTCCGATATGCCCGCCGATGAGCGGGTACACGCCGAGAGCGCGGTGACGGAGGACACTGCGGAGGCCCTCGCCTATCTGGTCGACCCGTTCGACCTGGTCGGAGACGTGCCGGGGGTCGAACTCGCCCAGGCCTCCTGGAGCAGCGAAGGTATCGACTACGACCCCGATTCGCCGGAATGGGGTCTCGACGAGGATGATGATCGGGAGGACGAGGAGGAAGACGGACTCGGCTGAGCGGCTTGGGAGATTGATAACCCCGGGCGGCAACCGCCACCCGGGGTTCTTTCGTCTCATGAGTCGCACCAGTCACTAGCGCACCGCCGCCGGGTCGCCGTCGATCCGTTGCGGGTGGAGTGGCGTATCCCACATATCCGCTCCGGCGGAACGGCTCAGTGCCGTAGTGGTGTTTAAGTGCTTACGGGGATCTTCGGGGTTTTGGGGATTCGGCAACGATGGAGAAGCGTGTGATGACGAACAGTAAGCGGCGCAGGGGCCTCACGGTCGCGTCCGCACTGCTCGGCGGGGTGCTGGTGCTCTCTGCGTGCAGCGGGGGTGACAGCGACAACGGGTCCGGGAACGACAGTGGGGACTCCTCGCAGGCTCAGGCCGACAAGGCGGCGGCCGAGAAGACCTCCGAGGCGGACATCAAGATCACGCCGAAGGACGGCTCGGACAACGCCTCCATCAACAACTCGGCCAAGGTCACCGTGAGCAAGGGAACCCTCACGGACGTGAAGATGACCACCTCCGAGGGCGCCGCCGTCGAGGGTGAGATATCCGCCGACAAGAAGAGCTGGGCCCCGAGCGCACAGCTGGAGCGGTCCACCAGCTACAAGATCACGGCCGCTGCCCAGGACTCCGAGGGGCGCGAGGCCCACGAGAACTCCTCGTTCACCACGGTCTCCCCGGCCAACAGCTTCATCGGCAACTTCACGCCGGAGGACGGCTCCACGGTCGGCGTCGGCATGCCGGTCTCGATCAACTTCGACAAGGCGATCACCAACAAGGCCGAGGTCCAGAAGGGGATCACCGTCTCCAGCAGCTCCGGCCAGGAGGTCGTGGGGCACTGGTTCAACGCCAACCGCCTCGACTTCCGCCCCGAGGACTACTGGCAGGAGAACTCCACCGTCACCCTGAAGCTCGCGCTCGACGGAGTCGAGGGCGCCGAGGGCGTCTACGGTGTGCAGCAGAAGACGGTCACCTTCAAGATCGGCCGCAACCAGGTCTCCGTGGTCGACGCCAAGACCAAGACGATGAAGGTCATGCAGGACGGAAAGGTCGTCAAGACCATCCCGATCTCCGCCGGTTCGCCCGAGAACAAGACGTACAAGGGCGTCATGGTGATGTCGGAGAAGTTCAAGGAGACGCGCATGAACGGCGCGACCGTGGGCTTCACCGACGACGACGGCAAGGGCGAGTACGACATCAAGGACGTGCCGCACGCCATCCGCCTCACCACGTCCGGGACGTTCATCCACGGCAACTACTGGGGCGCCGACTCCGTCTTCGGCAACGTGAACACCAGCCACGGCTGCGTCGGTCTGAACGACACCAAGGGTGCCAACGACAAGGGCACGGCCGGCTACTGGTTCTACAACAACTCGATCGTCGGTGACGTCGTGGACATCCGGAACACCGGTGACAAGACGGTCGCCCCGGACAACGGCCTCAACGGCTGGAACCTGAACTGGGCCGACTGGAAGGCGGGCTCGGCGGTCTGATCCGCCGGGGCCGTACGACTTCGATCGCCGGCCCTACGACGTCGATGCCGTCCCCGGGGGTGCTCCACCCCTGGGGACGGCATCGCTGTCCGCGGGGTCGCCCACAGGGTTCTCATCAGGCTCTTATCGCGGGCTTATCCCTTCATCACGCGGCGTACCTAGCTTGCCGTCATGTTCTTCACCTACCTGAGGCGCGAACTGCGCCGCCGCAGAAAGGCGGCGCTCGTCGTCGCCTCCGGCCTCGCCCTGGGCATCGCGCTGGTGATCGTCGTCAGTTCCGTGTCCTCGGGCATGGAGAAGGCCCAGGGCACAGTGCTCCAATCCCTGTACGGCCTGGGCACGGACATGACCGTCACCAAGGCCGCCGCCGCGCCCGGCGAGAACGGCGGCGAACGCCCCCGGTTCGAGTTCGACGCCCAGGACGACGACTCCGACGAGCAGCAGAGCAGCGATCTCGTCCGGGTCCAGGGCTTCCAGACGCTGGCGAGCTCGACCGTCACCGAGGTCGGTGAGCAGGAGGGCGTCGCGCAGGCCGTCGGTGGGCTCAGCCTCCAGGTCATCAAGGTGGACGGGCAGTTCCGGCAGGGGCAGTTCCAGCAGGACGAGGGGGCGGGGGGCCAGCAGCAGGGCGGACCCGGCGCCGGTCAGAACGGCGGCACCGGGCAGCCCCAGGGGCGGGTCGAGGGCGGCGGCGCCGAGTTCGACGTCGACAACTACTCCGTCTACGGGACGGACGTCACCGAGCCCGCGCTGGGCCCGCTGACCTCCTCGAAGATCACCAGCGGTCGTACGTTCAAGACGTCCGAGACGAACGCCAAGGTGGTCGTCGCGGACAAGTCGTACGCCAAGGAGAAGGAGCTGAAGGTCGGGGGCAGCGTCACGATCAACAGCGTCGAGTACGAGGTCATCGGGATCGCGACGCCCGACAGCGGGGACGCGGCGGCCAACCTCTACATGCCGCTGAAGCAGGCGCAGACGCTCAGCGACTCCCAGGACAAGGTCACCACGATCTACGTCAGGGCGAGCGACTCGCAGCAGATCGACAGCGTCAAGGCGGCCATCCAGAAGAACATCTCCGGGACGACCGTCACCACCTCCGCCGATCTCGCCGACACGGTCTCCGGATCGCTGTCCACCGCGTCCGATCTCGCCTCCGACGTCGGCAGGTGGCTGTCGATCGCGGTGCTCGTGGCCGCGTTCCTGGTGGCCGGACTGCTCACCTCGTCGGCCGTGTCCCGGCGGGTGCGGGAGTTCGGCACGCTCAAGGCGCTGGGGTGGAAGTCGGGGCGGGTGACCCGGCAGGTCGTCGGTGAGGCCGTCGTCAACGGGCTCGTGGGCGGTGTGCTCGGGATCGCGCTGGGGCTCGGTGGGGCCTACGTGGTGACGGCGATCAGTCCGACGTTGCAGGCGGAGGTCGCGGCGACCGGTGGTGGGTTCGGCGGCGGACCCGGCGGGGGTGGACCCGGTGGCGGAGGCCAGGCCGCTTCGAAGGCGCTGGAAGTGGCGCTCACGGCACCCGTCAGCGTCACGACGATCGGTACGGCGGTGGGGCTCGCCGTCGCGGGTGGGCTGACCGCGGGGGCGTTCGGAGGTTGGCGCGCCTCCCGGTTGCGGCCGGCGGACGCGTTGCGGCGCGTGGAGTAGGCGCGCCCGGCGGCACGGCCGCCCGCGGCTGGATCAGCTACCAACCCTCTTACGTCTTCCGGGAGTTGCACATGTACGTACTCAGTGGCGTCACCAAGCGGTACGCGCGCGGCAAGGACACCGTGACCGCGCTCGACGGGGTCGACCTCACCATCGCCGACGGGGATCGGCTGGTCATCCAGGGGCCCACCGGCGGCGGAAAGTCCACCCTGCTCCAGATGCTCGGGGGGTTGGACAAGCCGTCCGACGGGAGCGTCGAGCTCGACGGGACCGATCTGGCGAAGCTGTCGGAGGCGAAGCTCACGAAGGTGCGGAGCGAGAACATCGGGTTCGTGTTCCAGAGCTTCAATCTGATCCCGACGTTGACCGCGCAGGAGAACGTCGAGACGGCTCTGGTGCCGCTCGGGGTGAAGACCAAGGAGCGGCGGGACCGAGCCGCCGAGGCGCTCGAGTCGGTGGGGCTGGGCGAGCGGCTGGGGCATCTGCCGGCCGAACTGTCGGGTGGTCAGCAGCAGCGCGTCGCGATCGCCCGCGCGCTGGTGAAGCGGCCGAAGGTGCTGCTCGCGGACGAGCCCACCGGCAACCTCGACGAGTCCACGCGCGACGAGATCATGGACGTCCTGGAGACGCTGTGGAAGGAGCACGGGCTCACCTTCGTCATGGTCACCCATGATTCCGTCCTGGCGAAGAAGGCCCCCAGGGTCGCGACGATCCGCAAGGGGCGGATCACGGTGCAGGAGAACGCCAGGGCGTGAGCCGAGGGATCTCCCGGACGCCTCGGGTGTCCCGGGCGCCTTGGGCGCTCCCCGGGCGCGGGGCGCGTGGGCGCGAGATCCGGGGCGCGTGCGGATCGTGCGTGGCCCGGAGTTCGCCGCTTTGCGCCCAGCCGCGAGGCATGTGGCACGAGTTGACCCCCGGTCATACTGCGTAGACCGGGGGGAATTGACGCGTATGTGTGCGGACGGTCCCCTGCCTGGATTACCCGGATCAACCGGTCCATCGGATCAACCGGACCAGCGGGCTCAAGGGGGAGACTTGCGCAGACATGCGAAGCGCGCGCGTACGGCCGCGACCGCCATGGCGTCGGCCGTGCTGGTGACGGCGGGAACGACCCTGGGGACGACGGCGGGCCTGACCAGCCCGGCGTTCGCGATATCCGAGAGCGCCACCGGATCGAACCTGGCCGGCCCCGATGCCCGAGGCGCGGGAGCCGGGGCGAGCCACCGCATCACCCTCGTCACCGGTGACCGTGTGCTCGTCGACGCCGAGGGCCGGGTGCGGGGTCTGGAGCGGGCCAAGGGCCGTGAGGGTGTGCCGGTGCAGGTGCGCACGGCCGACGGCCACACCTATGTGCTGCCGGCCGACGCCGCCCGGCTCATCGCCACCGGACGGGTCGACAAGCGGCTGTTCGACGTCACCGTGCTGAACCGTGCGGCGACCCGCACCTCCCAGAAGCAGGGCCTCAAACTGATCGTCGGCTACTCGGGAACCGCCGCCGGCGCCCGTGCCGACGTACGGGACGCCGGCGACACCAAGGTCCGGCGCACCCTGAAGACCCTGAACGCCGACGCGGTGCTCACCCCGAGGGACGATGCCGCCGAGCTGTGGAAGGCGGTCACCGACGCCGACGGCACCACCGCCACCGGGATCGCGAACCTCTGGCTGGACGGCGTCCGCAAGGTCAGCCTCGACACGTCGGTCTCCCGGATCGGCGCCCCCAAGGCCTGGAAAGCGGGCTTCGACGGCAAAGGCGTCACCATCGCCGTCCTGGACACGGGCGTCGACGCCACCCACCCCGACCTCAAGGGCCAGGTGACGGCCGCCAAGAACTTCTCCACCTCGCCCGACACCACCGACGCATACGGTCACGGCACACACGTCGCCTCCATCACGGCGGGCACGGGGGCGAAGTCCAAGGGCCGGTACAAGGGCGTCGCGCCCGGCGCCGAGCTGCTCAACGTCAAGGTGCTGAGCGACGAGGGCTACGGCGACGACTCCGGCATCATCGCGGGCATGGAGTGGGCCGCCGAGCAGGGCGCCGACGTGGTCAACCTCAGTCTGGGCGGCGGCGACACCCCCGAGGTCGACCCGATGGAGGCGCAGATCAACAAGCTCTCCGCCGAGAAGGGCATCCTCTTCGCGGTCGCCGCCGGCAACGAGGGCGACGGGGAGCGGACGGTCGGCTCGCCGGGCAGCGCGGCCGCCGCCCTCACCGTCGGCGCCGTCGACGACAAGGACAGGCTCGCCCCGTTCTCCAGCCGGGGCCCCGGGATGGACGGCCGGATCAAGCCCGACGTGACCGCGCCCGGTGTCGCCGTCACCGCCGCCGCGGCGCCGGGCAGCGTCATCGACGAGGAGGTCGGCCAGAAGCCCGAGGGATACCTGACCATCTCCGGCACGTCGATGGCCACCCCGCACGTCGCGGGCGCCGCCGCCCTCCTCAAGCAACAGCACCCGGACTGGACGTACGCCGAACTGAAGGCCGCCCTCGTCGCGTCCGCCAAGGGCGGCCCGTACACGCCGTTCGAGCAGGGCTCGGGCCGGATCCGCGTCGACCGGGCGATCAAGCAGCGGGTGGTCGCCGACCCGGTGCTCGACTTCGGCGTCCAGAAGTGGCCGCACACCGACGACAAGCCGGTGACCAGGAAGCTCACCTACGAGAACCTCGGCACCAAGTCCGTCACGCTCGGCCTGACGATCACCGGCACCGCCCCGAACGGCAAGCCCGCCCCGGCCGGCTTCTTCAGGCTCGGCGCGAAGAAGGTCACCGTCCCGGCGCGCGGCAGGGCCACCGTGAAGGTCACCGTCGACACCAGGCTCGGCGGCGGGCTCGACGGGGCCTACTCGGCGTACGTGGTCGCCGAGGGCGGCGGCCAGGGCGTCCGCACGGCGGCGGCCGTGCACCGCGAGGAGGAGTCGTACGACGTCACGCTGAGGATGATCGACCGGGACGGCGGGCCCGCCGTGCACCACATGCTCGACCTCACCGGGGTCTCCGGGCTCGCCGAGGGCACGTGGTTCACCCCGTACGACAAGGACGGCACCGTCGAACTGCGGGTGCCGGAGGGGACGTACATCTTCAACGCCGGGATCGTCGTGGACCCGAAGGACCACGCCAAGGGAGCGGCCTGGCTGTCCCGGCCGACGCTCACCGTCGACCGGAAGACCTCCCTCACCCTGGACGCCCGCGAGACGAGACCCGTGGACATCACCGTCCCCGACACCGCCGCCGAACCGGCCTTCGCGGCACCGGAGTTCACCCTGCGAGCCGGCGGCGGCGGGTACACCTTCGGATGGCTGCTCGACACGTACGAGGGGTTCAGCACCGCGCACCTCGGTCCGCAGATCACCGGCGGCCGGCTCAGCCAGAACTGGGTGGGCCAGTGGACCGCGGGCGACACCGAGCAGTGGGCCGTCGCCACCGGCGGCGAGGTCGCGAAGCTCGCCACCGGCTTCACCAAGCGCTGGAAGAAGGGCGAGCTGTCCACCGTACGGACCGGCCTCGGCTCCTCCGCGGCGGGGAAGACGGGCGCCGTCATCCCCTGGGCCTGGCTCCCCGGCAGCCCGGGCTCACCCGCCGTCGGTGTCCCGCAGCCGCTGCCCGGTACCCGCACGCTGCACCTGTCCGCCGTGCGCGGAGTGAAGTGGAGCCTCGACTTCGAGCAGTACGGTGCCGAGGACGAACAGGGCTTCCCGCTCCTGGACGCGTACTACACGACCGGCGACAGCCACACCTTCAAGGCGGGCCGGACGTACGCACGGACCTTCAACGTCGGTGTCATCGGCCCCAAGATCACCGGGTCCCTCGGCATCCGCCGCGACGGGAACCATGTGTACGGCCTGCTGCCGATGTTCGCCGACGGGCGCGGACACGCCGGTGCCTCCTTCTACGAGAAGGTCACGACGGTCCTCCACCGCAACGGCGAGAAGCTCGCGTCGAGCGAGGACGCGCTGGACGGGTCCGGGCAGTTCAAGGTACCGGCGGGCCTCGCCACCTACCGTCTGACGACGTCCATCTCCCGGTCCACCGACCTGGCCAGGGCCTCCTCCCGGATCGACGCGAGCTGGACCTTCACATCGCGGAAGACCGCGGGCGACACGAGACTCCCGGTCTCCACCGTCCGCTTCGGCGCCCCGTTCCTCGGCCTCGACAGCACCGCCCCGGCCGGCACCGAAGGCACCGTCCGCGTCACCGTGCAGGGTGCGGCCAGGGGCGAGAACCTCAAGTCGCTGGCCGTGTACGTGTCCGGTGACGGCAAGAAGTGGACGAAGGCAGCCCTGAAGAACAGCGGGTTCACCCAGAAGGCTCCGGCGGCGGGCAAGAGCGTCTCGCTGCGAGCCGTGGTCACCGACAGGAAGGGGAACAAGTCGGCGGTGACGATCCACGACGCGTACTTCGGCAGGTGAGCGGCGCGTCGAGGGCTGTCACCGGCAGGGCGGGCGACCCCGTGGCCGGGCGGCTACGGCGTCGCCCGCGCCGAGCGGCTACGGCGTCGCCGTCGACGCGCGGGTCGCGTCCGTGCCCCAGCTCGCCAGGAGACGCAGGGCGTCGGCGGAGGGGGAGCCCGGTTCGGCGTGGTAGGTGATCAGGTTCTGCTCGTGGTCGTCGGGCAGGTGGAACGTCTCGAAGGAGAGGGTGAGTTCACCGACCAGAGGGTGGTGCATGCGCTTCACCCCGTGGCTCTTCTCCTTCACGTCGTGCGTCGCCCACAGCCGCCGGAACTCCTCGCTCTTCACCGACAGCTCGCCCACCAACGCCGACAGCAGCGGATCGTCCGGATGACAGCCCGCGTCCATCCGCAGATAGCTGACGATGTCGGCCGCCTTCTGGTCCCAGTCGACGTACAGGTCCCGGTAGTCGGGCCGCAGGAACACCATCCGCGCCCAGTTCCGTTCCTGAGCCGGCAGCGCCGACCAGTCCCCGAACACCGCCGCCGCCATCCGGTTCCACACCAGGATGTCCGAGCGCCGGCCCGTGACGTACGCCGGAACGCCGTCCAGGGTGTCGATCAGCTGCCGCAGGGCGCCCCGCACCTGCTGCGGCCGGGCCGACCGCTTCTTCTTGTGCGCCTTCGGCTTCGCGAGATGCGTGAGATGGGCGTGCTCCGCGTCGTTCAGCCGGAGGGCACGCGCGATGGAGTCGAGCACCTCCGCCGACACATTGCGCCCGTTGCCCTGCTCCAGCCGCGTGTAGTACGCCACCGACACCCCGGCGAGCTGCGCCAGCTCCTCCCGGCGCAGCCCGGGAACCCGGCGGTGCCGTCCGAAGGTCGGCAGGCCCACGTCCTCCGGCTGCAGCCGGGCCCGCCGGGTGCGCAGGAACTCGCTGAGCTCGGCACGCCGGTCCAGCGCCCCGGCGGCCTGACCGGCCAGGCCGGCCTGGGGCTCCTGTGCGGCTTCGGGCTGTTCGTCCATACGGCAAGTATTCACGGTCGTACGACCGAGCAGGCCGGTGAGCCTGACCCCACCAGTGGTAGGACCGGCGGACGTACGCAAAGCCGTGGCCTGGGTGATGTACGGGATCTCGGGCAGGCTGGTTCTCGCAGCCGGCCGGAAGGCAGGCCGGCTGCGAGACGATGATCAGGAGAATTCCGGCATGACCACGACTGTTGCCGCCTACGCGGCACCCGCCGCCAAGGCTCCGCTGGAGCGCACCACGATCGAGCGTCGCGAGGTCGGTGAGTTCGACGTTCTGATCGACATCAAGTACGCGGGTATCTGCCACTCGGACATCCACCAGGCCCGCGAGGGCTGGGGCGAGGCGATCTTCCCGATGGTCCCCGGCCACGAGATCGCCGGTGTCGTCGAGGCCGTCGGCTCCGGCGTCACCAAGTTCGCCGTCGGCGACAAGGTCGGCGTCGGCTGCCTGGTCGACTCCTGCCGCGAGTGCGAGAACTGCCGCGCGGGCCTGGAGCAGTACTGCCTCAACGGCAACGTCGGCACGTACAACGCCATCGGCAAGGACGGCGAGCCCACCTACGGCGGCTACGCGGAGAAGATCGTCGTCGACGAGGCCTTCACCGTACGCATCCCCGACGGCATCGCGCTCGACGAGGCCGCGCCCCTGCTGTGCGCCGGCATCACCACGTACTCCCCGCTCAAGCACTGGAACGCCGGCCCCGGCAAGAAGGTCGCCGTCGTCGGTCTCGGCGGGCTCGGGCACATGGGGGTCAAGCTCGCGCACGCGCTCGGCGCCGAGGTGACCGTGCTCTCGCAGTCGCTCCGCAAGCGGGAGGACGGCCTGAAGCTGGGCGCCGACCACTACTACGCGACCAGCGACGAGGCGACGTTCAAGGAGCTGGCGGGCACCTTCGACCTGATCCTGTCGACGGTCTCGGCCCCCCTGAACCTGGACGCCTACCTCTCCCTGCTGAAGACCGACGGCGCCTTCGTGAACGTCGGCGCCCCCGAGGAGCCCGTCGCCCTCAACCTCTTCTCCGTCATCGCCGGCCGCAAGACCCTCGCGGGCTCCGGCATCGGCGGCATCCCGGAGACCCAGGAGATGCTGGACTTCTGCGCCGAGCACGGCCTCGGCGCCGAGATCGAGCTGATCCGCGCGGACCAGATCAACGAGGCGTACGAGCGCGTGCTGGCCAGCGACGTGCGCTACCGGTTCGTGATCGACACCTCGACGATCTGAGCGGCGACACGTCGGCGCCCCTCTGCCGGTGACGCCCTTCCGCCGGTGACCACGGCGCCCGGATGCGGGCGCCGTGGGACGGCCGGAGGATGGAGGGAACGGAGGAGACACAGGCGGCCGCGACGCGATCACCCTCAGGGGGGCTTACGAGGTGTGAGCGACATGCCCCTGCAGAAGACCCGTCCGGGCACGGTCCACCGGCTGCGCCCGGACATCAGCGTTCTCGCCGACAGCCTGGAGGTGCCGGGGATCGGGTACATCCCGGTGAACGCGTTCGTCCTGCTGTCCGCCCAGCCGGTCGTGGTCGACACCGGCCTGGGCCTGCCCGACCGGAACTTCGTCGAGACGCTCGGTTCGGTGCTGGATCCGGAGGACGTGCGCTGGATCTGGCTCACGCACCCCGACCGCGACCACACGGGCGGCCTCTTCGACCTGCTCGCGGCGGCGCCCGACGCACGGGTCGTGACGACCTTCGTCGGCGCGGGGATCCTCTCCTGCGAACGCCCGCTGCCCCTGGACCGCTGCTATCTCCTGAATCCCGGCGAGACGATGGACATCGGCGACCGCACCCTCACCGGCTTCCGCCCGCCGCTGTTCGACAACCCCGCCACCGTCGGCTTCTTCGACGACCTCTCCGGTGTCTGCTTCAGCTCGGACTGCTTCGGCGCGCCGCTTCCCACGGCCGACCTCGCCCAGGCTGTCGACGTCCGGGACGTCGCCGTCGACGATCTGCGCAACGCCCAACTGCTCTGGGCCACGGTGGACAGCCCCTGGGTGAGGACGGTCGACATGGACAAGTACCTCGCGACCTTCCAGCCCCTGAAGGACCGCAAGCCCGACCTCGTCCTGTCCACCCACCTGCCCCCGGCCGCGGGCATCACCGGTTCCCTCCTCGACACCCTCACCACGGCCCCCGACGCCCCGCCCTTCACGGGCCCGGACCAGGCGGGACTGGAACGGATGCTGGCGGAGTTCGAGCCGAAGGGCGGCGGACACGGCCCCTGAGGGCCGTGCGCGCTTCTCTCCGCCGTGCCACGACACTGGGCGGCGCGGAATCGCTCGGAGCCCTCGCGCGTTGAGGACGGTGGGCATCGGATTGGCGGCGGGGTGCGAGACGAGTACGCCGAGTCACCGAGCTGACATGCATGGGAGGGTCGCGATGACCGCGCAGACGCAGAGGGCCGTGCTGGCGGGCGGATGTTTCTGGGGAATGCAGGACTTGATCCGTCGGCTCCCGGGAGTGACGGCGACCCGGGTCGGATACACCGGAGGCGACGTGCCGAACGCCACGTACCGCAACCACGGCACGCACGCGGAGGCCATCGAGATCCTGTTCGACCCCGAGCGGACCGACTTCCGCGCGATCCTGGAGTTCTTCTTCCAGATCCACGACCCGAGCACCAAGAACCGCCAGGGCAACGACATCGGCCTCAGCTACCGCTCGGCGATCTACTACGTGGACGACGAGCAGAAGCGGATCGCCGAGGACACGATCGCGGATGTGGACGCCTCCGGCCTGTGGCCCGGAAAGGTCGTCACCGAGGTGGAGCCGGTCGGCCCCTTCTGGGAGGCCGAGCCCGAGCATCAGGACTACCTGCAGCGGTACCCGGACGGCTACACCTGCCACTTCCCCCGCCCGGGATGGCGGCTGCCCGCCCGCACGGAGGGCTGACCGCGAGACGGCCCTGCGGCCGGCGGCCCGACGGCCCGGCGGAAGGCGGGGCTCCGCAGCCGGGCTGTGAACGAGCGGGCGGTATCCGGAACGTTCTCCGGGTACCGCCCGCATCCCTGGGCCCCAGGGCCCGCCCGCTCAGTCGGTCGAGGACGCCGCCGCCACCGCCTGTGCCGTCGCGTTCCGGATGCGGCAGTAGTACTCGGCCATCGCCTCGCCGTCGCCCTGATAGCGCCACGGCAGCGCGTTGACGTACCCGTCGACCAGCTTGAACTGTTCGAGCGCGGCGTCGTCGCGGTCCTGGAGGGCGAGGTAGTACGCGAGGAGGTGCCGGAGTTCCGGGAGGCGGGGGTGGGTCGGGTCGGCTGCGGCGGCGTCCGCGAGTCCGGCGTCCACCCGGCCGATCATCTTCGGCGTACGGTCCGCCTCCGCGTCGTCCGACGTGTCGTGCTCGAAGTGCGCGATCAGCGGCAGGACGCTCAGCAGCCCGCCCAGCGGCGCGTTCGCCGCCGCCCGCTCGGCGAACTCCGTCGCCAGCTTCTCGGAGCCCCGCCACTTCGCACACCAGTACTGCAGTGCCGAGAAGTGGGCCTCGTAGTGGTGCGGCGCCCGGGTGGTGATCTCCGTCCAGAGCCGGTCCATCTCGGCGTGCGGATAGCCGAGCCCGAGGGCGACCGTGATCTCCGTGACGTACGGCGTGGGGTCGTCGGGGTTCAGCAGGGCGGCCCGCGCGATCTCCTCCCGGGAGCGCTCCAGCATCCGGTGGAATCCGGCGAACTGCTCCTGGGTCGTGTACTTGGCCTTCTTCGCGCCCCGCAGGTTCCCGGCGAGGAAGACCGTGCTGCGGGCGCGGACCACGGCCGCGTCCGGGTCGTCGGGGCGGTCGGCCTCCCAGGCGAGCAGCCAGTCGTCGTCATCGGCGGCGATGTCGCCCAGCAGGGCCGCCGCGCGGGAGCGCCGGTCCCAGTCGCGGCCGATGTCCTGCATCAGCTTGGCGCCCGCCTTCCAGTCGCCGCCGCGCACGGCCGCGAGCGTCGCGTCCCAGCCGGCGGGCAGCGGACCCGCGTACTTGGTGTTCTGCCGCTCCGCGGGCAGCAGCCCCATCGCCTCGGCGACGTCCGGGTCGACGTCCCCGCCGGGGCGGAAGAACTCCTTGAGGAACACTCCGGCGATCCAGAGCCCGAAGAGCAGGGTCGGCACCGCCAGGACGGCCAGGATCCACAGCAGTACGGTCATCGCGGTGCGTCCGTTTCTCGGGCGGCGGGGCCTTGGGGGGTGGGCAGCAGCATGCGCAGCGGGCGCGTGTCGGGGTGGTCGGCGACGGCCGCGTCGATCGCGGCCGCGAGGTCGGTCTCCGTGCCGTCGGGCGTGGGCGCCAGCCGCACCGCGGCCGGCTCCGACCAGGAGAACTCCCAGCTCAGCCGCGAGTGGGCGCTCAACTCGGCCAGCACCATGCCCTGTAGCGCGTCGGCCAGCGCGGGCCGCACGAACTCACGGAAGGCCCGGCCCCGCGCCTCGGCCGCCTGGTCGGACAGGGGCAGCCGCCGCGCCAGCTGCCACAGCTGACCGTCGTCGATCACCTTGAGCAGCGCGGCGAGCGTCGGGTGGTCCTTGGTGTACATGGCGAGTGCCCGGTGCAGCGGGGTGTCGAGGGAGGCGAAGTTCGCGACCATCGAACCGTCGAGCAGCTCCTGCCAGTCGTCGGCGCGCCGGAACCGCAGCACGTCCTCGGTGAGGACCGCGTCCTCCAGCGCTGCCAGGGTCCGGTCCGGGTCGGCGAGCAGACCGAGCGCCGCGCCCCTGGCCTCGTCCGCGCGGCCGTCGGCGGGCAGTGCCTCGATCCGCTCGACCCGGTCGGCGATGGGCGGGTGCGAGTCGTACGGCGAGGCCGGCTCGGTCGGCAGGTCGGTGCGCAGGCCGACCAGTTCCAGCTGGCGGGCGGAGAGCATCCGCCCGTATCCGCCGATGAACTCGCCGCGCGGCGGCATCAGCCGCGCCTCGGCGCCGAGCGTGGCGTAGCTGTTCATGTAGAAGCCGAACGCCGCGTCCAGCGCCGGGATCTCGCGCAGCGCCGACGCGGTGGCGTCCCGGCCGGCGACGCGGACGGACGCGAGGTCGGCGGCGTACTCCTGGCGGCGTGAACCGGCGAGCGTGGCGCGCATGTACAGCTTGGCGTAGCCGATGTAGATCTTCGCCATCGCGCGGTACGTGACGCCCGCGTGCCCGGTGTCGATCTCCCTCGTCTTCTTTCCCTTGGCCACGGCCTTGGCGTTCTTCTTCTCCTGCCGGGCCCGCTCGCGTCCGGCGGTCCGGTCGGCCCGCTCCTCGAAGTGCCGGACGGTGCGCAGCACCTGGGCCCGGCCGCGCACGGTGAGGGCGGCGAGCCGGGTGTCGGAGTTCGAGTAGTGGCCCAGCTCATGGGCGAGGACCGCGCGCAGCTGCGCCTCGGTCAGGCCCTGGAGCAGGGGTACGCCGAGGTAGAGGCGGCGCGGACCGGGGAGCAGGCCGAGCAGCCGGGCGTCCTCGCTGACCGCGGCGTTGACATCGGCCGTCAGCACGATCCGGGACGGGGCCCGGGTGCCGACCTTGTCGGCCAACTCCCTTACGGTCCGCCACAGTTCGGGCTCGTCGGCCTCCGTCACCGGCAGCCCCGGCAGTTCCTCGCCCTTCGGCGTCCGCAGCATGAACAGACCGCGGACCAGCGGGATCGCGAGCAGTGCGGAGACCACGTACAGCTTGGCGGCGACGCCGGACGGAGCGTGCAGGTGGAGCAGGTAGTCGGCGCCGGCGAGCGCCGCGAGCAGGATCACGCCGAGCAGATAGAAGCCGGCGAGCAGCACGAGAGCGCGCAGTGCGCGCAGGGTCGCGCCCATTGGGCAGATTTCCCCCCACGGAAAGATCGCGAACGATCATTTATACGGTGAAAACGGTCGGTCTGGGACGTGTCCATGACCAATGCGTGAGGGGCGGAGTATTTCGCACGGGTGTGCGGGGTCGCAAGGGCTTACCGGGTGGCCGGGCGTCTCACGGGATCAGTGCGGAAGCGTCGCCGGGCTGCCGCCGTTCGCCTCGTATCCCGCCACCGCCAGCGCCCGGTATATCGCGTAGTCCGCGGCCGGGTCGGAGGTGAGGGTCCAGGGGAGGGCACCCACGTGGCCGTCGACGTGGACCAGCTGGTCCATGGCCTCGGACCAGCGCTCGGAGCGGACCAGGAAGAAGATCAGCAGATGGCGGACATGGGCCAGCATCGGGTCGTCGGGACGCGCGGCGTGCACCGCGAACAGCGCACCGTGGATCGCCTTGGTGACGACCTCGCTCTCGTAGAAGCCCTGCACCAGATTCACCTCGGGCAGGTGCTCGAAGACCGCGAAGAGCGGCATGGCCGCGAGGAGCGAGCCCTGCGGCGCGCGGGCGGCGGCCGCCTCGGCGAAGGAGTACGCCAGCTCCCGCGAACCGTGCCACTTCTCGCACCAGTAGTGCAGGGCCGCGAGATGGGCGCCCATGTGCGCCGGCGCCCGGTCCAGGATCTTCAGCCAGAGCTGCTCGAACTCCGCACGGGGGTACGCCAGCCCACGCGCCACGGACAGCTCGACGATGTACGGGATCGGGTCACCGGGGGCCAACAGCGCCGCGTCGGCACACGCCGACCTGGCCTCCTCCATGATGATCCGGAAGTCGTCCGTGCCCGGCGTCGACGTCCGCCACGCCTGCTGCACCAGGAACTCCGCGTGCACCGCCGCGCCGCCCGCGTCCTTGGGCGCCTCCGCGCGCCACACCCGCAACCACTGCCCGCCCGGCGTCTCACCCACCCCGCCGGGACGCTGCGCCAGCTCCAGCGCCGCCGCGCCCGCGAACGCCTGCACCCGCTGCCATCTGACCTCGCCGGCCGCCTCCGTACCGGCCAGCAACTGCTTAGCCGCGCGGTAGTCCTGGGAACGCTGCACCACGTCCAGCACGTCCAGCAGATCCTGGTCGGGCCCCGGCATCCGCACGTCCAGCAGCTCCTGGCGCATGAACCCGTAGTCCGCCGGGTCCGCCGCGTCCGGATGCCCCGCCTCGACCTGCTGAATACCGGCCCGCCGCCGCGCCACGATCGGCCACACCACGAACCCGACCATGAGCATCGCCATCAGGACCCAGAGAATCTCCATGCCACAAGGGTTCCAGACGCCGCCGACAATTGCCCAACCCGGTCGCGGACCTGTGGACAACTCCCGAAACCGGGCCATGGCCAGGGGCGCGGTTCCGGGCCCGACGCGCGGCCCCGCCCCGTGGGCAGGACCGGCCACGAGCACCTGTCATCCACCGTTCACAGGCCCCCCGAGCCATTGGGCACCCAACACCCGGCGCACCGCTTAGGCTCGATACCCATGAGCGACACCCACACCAGCCAACACTTCGAGACCCTCGCGATCCACGCGGGCAACACCGCGGATCCCCTCACCGGCGCCGTCGTCCCGCCGATCTACCAGGTCTCGACCTTCAAGCAGGACGGCGTCGGAGGCCTGCGCGGCGGCTACGAGTACAGCCGCAGCGCCAACCCCACCCGCACCGCGCTGGAGGAGAACCTCGCGGCCCTGGAGGGCGGGCGCCGCGGCCTCGCCTTCGCGTCCGGGCTGGCCGCCGAGGACTGCCTGCTGCGTACGCTGCTCAGCCCCGGTGACCACGTGGTCATCCCCAACGACGCGTACGGCGGCACGTTCCGTCTCTTCGCGAAGGTCGTCTCCCGGTGGGGCGTGGACTGGTCGGTGGCCGACACCTCCGACCCCGCCGCCGTCCGCGCCGCCATCACCCCCAAGACCAAGGTCGTCTGGGTGGAGACCCCCTCCAACCCGCTGCTCGGGATCACCGACATCCCGGCCGTCGCCCAGGTCGCCCGCGAGGCCGGCGCGAAGCTGGTCGTCGACAACACCTTCGCCACCCCCTACCTCCAGCAGCCCCTCGGGCTCGGCGCGGACGTCGTCGTGCACTCGCTCACCAAGTACATGGGCGGCCACTCCGACGTCGTCGGCGGCGCCCTGATCGTGGGCGACCAGGAGCTGGGCGAGGAACTGGCCTACCACCAGAACGCCTTGGGCGCGGTCGCCGGGCCCTTCGACTCCTGGCTCGTGCTGCGCGGCACCAAGACGCTCGCCGTCCGCATGGACCGGCACAGCGAGAACGCCACCAAGATCGCCGACATGCTGACCCGGCACCCGCGCGTGGCCGGCGTCTACTACCCCGGCCTGCCCGAGCACCCCGGGCACGAGGTCGCCGCCAAGCAGATGAAGGCCTTCGGCGGCATGGTGTCGTTCCGCGTCACCGGCGGCGAGGAGGCGGCCCTGGAGGTCTGCAACCGCGCCAAGGTGTTCACCCTCGGCGAGTCCCTGGGCGGCGTCGAATCCCTGATCGAGCACCCGGGCCGCATGACGCACGCCTCGGCGGCCGGTTCGGCCCTGGAGGTGCCGGCCGACCTCGTCCGCCTCTCCGTGGGCATCGAGAACGTCGACGACCTCCTGGAGGACCTCCAGCAGGCGCTCGGCTGAGCACCCCCGGCCGGGACCGGTCCCGGCCACGGGCGCTCACCAGTCCACCACCGGTGGGGTCGTCGTCGACGGCGGCTCCACCCAGGGCTGGGTGCTCAGCGCCCACACGAAGAACGCCACCACGGCGGCCGTCAGCGCCAGCCACAGCAGACGACGGGCCACCGTCCGGCGCCGCAGCATGCGCCCGCCCCGCCGCATCGCCGCCGCGCACAGATCGGGCGGCACCTTCGCCGGCCCGCGCTCCAGGATCCGCCGTACGGCCGTCTCGCGCTCCCGCAGACTCATGACGGCACCACCTCCACCACCTTCTGGGAGGCGACCTCGCGCGGCGGATGCAGAACGGTCGCCATCGCGCGCAGACAGATCGTCCGTACCCGCTCGACGGGCAGCCCGAGGAGCGCCGCCGTCTGTTCCTCGGCGACCCCCTCGTAGAGCCGCAGGACCAGGATCAGCCGCTCCTGGGGGCTGAGAACGCCCAGGACACCCACGCGCGCGTGGCGGAAGAGCGCGTGATGGTGCCACGCCGCGCGCGCGAAACGGACGGCCAGCTGCTGACGGGTCCGGTCGTAGGGGTCCTCACCGCGCAGCCGGTCCCACGTGGCGTACGTGTGGGCGAGGGCATGCGTCAGCAGTCGCCGCGCGCGCGGGTTGTCGTCCGGCGCCTCCGCCGTGAACAGGGTGGCGGTCTGCAACAGCCGCCCCGCCGCACCCGCGACGAACGCCTCGAACTCCCGGGCCCGGCGGGCACCTTGCACCACACGCCGATCTCGCACCGCGCCTCCCGCCTGAGGCCGACCCTGAGGGGAACGGGGCCCGTCCGCCCACGGTTCGCTCCGCCGCGTACGGTGTCGTCCGCCGTCCACGGCTTCGTCCGCCGTCCACGACGAGGGCCCGATCTCATATGAGGCCAGGAGCGGGCGCGCGGTCAAGGGTCAGGAAGGCGACGGTGCCTCCGGCGCCGCCGCCATACGGGTCGAGAGCGCCGTGTTGAAACGGGTGAGGAGGGAGCAGAACGCCTCGCGCTCCTCAGGGGCCCAGTCCTCGGTGAGTTCGGCCATCAACTGGCGCCTGGAGGAACGTACCTCCTCAAGGCGGGCGAGCCCACGGGGCGACAACTGGAGCACCACCGCCCGGCCGTCCTCCGGGTGCGAGGTGCGCTTGACGAGTCCCGTGTCCACGAGCGGCGCCACCTGCCGGGTGACCGTCGAGGAGTCGATCCCCATGCTCGCCGCGAGCGCCTTGACGCCCATCGGGCCTTCCTTGTCGAGGCGGTTGAGCAGCAGGTACGCGGCACGGTCCATGGAGTTGCGCACCTGCCCGACGCCGCCGAGCCGGGTCTGTTCGGCACGGCGTGCGAACACCGCGACCTCGTGCTGCAGCGTGTCGAGAAGACCGTTGTCACCGGCGGTCGTCATGTCCATCGACATTTCAGGTGTTGTGGGCATGGCCAAAGGCTCAATTCATGCGTGGGGCGCTGGGTTGGGGGACAGAGTACGCGGACCGGGCGCGGGGTGTACCGGCGCCGCTGAAACCAGTCCCGCGCCTTGGTCACACCCGCGTTCCACCGCTGTGAACTGCGAGACTGGTGGTCATGAGCTACAGCACGGCTGACTCCTTTCCGGTGGTGACGCTCGACGACGTGCGAGGCGCCCAGAAGATGCTTACCGGCGTCTCACGTGTCACCGCGATGGAGGGCAGCAGGCATTTGTCGCAGCTCGTCGGCGCGCCGGTGCACCTCAAGTGCGAGAACCTCCAGCGGACGGGCTCGTTCAAGCTGCGCGGCGCGTACGTCCGGATCGCGGGGCTGCTGCCCGAGGAACGCGCCGCCGGTGTCGTCGCCGCGAGCGCGGGCAACCACGCCCAGGGGGTCGCCCTCGCCTCCTCCCTGCTCGGGGTGCGGTCCACGGTCTTCATGCCGAAGGGCGCCCCGCTGCCGAAGATCAGCGCGACCGAGGAGTACGGCGCCGAGGTGCGGCTGCACGGCACGGTGGTCGACGAGACGCTGGCCGCGGCCCAGGAGTACGCGGCCGGAACCGGCGCGGTGTTCATCCACCCGTTCGACCACCATGACGTCATCGCTGGTCAGGGCACGGTCGGCCTGGAGATCCTGGAGCAGTGCCCGGAGGTGCGCACGATCGTGGTCGGGGTCGGCGGCGGAGGGCTCGCGGCGGGCATCGCGGTCGCGGTGAAGGCACTGCGGCCGGACGTGCGGGTCATCGGCGTCCAGGCGGAGGGCGCCGCCGCGTATCCGCCGTCGCTGGCCGCCGGACTGCCCCTGGCGGTGGAGAACCCGGCGACGATGGCCGACGGCATCAAGGTCGGACGGCCCGGCGACGTGCCGTTCCGCATCGTCGCCGAACTGGTGGACGAGATCCGCACGGTCTCGGAGTACGACCTCTCCAGCGCCCTGCTGCTCTGCCTGGAGCGGGCGAAGCTGGTCGTGGAACCGGCGGGCGCCAGCCCGGTCGCCGCCCTGCTGCGCGACCCGAAGGCCTTCGAGGGGCCGGTCGTCGCGGTGCTCTCCGGCGGCAACGTCGACCCGCTGCTGATGCAGCGCATCCTGCGGCACGGCATGGCCGCCGGTGGCCGCTACCTCCAGGTACGCCTCCGCCTCACCGACCGCCCCGGTGCCCTCGCGACACTTCTGGGGGTGTTGTCAGCGGTCGACGCTAATGTCCTGGACGTGAGCCACGTACGGACCGACCCCCGGCTCGGGCTCACGGAGGTGGAGGTCGAACTGCACCTGGAGACGAGGGGCCCGAAGCACTGCGCCGAGGTCAACTCCGCCCTGCGCGAGGCGGGTTACACCGTCATCGACTGAGGTCGGCGCCTCTTCGATCTTCACTCGTCACCCGTTCGGGTAAGTCCATTGAGGGACGCGATACATCGCGTTATGGTGTGTCTCGTGCCCCTCCCTCGGACTTCAGGTCCGTCTGTTCCGCCGTCCCGTTGTTCCGCTGCGAAAGAACCGAAAAGACGTGGAGAAAACACATGCCAGGCGCCATCCATGCCGAAGGCCTGGTGAAGACCTTCGGTGATGTAAGAGCCCTCGACGGCGTCGACCTCGACGTCCCCGAGGGCACCGTTCTGGGTCTGCTCGGGCCGAACGGCGCGGGCAAGACGACCACCGTCCGCTGCCTCACCACCCTGCTGCGGCCCGACAGTGGCAGGGCCGTGGTCGCCGGCATCGACGTGCTGAAGGACCCCGACGCCGTACGGCGCTCGGTCGGCCTCTCCGGCCAGTTCGCCGCGGTCGACGAGTATCTGACGGGCCGTGAGAACCTGCAGATGGTCGGCCAGCTCTACCAGATGCGGGCCAGGGACGCGAAGATCCGCGCGGGGGAGCTGCTGGAGCAGTTCCACCTCGCCGACGCCGCCGACCGCCCGGCCAAGACGTACTCCGGCGGAATGCGCCGCCGGCTCGACCTCGCCGCCGCGCTCGTGGTGTCGCCGCCGGTGATGTTCATGGACGAGCCGACCACCGGACTCGATCCGCGCAACCGCCAGCAGCTGTGGGACGTGATCAAGCAGCTGGTCTCCGGCGGTACGACCCTGCTGCTCACCACCCAGTACCTGGAGGAGGCCGACCACCTCGCGCACGACATCGCCGTCGTCGACCACGGCCGCGTCATCGCCCGCGGGACCTCCGACCAGCTCAAGGCCCGCACCGGCGGTGAGCGCGTCGAGGTCGTCGTGCACGAGCGCGAGCGCATCCCGGCCGCCGTCGAGGTGCTGACCGGCTTCGGCAAGGGCGCGACCACCGTCGAGGAGCACACCCGCAAGCTCACCGTGCCCGTCACCGGCGGCGCCAAGCTCCTTGCCGAGGTCATCCGCGAACTGGACAGCGAAGGCATCGAGATCGACGACATCGGCCTGCGCCGCCCCACCCTGGACGACGTGTTCCTCTCCCTGACAGGACACGTCGCCGAGGTGAAGGGCGAGGCGGAGGCCGCGGGGCAGGAGGAGGTGGCCGAGGCGAGAGGGCGCGGCCGCAGGAAGGAGGGGTCCAAGTGAGCGCCGTCACCGGAGCCGCGCGCGTCGCACCGTCGGGCAACCCGTTCATCCGGTCCGTCCGGGACTCGTTGGTCGTCGCCAAGCGCAATCTGATTCGTATGTCCCGAATCCCGGAAATGGTCATTTTCGGGCTTATTCAACCCATCATGTTCGTGGTGCTGTTCACCTATGTCTTCGGTGGCTCCATGAACATCGGCGGGACCACCGACCCGGACGTCTACACCGAGTTCCTGATGGCCGGCATCTTCGCGCAGACCGTCACCTTCGCCACCGCCGGCGCCGGAGCCGGTATCGCCGACGACATGCACAAGGGGCTCATCGACCGCTTCCGCTCGCTGCCCATGGCGCGCGGGGCCGTGCTCACCGGGCGGACCCTCGCGGACCTCGTCCAGACCGCCCTCACCCTGGCCGTGCTGGCCGTGGTCGCCCTGCTCGTCGGCTGGCGCACCCACACCAACGCGGGCGAGGTGCTCGGCGCTTTCGGTCTGCTGCTCCTGCTCGGATACGCCTTCACCTGGGTCGGCGCACTGATCGGACTCTCCGTGCGCACCCCCGAGGCGGCCACCTCCGGCGGGCTGATCTGGCTCTTCCCGGTCACCTTCATCTCGAACGCGTTCGTGGACTCCAGCAGGATGACGCCCTGGCTCCAGCACGTCGCCGACTGGAACCCGTTCAGTGCCACCGTCCAGGCCTGCCGTGAGCTCTTCGGCAACCCGGGGGTGTCGCCGTCGGACGCCTGGCCCATGCAGCACCCGGTGTGGGCCTCGCTGATCTACTCGGTCCTCATCATCGTCATATTCCGCACCCTGTCCGTGCGGAAGTACCGCTCGGCGGCGGCGTGAACGGCTGCTGTCCCCACGCATGACCGGGCCCCCGGCACCGAAGGGGTGCCGGGGGCCATGGGTCGGGCGAGGGACGCGCGGTCAGCTCTGGTAGGGCACGGCCTTGAGGATCTTCACCGAGGCGAACTTGCCGTTCGGCAGCTCGTACTGGGCGTCCTGGCCGACCTTCTTGCCGATCACGCCCGAGCCGAGCGGGGACTGCGGCGAGTAGGTCTCGATGTCGGAGCTGGCGTACTCCCGGGAGGCGAGCAGGAAGGTCACGGTGTCGTCCTCGTCGCCGTCGAAGGCGATCGTCACGACCATGCCGGGCGCGACCGCGCCGTCCGCCGAGGCCGGCGCCTCGCCGACCTTCGCGTTCTCCAGGAGCTGGGTCAGCTGGCGCACACGGAGCTCCTGCTTGCCCTGCTCCTCCTTGGCCGCGTGGTACCCGCCGTTCTCGCGCAGGTCGCCCTCCTCGCGCGCGGCCGCGATCTTGGCGGCGATCTCCGTGCGCGCGGGACCAGACAGGTACTCCAGCTCGGCCCTGAGCTGGTTGTACGCCTCCTGGGTCAGCCAGGTGACGTTCTCGCTGGTCTGGGTCACAGGTGCTCCTCGTAGGTACTGGGAATACAAAGCATCGCCCTACACAGAAGAATGTTCCTTCACGAGTGGGCGAAACCACGAGCCTAACAATTCACCGGCGGAAGGGGGAGGACATAAACCACAAGCGTTACGTCGACGCAGGTCAGGGTGGAGATGCGGAGAGCCGGACGGTTCGGTCGGCGGCTCGGGCCGGGAGCTTTGGCAGGCCGGGGTCAGCCGGCGTGACAGCCGAGCAGTTCGGCGGTGGTGCCGCGCGCCGTCGTCTTCAGGGTGACGACCTCGTCGATGTCGGTGGTGGCGGCGTCGAAGCGGAAGTCCGCGCGGCCCACCTCGGCGCCGTCCTCGGACTGGGAGCGCACGGTGCAGTAGCCCTCGACGCCGGCGTCCTTGTCGCCCCTGAGGTGCACCTCCACCGAGGTCGCCGAGGTATCGAAGGTGTAGATCTCGACGCTGATCTTGTTGTCGGCGACGTAGTGGTAGGCGAACCAGCCGATGAGGACGAGGAGGGCCGCGCCGAGGACGCTGCCGATGACCTTGAGCTTGCGGTCGGCGCGCTCGTCCGCGGAGCGGCCGTAGCGACCCTCGGGAAGCCGCGTGCTCGCCGTCGTCATGGTCGCCCTCTCTGATCCGGATCGGGGAATATCCCGTCCCCCGATGCCGTCACTATAGAAGCCCCCGCCCAGCGCCTGACGGCCGCCCCACACGGGTGTCCGAGCGGGACGGCAGTATGGACTCACCGGATCGCGCCGGGCCGAGTCACCGAATTTCAGGCCGGGCGCCGAGTGACGAGGGAATGAGTCTTGACTGACCAGCTGCGACTGATGGCCGTGCACGCGCACCCCGACGACGAGTCGAGCAAGGGTGCGGCCACCATGGCGAAGTATGTGTCCGAGGGGGTGGACGTGCTGGTCGTGACCTGCACGGGCGGCGAGCGCGGCTCCATCCTCAATCCGAAACTGCAGGGCGACAAGTACATCGAGGAGCACATTCACGAGGTACGCAAGAAGGAGATGGACGAGGCCCGCGAGATCCTCGGCGTCGGCCAGGAGTGGCTCGGCTTCGTCGACTCCGGCCTCCCCGAGGGCGACCCCCTGCCGCCCCTTCCCGACGGCTGCTTCGCCCTGGAGGACGTCGACAAGGCTGCGGGTGAGCTGGTCCGGAAGATCCGCGCGTTCCGTCCCCAGGTGATCACCACCTACGACGAGAACGGCGGGTACCCGCACCCCGACCACATCATGACCCACAAGATCTCGATGGTGGCGTTCGAGGGCGCGGCGGACACCGAGCGGTACCCCGAGGCCGAGTACGGCCCGGCGTACCAGCCGCAGAAGCTCTACTACAACCAGGGCTTCAACCGCCCGCGCACCGAGGCGCTGCACAACGCCCTGCTGGAGCGCGGCCTGGAGTCCCCGTACGGCGAGTGGCTCAAGCGCTGGGACGAGTCCGACCACAAGAACCGCACCCTGACCACGCATGTGCCCTGCGCCGAGTTCTTCGAGATCCGTGACAAGGCCCTCATCGCCCACGCCACGCAGATCGACCCCGACGGCGGCTGGTTCCGGGTCCCGATGGAGATCCAGAAGGAGGTCTGGCCGACCGAGGAGTACGAGCTCGCGAAGTCCCTCGTGGACACCTCGCTCCCGGAGGACGACCTCTTTGCGGGCATCCGCTAGCCCTGGGGGACAATGCCAGGCATGAGCGTAAGCCTGGCAGTCACACACCTCGTCCCCCTCGCCAAGGAGGTGGACGAGGACAAGGTCACCCCCGGCGTCCTCGGTTTCATCGTCTTCGCGGTGATGGCCCTGGCCGTCTGGGGCCTGATGAAGTCCATGAGCAAGCACATGGGCAAGGTCGACTTCAAGGAGTCGCCGGACCCTGACGCCTCCGTCGAGGAGACGGCGACGGACGTGGCCGGGAAGGCGACCCCGGCGAAGGGCTGACCGCCGGCGCGACGGCTTGGCGGGCTGACCGCGCGACACCGCCGAGGTGCCGCGCGGTCACGCCCTGTCCTCGCGGGGTCACGCGGCACGGAGCGGCTCCGCTCACCCGTGCCCGCCCGACACCGGCACGCCCATCACCTCGCGCGCATGGCGGTTCGGGACCATGCCGAGGGTCCAGGCCCGCCAGCCGCTCTCCAGGTTGACGCCACGTTCCAGGAGGAGCTGGTAGGCCTCGATGTACTCGGTGAGTTTCTCGTCACGCAGGGGGTGGGCCGTGCGGGAGAGATGGGCCAGGTCCTCCTGGGCGACGGCCGTGCCGATCTCCACGCCGCCGGGAGCCGCGTAGGGCAGCAGGGTGCACTTGAGGAAGCGGGCCCAGTCCTCGCCGCGGCGGTCGCCGTAGGAGGCGAAGAGGCGAGTGGCCTCCTCGCAGAGGGCCAGTGCCTGGGGGGTGCGGGTGTTGCCCGCGTCCACGACCGCCAGTTCCAGGCAGGTCCAGGCCTCTCCGTGGGCGACGCCGATGCGCTGGAAGTCGGCGCGGGCGTCGACGAGGAGCTGGCGGGCGAAGCCGGAGTTGCGCAGCGAGCCGGTCTGCACGGCCCGCTGGTCGCGGGTGACGCGGGCCGAGTGGTGGCGGGCGCAGGCCAGGCCGTACACGTCCCGCATCCGGGAGAACATGGTGCGGGAGCGCTCCAGCTCGCGGACCGCCTGGTCGAGGGTGCCGGTCTCCTCCAGGGCCTGGCCCAGGTAGTAGCCGGACCAGGCCTCCCCGCGGGCGTCCTCGTTGTCGCGGTGACGGGCGAGGGCCTGGCGCAGACCGTCGACGGCGGCGGAGGGGTCACCGGCGACGAGTCGGGCGCGGGCCAGCTGGGTCATCGACCAGGCCTCGCCCCGCGGGTCGCGGGTGCGGCCGAACAGGTCGAGCGCCGTGCGCAGTTCGGTCTCCGCACGCGGTACCTCGCCCATGCGCAGCAGCAGTTGGCCCAGTTGGAAGTAGGCCCAGCCCTCGCCGTGCAGGGACTCCTGCTGACGGTGCAGGACCAGGGCCCGGTTCAACAGGTCCAGGGAGTCGGCCAGATGGGAGCGGTCGCGTTCCACCGCCGCGAGGGCGTGCATCGTCCACGCGCGGTCCGCCGCCAGCTCGGGGGCCGACTGCATCTGCAGGGCCTCCAGGAGCTTCTCCGCCGCCTCGGTCAGATTGCCCTGGTGGTGGAGGGTGATGCCCAGGGAGCACAGGGCACGGGCGGCGCCCGCGTCGTGGTTCGTCTCCATGTACAGGTTGACCACCGACGCCAGCGTCGTACGCGACTTGTCCAGCTCGCCCAGTTGACGGGCCGCGATACCCGTACGCCACTGGACCGAGCGGGTCAGCAGGCCCTGGTCCACCGACTGCGCCAGCTCGTTGAGTTCGCCGAGGCGGTAGAGGTCGCCGCGCAGCAGACAGTAGTCGCACAGGGCGCCCAGCAGACTGAGCACGGCCGCCTGGTTCACGCCCTCCGCGTGCCGGAGCGTGGAGGTGATGAAGCTGGTCTCGTCGTCCAGCCAGCGCAGCGCCTCCTCCAGCGACACGAAGCCGTGCTGGCCGAAGCGGTCAGAGCGGGTCGACATGTTGCCGTCGACGAGACGCAGGACGGAGTCGGCCAGGTCGGCGTACGTGACGATGAGGCGTTCCTGCGCGGCCGTGCGCTCGCTCGGCTCCTCCTCGTCGAGGAGGCGGGCGTGGGCGAAGGCGCGGACCAGGTCGTGCAGGCGGTAGCGGTTGCCGTGGACGTGGTCGATCAGACCGGCGCGGGCGAGCGCGGTGAGGTGACGGGTCGCCTCCGTCTCGTCGGTGGCGAGGAGCGAGGCGGCCGCCGCCGCGCCCAGTGAGGCCCGCCCCGCCAGTGCCAGTCGGCGCAGCAGCCGGCGGGAGAGTTCCGACTGGTCGGTGTAGCGGAGCCAGAGGGCCCTCTCGATCGGCTCGACCGGGCCGTACGCGCCCAGGTCCGTGGCCAGTTGGCCGGGCGTGCGCGGTCCCAGGGACGAGCCGGCGACGCGCAGGGCGAGGGGCAGGCCGCCGCACAGGTGCCGGATCCGGGCGACGGATTCCGCGTCGTACGAGGCGGGCCGCGCCCCCGAGGACGGTCCGGCGGCGGCACCCGTGGCCGCACCCGGGGCAGCTTCCGTCGACAGCGCAGAGCCGTCCTGGGCCGCCGTGCTCAGCAGTTCGTGCGTGCCGTCGCCGTCGAGCGCCTCGACGGGGAGCTGGTGGACCCAGGCGGGCAGGTCGGCGGGGAGGGCGAGCGGGGAGCGGGCGGTGACCAGGACGAGGCTGTCGGAGCGCTCGGGGACGAGGGCGCTGACCTGCTCGGGATCGGAGGCGTCGTCCAGGACGATCGTCACCGGCAGGGCGGTCAGATGCTGGTGGTACAGCTCGCTGAGCCGTTTGACCTGCTGGTCCTGGGAGGTGCGCTCCCGGAAGAGCAGCTGGTCGCGGGGTGCGCCGAGACGATTCAGCAGATGCATCAGCGCGTCCCGGGTCGACAGCGGCGGCTCCTCGGGGCTGTCGGCGCGCAGATCGACCACGCAGGCGCCGCGGAAGTAGTCCCGCAGTTCATGGGTGGCGCGGACGGCGAGAGCGGTGCGGCCGGAGCCGGACGCGCCGTGCAGCACGACGACGGTCGGCCGGGTCTCGGTCTCCGCGCGGGCCGCCTGCACCCACTGGCGGATCTTCCCCATCTCCGTCCGTCGGCCCGCGAACCGGTCGTCGGACTCGGGGAGTTGGGCGAACGACTGCTCCAGCACATTGCGCCGCCGGGCCGCCGCGCTCTTGTCGGCGCCGCGCAGTTGGGGCGCCTTCTTCTTCGCCGTCGCCGTCGACGCGGCGAGGACGCGCTGCTGGTCGAGGAACGGGCGTATGCCGCGTACCTCCAGTGCCGTCAGCCACTGCAGCCGCAGCTGCTCGGGGCCGCCGGGCTGGCTCAGGGCGCCCGCGTGATGGTGGGCGGCGGGGAGGTGGGAGGCGGTGACCTTCAGGACGGTGGCCACGGCGCTGGCGATGCCGACGATCACCCCCGTGCTGACGGCGGTGCCGGGGGCGACGCCGAAGGAGAGGTCGGCGACCACCGCCGTGCCGGCGGCGACGGCCGCGATCAGCAGGGGGGTTCCGGAGCCCTCCTTCGCGTAGCGCTGGCCGAAGGTGAGGCGCCCGGCCTCGGACTCGTCCAGTGCCCGGGTGTACGTCTCGTACTCCTCGGCCGCGTGCTGCGCCATCGCGTCCAGGGCGGCGCGGGCACGGCCGAGCAGGACGACTCCGTCGGTACGGCCGCCCGACCTGCGGACCTCCTCCTCGACCGCCCGGATCAACAGCCGTTCGGCCTCCCCCCGGTGGCTGTCCCGCATCACAACGTCCCCCTTCGTTGAAACGGCTGCCTGGGGCAAGTGTGGGCCGATCGGGGCGCGGAGGCGAGAGGGCGTGGATCAGGGAGGGGGCGTGTGCGCGGGCGGTGGGTGCGCGTGCGCGGGGAGCGGGGGCCGTGGCGGGGCCCGGGCTGTCGGCCGACCGCGGGGCCGTCGGGGGCGGGAGCGGGACGCGCCCCCGTGCTGAACTGCGATTCCCGGGTACTGGGGAATGATGGTGCCCATGGCGAACCGACTGGCCCACGAGACATCTCCCTACCTCCTCCAGCACGCCGACAACCCGGTCGACTGGTGGCCCTGGTCGGCCGAGGCGTTCGAGGAGGCGCGCAGGCGGGGGGTGCCGGTGCTGCTCAGCGTCGGCTACTCGAGTTGCCACTGGTGTCATGTGATGGCGCACGAGTCGTTCGAGGACCGGGAGACCGCCGAGTACCTGAACGCGCACTTCGTGAACGTCAAGGTCGACCGGGAGGAGCGCCCGGACGTCGACGCGGTGTACATGGAGGCCGTACAGGCGGCGACCGGGCAGGGCGGCTGGCCCATGACCGTGTTCCTGACGCCGGAGGGGGAGCCGTTCTACTTCGGCACCTACTTCCCGCCCGCCCCCCGCCACGGCATGCCCTCCTTCCGGCAGGTCCTGGAGGGGGTGCGGGCCGCCTGGGCGGACCGGCGGGACGAGGTCGCCGAGGTCGCCGGGAAGATCGTGCGGGACCTGGCGGGGCGGGAGCTGAAGTTCGCGGCGGTCGACGCGCCCGGGGAGGACGAGCTGGCGCAGGCGCTGCTGGGGCTCACCCGGGAGTACGACGCGGCGCGGGGCGGCTTCGGCAGGGCGCCCAAGTTCCCGCCCTCGATGGTGATCGAGTTCCTGCTGCGGCACGCGGCGCGCACCGGATCCGAGGGCGCGCTGCAGATGGCGCGGGACACGTGCGAGCGGATGGCCCGCGGCGGCATCTACGACCAGCTCGGCGGCGGCTTCGCCCGGTACTCCGTCGACCGTGAGTGGGTCGTGCCGCACTTCGAGAAGATGCTGTACGACAACGCCCTGCTGTGCCGCGTGTACGCCCATCTCTGGCGTGCCACCGGTTCCGAGCTGGCCCGACGCGTCGCCCTGGAGACGGCCGACTTCATGGTCCGCGAACTCCGCACGGACGAGGGCGGTTTCGCCTCGGCGCTGGACGCCGACAGCGACGACGGGACCGGTTCCGGGAAGCACGTCGAGGGCGCCTACTACGTCTGGACGCCCGAGCAGCTGACCGAGGTGCTCGGTGAGGAGGACGCGGCGCTCGCCGCGCAGCACTTCGGCGTCACGGAGGAGGGGACGTTCGAGGAAGGGGCGTCCGTCCTGCAACTGCCGCAGCAGGAGGGCGTGTTCGACGCCGACCGGATCGAGTCGGTGAGGAGCCGGCTGAAGGAGGCGCGTGCGCGCCGGCCAGCCCCCGGCCGTGACGACAAGGTGGTGGCCGCCTGGAACGGCCTCGCCGTCGCCGCGCTCGCAGAGACCGGTGCCTACTTCGACCGCCCCGACCTGGTGGACGCCGCCATCGCCGCCGCCGACCTCCTCGTACGACTGCATCTGGACGAGAGGGCGAGGCTCGCGCGGACCAGCAAGGACGGGCAGGTCGGGGCCAACGCGGGGGTGCTGGAGGACTACGCGGACGTCGCCGAGGGGTTCCTGGCGCTGGCGTCGGTCACGGGGGAGGGGGTGTGGCTGGAGTTCGCCGGGTTCCTGCTCGACCATGTGCTCGTCCGGTTCGTCGACGAGGAGTCGGGGGCGCTCTTCGACACCGCCGCCGACGCGGAGAAGCTGATCCGGCGGCCGCAGGATCCGACCGACAACGCCACGCCGTCGGGGTGGAGCGCGGCGGCGGGAGCACTGCTGAGTTATGCCGCGCACACCGGTTCCGAGCCGCACCGGACAGCCGCCGAACGGGCGTTGGGCGTGGTGAAGGCGCTGGGGCCGAGGGCGCCCCGGTTCATCGGGTGGGGGTTGGCCACGGCGGAGGCCCTGCTCGACGGGCCGCGTGAGGTGGCGGTCGTCGGACCGCAGGGGCATCCGGGGACGAGGGAGCTGCATCGGACGGCGTTGCTGGGGACCGCGCCGGGTGCGGTGGTGGCCGTGGGCACCGCGGACAGCGACGAGCTTCCGCTGCTGGCCGACCGTCCGCTCGTCGGCGGTGAACCGACTGTGTATGTCTGCCGTAATTTCACATGTGACGCTCCCGTGACCGATGTCGACCGTTTGCGTACGGCTCTGGGGGTGGCCTCGATCGGCTGAAACTCGCCGGTCAGAGAAGTGGGGCAAGATCGAACAACTGGCTTGATACGGGCCGGTGTGCGGACACGTCCGATTACGTGTTCCCTCGAACGGAAACACGCTTTTTATCGGAAGGGCCCCCAGGGTTCACAGTTTCCCCCTAGTCTCTCCACAGTGACGCGCCGGGAGTAACTCCCAGCGCGACAGGGGGTATTGGGATCCGGGGGGATCTATTTTGCTGACGTCTGTCTTCATAGCCGTCGTCTCGCTGGCCTTGTTCTGGATGGCGGCCTTCACTCTGTGGTGGCAGATGCACGCGTGGCGAACGCCCGAAGTGCTGGCCTCCACCCGGTTCAGCAGACCGGACGGCGACGAGCATGTGTCGTTCTCACTGCTGCTGCCGGCACGCCATGAACAGGCCGTGCTGGACCACACCATCCAACGACTGCTCGAATCCAGCCACGACGACTTCGAGATCATCGTGATCGTCGGGCACGACGACCCGGAGACCACCGCGGTGGCCCGGGACGCCGAGGAGCGCGACCCGCGCGTCCGCGTGGTGGTCGACCACCACGAGAAGAAGAACAAGCCGAAGGCCATGAACACGGCGTTGCCGCACTGCCGCGGCGATGTCGTCGGGGTCTTCGACGCCGAGGACCAGGTCCATCCGGAGCTGCTGTCCCATGTCGACCACGCCTTCCGCACCACGGGCGCGGACGTCGTGCAGGGCGGGGTGCAGCTCATCAACTACAACTCCAGCTGGTACAGCCTGCGCAACTGCCTGGAGTACTTCTTCTGGTTCCGGTCCCGGCTCCATCTGCACGCGCAGAAAGGGTTCATCCCGCTGGGCGGCAACACCGTCTTCGTCCGCACCGATGTGCTGCGCGAGGCCGACGGCTGGGACCCCGAGTGCCTCGCCGAGGACTGCGACCTGGGCGTCCGGCTGTCGAGCGTGGGCAAGAAGGTCGTCGTCGCGTACGACTCCGACATGGTGACCCGGGAGGAGACCCCCGGCAGCCTGATGTCGCTGATGAAACAGCGCACCCGCTGGAACCAGGGCTTCCTCCAGGTCTACCGGAAGAGGGACTGGCGCCAACTGCCCGGTTTCCGGCAGCGGTTGCTCGCCCGCTACACCCTGATGACGCCCTATCTCCAGGCCGTCTCCGGGGTCATCATCCCGCTCAACGTCGCCATCGCGCTCTTCCTCGACGTCCCCGTCGGCGTCGCCTTCATCACCTTCCTGCCGGCCGTCACCGCCCTCGTCACCTTCGTGTTCGAGGTCGTCGGACTCCACGACTTCGGCAAGCAGTACGGACTGCGCGTCCGGTTCGTCCACTACGTCAAGCTCGTCGTGGGCGGCCCCTTCTACCAGGTGCTCCTCGCCTTCGCCGCCGTACGCGCGGTGTGGCGCGAGCAACGCGGCCGCAACGACTGGGAGTTGACCAGCCACGTCGGCGCACATCTCGCGAACGTGAACCGAGAGGACGTTCCTGCGTGACCTCCACACTTCCCGCGGCGACCAAGACGAAAGTCAAGGTCCCCGCGCAGCGGACAGCTGCGCCCACAGCCGGTTCGACAGGTCGAACAAACGATTCCTCTTCCACTTCCTCCGCGCCCGGGTCACCGCCCAAGCGCCTGCGGGACTCGCGCCCCGACCTGCTCCTCTGCGGTCTCCTCCTCGTCGCGATCATGATCGTGCAGGGATGGAACATCGCCGACTACCCGACCCTCAGCGACGACGAGGGCACCTACCTCGCGCAGGCCTGGGCCGTCCAGGAGGGCAGGGGCCTCGCCCACTACACCTACTGGTACGACCACCCGCCCCTCGGCTGGATCCAGCTCGCCCTCCTGACCTGGCTCCCCGCCCAGCTCGCCCCCGAGTCGATGACCGTCGGCTCGATGCGCGCGGTGATGCTGCTGGTCAGCGCGGTCAGCGCCGTCCTCGTCTACGTCCTCGGCCGCCGTCTGTCGCTGCCCCGCTGGGCCGCCGGCCTCGGCATGGCGCTCTTCGGGCTGTCCCCGCTGTCGGTGGTGCTCCAGCGGGAGATCTTCCTCGACAACATCGCGGTGATGTGGACGCTGCTGGCGTTCTGCCTCGCCGCCTCGCCCAACCGTCACCTCTGGCACCACTTCGGCGCAGGCATCGCCGCCGCCGCGGCCGTGCTCACCAAGGAGACGATGCTCCTCGTCCTGCCGGCCGTGCTGCTCACCATGTGGCGGCACAGCCACCGGGACACCAGGAAGTTCGCCATCACCGGCGCCGTCACCGCCTGCACCCTGATCGGCATCTCGTACCCGCTGTTCGCCCTGCTCAAGGGCGAGTTGCTGCCGGGCGCCGGCCATGTGTCCCTCTGGGACGGCATCGTCTACCAGATGAGCCGACCCGGCTCCGGCTTCATCCTCAGCGAGGGCACCGGCTCGTACGGCGTCCTGCAGTCCTGGCTGTACTACGACCGGGTGCTGCCGCTCGGCGGGCTCGCGGGCGCCCTGCTGCTCCTGGTCACCTGGCGCTGGTCGGTGACCGCGCGGGCCCTCGCCGGACCCGCGCTCGCCGTCGCCATCCTCGCCGCAATGGCCCTGCGCCCCGGCTATCTGCCCGCGATGTACGTCCTCCAGGCGCTGCCCTTCCTCGCCCTCGTCCTCGCGGGCGGCACGGCGAGCGTCGCCCACGGTGTCCTGCGCAGATGGCGCAGCACGAGCGAGCACCGGGCCCTGACCTGGGCACGGCACGGGGTGGCCCTCGCCCTGGCCGCCGCCGCGGCGGTGTACGTCGTGCCCCGCTGGTACGACGGCAACCACACCGCGATGACCTTCAACGCCAACGCCCCCTACCAACAGGCCGCGAAGTGGCTCGGCAGCGAGATCGAGGACCCGGCGGGCACCCGGGTCCTCGTCGACGACGCGCTCTGGCTCGACCTCGTCCACGAGGGCTACCGGCCGGGACTCGGCGTCATCTGGTTCTACAAGGCCGACCTCGACCCGGCGGTGACGAAGACGATGCCGCGCGGCTGGCGCGACCTCGACTACGTGGTCGCCTCCCCGACCGTACGGCGTGACGCGGTCGACCTGCCCAACGTCAAGGACGCGATGGAGAACTCGACCCCGGTGGCCACCTTCGGCACCGGTGACGACCGTATCGAGATCCGCAGGATCGAGAACGGCGGCGACAACCGCACGAGTGGCGCCGACGCCACCGGCGACGACGACCGGATCCGCGAGACCGAGGCCGCTGGAGGCGACCGATGAACAGCGGAAGCTACGAGTCCACCGCGCCCGGCACACTCGGTGATCCGGCCGTGCGGGCTGCCGAGGTCCCCGAACCGGGTGCCGTCACCATCGTCGTCCCGACCTTCAACGAGTCGGCGAACGTACGGGAGTTGCTGCACCAGATCACCGAGACCGTCCCCGGGCGGCTGCCCTGCGAGGTCGTCTTCGTGGACGACTCCACCGACGACACCCCCGAGGTCATCAACGAGGCCGCGCAGGACTGCCCGTTCCCGGTGACCGTGCTGCACCGCGACGAACCGGTCGGCGGCCTGGGCGGCGCGGTGGTCGAGGGCATCAAGGCGGCCACCTCCGACTGGGTCGTCGTCATGGACGGCGACCTGCAGCACCCGCCGTCGCTGGTACCGGATCTGGTGGCGACCGGGGAGCGGTCGTCGGCGGGTCTGGTGGTCGCCTCCCGCTACATCAAGGGCGGCAGCCGGGCCGGACTCGCGGGCAGCTACCGCGTGGCCGTCTCGCGCGGCGCGACCTGGCTCACCAAGTCCCTCTTCCCGCGCCGTCTGCACGGCATCAGCGACCCGATGAGCGGCTTCTTCGCCATCCGCCGCAGCGCGGTCACCGCGGACGTCCTCCAGCCGCTCGGCTACAAGATCCTCCTCGAACTGGCCGTGCGCAGCCGGCCGCGGCAGGTCACGGAGGTGCCCTTCGTCTTCCAGGACCGGTACGCGGGCGAGTCCAAGTCGACCGCGCAGGAGGGGTTCAGGTTCCTGCGCCACCTCATGGGGCTGCGGACGGCCTCGCCGCTCGCCCGGATGATCGTCTTCGGGCTGATCGGTGTCACGGGATTCGTCCCGAACCTCGCCGGTCTCTACGCGCTGACCTCGGCCGGCATGCACTACGTCCCGGCGGAGATCCTCGCCAACCAGCTCGGGGTGGCCTGGAACTTCCTCCTCATCGAGCACCTGTGCTTCCGCGAGCGGCGCAAGCACCGCAAGGGGTGGGACCGCATCGGCAGGTTCGCGCTGCTCGCCAACGCCGATCTGCTGCTGCGTATCCCGCTGATCGCCCTGTTCGTGGGCGAGTTCGGCATGGGCGCGCTGCCCGCGACCGCGCTCGCCCTGGTGACGACGTTCGTCCTGCGCTTCGTGGGGACCGAGGCGCTCGTCTATCTGCCTCGCAAGAAATCCCGCCGCGGGGAGCGCGGCGAGGAGGAGGGCGAGGAGAGGAAGGCAGCCGAGCAGGCAGCCGAACCGGCAAGGAGAGCCGCGTGAAGAACCACCTGAAGGACCGCTTGACGGTCTGGGGCAGATCGGCGGTCCGGGGGAGACCCGGACCGAGACCCAGGGTCAGACGCAGAACCGCCCTGCTGGCGGTCGGAGCACTCGCCTCCGGCCTCCTGCTGATCTCGCCCCAGCCCGCGTCCGCCGCCAACCTCATCAAGAACCCCGGCTTCGAGACGGCCGGCAGTGGCGACATGCCGTACTGCTGGGAGAAGTCCGGCTGGGGCGACAACGACTTCACCTTCACGACGGTGGGGGGCGCCCACACGGGCTCCAAGGCCATGAAGGTCGAGCTGACCCGCCGGGTCTCCGGCGACCGCAAGGCCCTGATCACCGAGTCGGCGGCCTGCGCGCCGTCGGTCGCCGTCGGCAAGCAGTACGACCTGTCGCTCTGGTACAAGTCGACGACCCCGGACACCTCCGTCACCCTGTTCCGGCACGACACCACGGCCGGCTGGCAGTACTGGACGGACCTCAAGACGCTGGAGATGGCCGGGAGCTGGACCGAGGCGTCGGTCCGCACCCCCGCGATCCCGGCGGGCACCGACCGGATCACCTGGGGCGTCTCCGTCTACGGCACCGGCTCCGTCACCACCGACGACTACACGATGGACGTGGTCGCCGACCCCGTCCCCGAGCCGGAGTGCACGGGCACCCCGGACGAGTGCCTGAACGGCCGCTGGGACGTCCTGCCCACCAAGAACCCGGTCCGCTCCATGCACTCGGTCGTCCTCAACAACGGCAAGGTGCTGCTGATCGCCGGCTCCGGCAACAGCGAGCAGATGTTCGAGGCGGGCACCTTCACCTCGGCGGTGTACGACCCGAAGAACGGCACGTACAAGCAGATCCCGACGCCGGACGACATGTTCTGCGCGGGCCATGTGCAGTTGGACGACGGCCGCGTGCTGGTGATGAGCGGCAACAAGGCGTATCCGGCGGCCGACGGCTCGCACGGCTACGAGGGCTACAAGGACTCGTACGTCTTCGACCCGGTGACGGAGACGTACTCGAAGACCAACGACATGAACGACGGCCACTGGTACCCGTCGGCGACGATCCTCGGCAACGGTGACGTCATCTCGTTCGGCGGTCTGCGCGAGGACTCCACGGGCTCGGTGACGGCCGAACTGTGGTCGGACGCCGAGCAGAAGTGGCTCGAACTCTGGAAGGTCAACCAGACCTGGTCGTACTGGGGCCTGTACCCGTCGATGATCCTCATGCAGGACGGCCGCCTCTTCTACTCGGGCAGCCACGTCTTCGGCAACAACATCCCCGGGACGGGCTCGGCGATCTACGACTACGGCGCCAACACCATCACCTCCGTCCCCGGCCTGCAGAACAAGGACGAGCGTGACCAGTCCGCGAGCGTGCTGCTGCCCCCGGCCCAGGACCAGAAGGTCCTCACGCTCGGCGGCGGCAACATCGAGTCCAACCCGGCGGCGAACCGCCTGACGGACGTCATCGACCTCAAGGCCGCGAACCCGGCGTACGTCGCCGGCCCGCCGATCCCGCAGGGCACGGTGGACCTCGGCAACGGCAAGGTCGCCCAGACGGGCAGCCAGGGCAAGATGTACGTCTCGGCCGTACTGCTGCCCGACGGCAAGGTCCTGGAGACGGGCGGCGCCCTGCACAACCGGGCCGACCCGGTCTTCGAGACGTCGATCTACGACCCGGCCACCAACACGTTCGACCAGGTGGCGACGGACCCGGAGGAGCGCGGCTACCACTCCTCGGCCTTCCTCCTGCCCGACGGCCGCGTCATGACGACGGGCGACAACCCGGGCAACGGCACCTGGAACCACGACGTGTCGATCTACACCCCGCCGTACCTCCTGAAGGGCGACCGCCCGGCCATCACCTCGGTGATCGACAAGGAGTGGGTGTACGGCGACACGCAACGCATCACGGTCGACCGTCCGATCGTGAAGGCGGAACTGATCCGCCCGGCGGCGGTGACGCACTCCTCGGACCCGAACCAGCGCTTCGTGGATCTCCCCCTGTCGGTGGACGGCAACAACGTGGACCTGAACGTGACGAGCAACCCGAACCTGGCCCCGCCGGGCTGGTACATGCTCTTCGCGGTCGACGCCAATGGCGTCCCCTCGGTGGCCGAATGGGTCCACCTCCAGGGCCCCTCCGCGCTGGCGCAGGCCTCCGGCGAGGCCCCTTCGGCCCACGTCCACGACTTCGCGGACGCCCCGGCGGGCAAGGTCACGGGGCCGGGGAAGAAGGCCAAGTCCAAGAAGGTCAGCCCGACGATCGCCGGGTGTGACCGGCACTACGGCACGGCGAACGTCTGCGTGCCGACGGCCTTCCCGGCGGAGGTCAAGAAGACGACGGCGTCGCGGTGCGCGTGGCTGAAGGAGAACGACTACGGGCGCCTGAAGGTCAACGGCAAGGACGATCCGCTGAAGCTGGACCGCGACAGGGACGGTCTGGCTTGCGGGAAGGGGGATGTGAAGCGCCGCTGACGCTCACCACATCGGCGTGATCGGCCCCCGTGCCCGGTGGACAACCGCCGGGCACGGGGCCGTGTCGGTTACGCGCGCTCGACGATGTGCGCGGCGTCGGGCGAGGCTCGGACAGACTGTCGACAGTCCGGTGCGGCTGGTGGCGGAGGCCGGCTGTCGAGGGCTCGGCGGAGGCCGGCGTGCAGGTGCTCGGCTTCGGCGAGGGTGAGTGTCAGCTCGGTGTCTGTCGGGTCTCCGCCGGTACGGGTCAGTCGGAGCGGTACGGCGAGACGGTGGTCGCCGGTGCGCCGTACCGGCCGCTCGGGCGTGCGCTCGATGGCCCAACCCATGGCGTCCCCCCGTCCTTTCCGATGCGGGTGAGGCGGTAGGTGCCCCACAGTTGCCGCCCTTCCGCACACCCGTCCTGAGCCTTGGGGCGGCCCGTCCAATGCCTGTGGGGCCACGAATACAGTTGGAAGCGTGCGCCTCAGTGCCTGGCGGTCGCTGAGTACGGGATGCTTGGGTATGGCCCCTGAACCCAGCGCTGCTCCGCCGACGACCACACACGTGAGTGCGGTAACCGATGGAACCACCAGAGTCTTCACGTGGGAGGAAAGCGCACGCATCGATGTCCGCAACCTGGGCGGAGAGATCGTAATCGAGGCCAACGCCGCGGGGCTTAAGACTCTGGCTGGCCACCTCCTCACACTCGCCCAGGACGGCACACCGGATGGCGCACACCTCCACCTGGAGGAGAACAACGGACTTGAAGAGGGCTCCGCGAGCCTGGTTCTGGAGAGGTGCAACGACTAATCATCCGTGCCAGAGGCGTGCCAGATCGTGCGGGTAACCACGGGGAACAGCGGGGAGCTAGCCGACCGTCCACCAAGGCTTCTGCACACCTCCGCCGCAGTTCAGGCCAGGAGTAGGCCCTTGACGCCCTTAGCTTCCCAAGCTGAGGTCTCACCGCCGTCGTGGCCCATCAGTCCAGCCAGACGAGCATCGCGTTGTCCGCCCCGGCAGCAGCCTCGAAGAACTGTGTGAGGCCGTCGTACCAAGGACGCCCCCACTCCAGCGAGCCGGGCTCACTCCATCCGAGCGGATACACCTCGGCGCTGCTCAGTTCAGCAGGATCCACGCCACTGATGAGCTGGGCATAGCTTGTAGCCCGCAGTGCTTCCGCCGCGAGCTGGACCCGCTCAGGCCGCAGGTACCTCGGAGGCCCGTACCCCCAATCCTCATCCTCGGCGAACGGCTCCTCACCGTGGATCACGTTCACGGGGAACTCAGCGCGCGCCAGCAGGAAGCGGAGCATGTCCCAGGTCTTGTACGTGCTGAAGTGACGCGCTTCGGCCGGCGCAGGCTCCGATTCCTCCTCGGCGTCTTGGACCTCTTCGACGAAGTCCAGAGCCCAGTCGGGGTCTTGGATCGCTCGGTCAAGCTCAGCAGCCGTGACACGCAGGTACTCACCGATCATGCTCATAGCCGGAGACTAAGCGGGGCCGCTGACAACGGCCGTCGGGCGGGCCGTCTCAGTTTCCGTCTCATTCAGCCCCGTTCACCGGCGTTCAGGCGAGACCCGGAGCCATCCCGGCACGGCGACCAGCCACCCATGCACCCAGGTGAACGACGCCGTACGATGCCCACCGCCCCACCACCACAGTTGGAAAGCGTGTTGGACGTGCTGAGATTCAGAAGCGCTGGGCACTGTGACGATGCCGACTTCTGATGAGAATCTGTCCGGCATGGAGACACCCGTGGCCCCTGCCTTCGCGGATGAGGAGCATGCCGTCATCGCTCACTTCCGCCTTGCCCGCGACGGCTTCGGCGAGGCCGACCAACGCGAGCTGGTTCGCGAAGCTCGGCAGGCGATGGCGGCAGCGGTCGAGGACGCTGATGCCGGGGAGGTCGACGGCAACGAGTTCGGAGGAGGCGAAGCCGTGGTGTACGCCTATGGGCCGGACGCCGGGGCTCTCTTCAAGGTCATGGAGCCGACTCTGCGCAGTCTGCCGTTCAGGCCGGCGCACGTCCTTCTGAAGCACGGCGACGGCGAAACGCGGGTGAACTTGTAGGCCCGCCAGTCAGCCGCGGAGACACGTTGCGTCACGTACTCCGGGCACAGGGCGCACCACAAGCGCACCAGATCGAGCGGGGAACCGGGGGGGGGATCACGGTGAAAACACCCGAGGCCGCAGCAGCCGCGAACCGGCCGTTCGTGCAGGGCAGCCCTCACAGCAGGCCCCGATGCCCGCAGCTTCCCAAGCTGAGAGCCTTGCGGGTCAGGCGCCCTGCGAGTTGCTTTCACGGGCCGGCCGCCGAGGCTTGCTCCGGTCGACGACACGAGCCGGGAGCTGACCGCAGCCTGTGGGCGGGGCTGGAGCGCCCGCGCGCCTGATCGGTCGGCACATTCACCATCGTGGCTTGCTGTCGTCGGCTGAGGCCCGTGCCCGACCGTGTCAGGTGCAGAGATCAGCCACGGTTAGCGAAGGAGCCCATGGCCGAGTTTCGCCTCACCAGGTCTCGAAACCGCAGGTCAGTGGCATGACGTGGTTACTCTCGTCCGGATTTGTGTCGACGGCCACAGCGAGCGGGATACGCGTAGGCTCATACTGAGTCATGACAAAGCCTGCTGCGCGGAAGCGTCACTTGCCTACCAGCCCCTTCAAGGCCCCGGTCACACCGGCTCCCAGGCACTTCGCCATGGACGACCAGGTCACACATGACGTGTACGGTCTCGGCCGGGTAATCGGCATCGAGGACGGAATCGCGGCGCTGGTGGATTTCGGCTCGGCGCACATGCGGATCCTGAGCCCGTACGCCAAGATGACCAAGCTGTAGGACCACTGTGCCGGGTCACGGCACGCCAGGCCCCATCAGGGACCTGTGACGAAAGAGAGACCTCTCATCGAGCCATCGTCGCTGTTCTCCGCTATGGAAGAGCAACCCCGCTGCTCCACTGCAGCGTCGCCGCCTCCGACGACAAACCCCTTCCAGGCCCCAGACTTCAGGGAAGACGAGATCTTCCTACTCGACGACGATGCACAGGAGCCCGCATCAGGCATGCGTGCGGCGCGCCCCAAGGCGGCTTAGTTCCACGAATGGGGGTGAGTTCGGCAGCCGGCCACAGGCCGTCTCCGGTGCTGCCGAGGAGCGCGGCCGTCTCGGTTTCCGTCTCATTCAGCCCCGCTCGCGGTCGTTCAGGCGAGACCCGGAGCCGTCCCCACGCCAGTGGGCCATCCGCCCATGAGCCCAGGTGAACGGCCCCGAACGACGCCCAAGAACCCACCAACGCAGTCGGAAAGCACGTTGGTCCGCAACGGAAGCTCGGCCCGAGGCACCAGTCGAGACGGCTACGTTGAGGGCGTGGACGAGGAAGCGATCACCATCAGGCTCACGCGCGATCAAGCGTTCGTGCTGTCGGACTGGCTCTACCAAGTCATTTTCCAGTCCGACGACCTGGAGGGGATCGTGCACGACAGAGCCGTCTGGTCGCCGATCTACGCGATCTCCGGAACGCTGGACAAGACGCTGAGCGAGATCTTCATGCCCGACTACGGACCGCGCCTTGAAGCAGCCAAGGAGCGGCTCCGCGCCGATCTGTACGGCGGCGCCGACGAGTCGACGGCACCAGGTCAGGCCACGACCGACGCACCACAAGCGCAGCAGATGGAGCGGGGAACAGGCGGGAACCACGGTGAAGGCGACCAGGGGCGATGACCCGGTCCCAGGCGCGAACGCCCAGTTCAGCGGTCTTACCCGCCCTAAATGATCACAGCTCCCCAAGCTGAGAGCGCTGGATCTGCGACAGCGTCCGGCCGTCGCAAAGTGCCTCTGTGTAAGACACAGCGTTGACCTGTCACCATCGAGCTGTGGCCAACCTGTCGAAGATCGCAGATCGTCTGGACGCCGTCATGGACCTGATGGGTCCGGTGATCGGCGTCATTGTGCTGGCAGTGGGCATCCAGACCTACCGTGACGGTGGATCCGTGGGTTGGCCCCTGGCGGGAGCGGGGCTACTCGTGATCAATCTTCTGGTGGCTTGGCGCCGGCTCTCCGGGTGTCGGCGCCCGGATGCCTCGTCGTAGCGAGCCCCCACGGCCGCCCTGCTTGCTATGAACCCCGTTGACCGATCTCTGTCGAGCTACGGATCAGAAGACCGGCCAGGCGAACACGGTTGGCCCTTGGGTCAGCCCTAGCCGCCTTCGGTCCGTGGTCGACAGAAGCAGACGGATCGAGGCGTGGGCGCCCCGCCTTCCGCAACAGCCGGACCCGGACACGGGCGGCTGCGATGCCCGTACCCCCACCCGTCGCTGCGACCGCACGCTGTTCCACCACATCCGTCGAACTTCTGTCCCACCCAACTCCGATGCCAGGCCGGGGAGATGGGCCACAAGGCGAACAGCTCCCTCTTGCGGGTAATATGCAGCAAGCTATTCAGGTCCTTACGGCCCGCCCGTGACGTGGAGCTTTGTCATGTCCTTAGGGTTTCGTGAGGGCCGTTATCGCTGTCTCTCCGGCGGGCCCGCCGCCGGCACGAAAGGACCGGGATGGATCCAGAGATAGTCGCCGCCCTCCTGGTGGCCGCGACCGCGGCCGGGTGGGTGGACGCCGTGGTGGGGGGCGGCGGGCTGATTCTGATCCCGGTGCTGCTGGTGGCGTTTCCCACCATGGCGCCCGCCACCGTGCTGGGCACCAACAAACTGACGGCGATCACGGGCACCAGTGTCGCCGCCGTCACCTACGCGCGGCGCACCAAACTGGACCGGTCGGTGGCGCTGTCCGCGGCCGGCCTCGCGATCCCCTCCGCCGGTATCGGCGCCCTCTCCGCCTCGAGCCTGCCGGCCGACTGGTTCCGGCCGTTGATCATGGCCCTGCTCATCGGAGTGGCGGCGTTCGTGACGTTGCGCCCGAACTTCGGATCCGTGATCGAGACCGCCGACGCCGTCAGCGGACGGCGGAGGCTGATGGCCGTCGGCGTGGCCGGCTGCGGCGTGGGTTTCTACGACGGGGTCTTCGGACCCGGTACCGGGACCTTCCTCATCATGAGCTTCACCGCCCTGCTGTCCATGGAGTTCCTCCAGAGCTCGGCACTGGCGAAGATCGTGAACGTGGGGACGAACTTCGGCGCGCTCACGGTCTTCGCCGTGCAGGGCCACGTCCTGTGGACCCTCGGCGCCGGGATGGCCGTCTGCAACGTCGTGGGCGCCACCCTCGGGGCCCGGACCGCGTTGAAGCGGGGCTCCGGCTTCGTCCGCAGCGTCCTGCTCGTGGTCGTCACCGCGTTGGTGATCAAACTCGCGGTCGACCAGTTCGGATGAGCTGGCGCGGGAGCGGGGCTCCGCCGACCCGCCAGGTCGGGGCCCGGTTCCCCGCTCATCCGCCGCGCGTCCGCAGGGCCTCCCGCACGATCGCCTCCAACTGCTCGTGGTGCGCGCCCTTCCAGTACGCCCGACCGCACGAACCGCACTGGGCGAACACGTCGTACGACCGCTGCGTGCCGCCCTCCAGACGGTCCGCGACCTCCTCCTTCGTGGCCGGCTCCAGCAGGCCGTTGCAGGCGGTGCAGCGGGTCCAGGGGCGCAGCTCCGGTGCGAACCGGGCCAGCACCTCTCGCAGTTGTTCGTCCGGCCGCGTGCTGTAGACGTACGCCCCGGCCCACAGTTCGCGGCGCCGCAGCAGCCCCCGGTCACGGCTGAGCATCACCCGGCGCTCGGCGGCGGAGAGCGTGGCCAGGGCCGGGTCACCGAGGTCCGTGGACTCGTAGGCCGCGTCGACACCCAGCAGGCGCAACCGGCGGGCGAGGGTGCCCAGGTGGACGTCGAGGAGGAAGCGGAGCGGGGCGCCCTGTACCTGCTGGGGGCGTCGCACCGGCCGTACGGCGACCGATTCGCCGTCTGCCGGGACATGGGACACCCGGACCTCGTGGCCGTCCACGACCAGCGCGCCCACCTCCGTCAGCGGTACGCCCAGGGACTCCACGACATGGCCCAGCGTGGAGACCCCGTCGGTGGCCAGCGGCGTCGCGCCCGTGCGGTGGGCGTAGGGGACGAACAGGGCCAGTTCGGGGGCGACTTCGATGCGGATCTCGGCGGGTTTCACCTGGTCAGGATGGCATGCGAGAGCAGCGGAGGCTCAGGGGTTTTCCGTGCCGAGGCCGTGCTGGAGGGTGTTCAGGGTGCGGTCCACCAGGTCGCCGAGGTCGTCGCGGTGGTCGTTCTCCGCCCAGTGGAGCGACGTCTCCATCAGGCCGGCGATCAGCGACATCGCCCAGACCCTGACCTCCAGGCTGTCCGGGTCGCGGCCGGTGCGTTCGCCGATCGCGGTGCGGAGCACGCGGCCCGTGACCGACATGCTCTCCCTCATGCGCGAGCGCACCGCCGGGACCTGGACCATCAGGCGGGTGCGCAGCCGGGCGCCCTCCGCGTCCTCCTCGACGCCGCTGCGGACGGCCTCCCGCATCACCTGCCGGACGCTGTCCTGCCAGGGTTCGTCCGCCGGGCGGGCCCGTAGTTCCTCCAGGAGGAGCGGGTCGTACTCGTCGGCGAGGACGATGTCCTCCTTGGTCGGGAAGTAGCGGACGACGGTCGACGGTGAGACCTCCGCGCGGTCGGCGATCTGCTCGATCGTCGTGGCGTCGTAGCCCTGCTCCCGGACCAGTGCGTACAGCGCGGACCGGATCGTCTCGCGTGTCTTGATCTTCTTCCGTTCACGCAGTCCGACGCGGGGGCGGTCGGCTGGGGGAGCGGAGGTCGTGGGGAGGGTGGGGCGTGCGGCCGTCATGCGGTCATTGTCGGACACCGGCGCTGGACGGGGCCAGGTCAGGGCCGGTGCCCCGCCGCTCCCGGGGCCCCTGCCCGTCCGCGCGCGTCCCGGCGTCCCCGCTCGTTCGCGTGCGTCCCGGCACCCCCGCCAGTCCGTGTCCGTCGTACTCCGCCGACGCGCGTGCGGGCGTACGGGAACGGCCACGGCTGGAGAGCCGTGGCCGGGGAGGGGCGAGGGGACTACGCGTCATCCGTGCTGGTACGCCACCAGCGAGATGCCCACGTAGTGCGCGATGAACGCCGCCAGCGTCAGGGAGTGGAAGACCTCGTGGAAGCCGAACCAGCGCGGTGACGGGTCCGGGCGCTTGAGGCCGTAGATGACTCCGCCGACGCTGTAGAGGACGCCGCCGACGATCACCAGGACGAGGACGGCGATGCCGCCGGTGCGCATGAAGTCGGGCAGGAAGAAGACGGCCGCCCAGCCCATCGCGATGTAACAGGGGGTGTAGAGCCAGCGCGGGGCGCCGACCCAGAAGACGCGGAAGATGATGCCGGCGAGTGCCGCCGCCCAGATGCTCCACAGCAGCCACTGACCCTTGGCGCCCGGGAGGAGCAGCATCGTCAGGGGGGTGTAGGTGCCCGCGATGATCAGGAAGATGTTGGCGTGATCCAGCCTGCGCAGGATGCCGTCCATGCGCGGACTCCAGTCGCCCCGGTGGTACAGCGCGCTGACGCCGAACAGCAGGCAGGCGGTGAAGGTGAAGATCCCGCAGGCGATGCGGCCGCGGGTGGACCCCGCGAGGGCGGTGAGGACCAGGCCGGCGACGAGCGCGGCTGGGAACATGCCGAGATGGAGCCAGCCCCGGAGTCGGGGCTTGATCTCACCGGTGATCTGGTGGATCTCGTCGGTGATCTGGTCGGCGATCTGATGCGGCAGGGAACGCGCGTCGGGATCGCGGCTGTCGGCCGACGTCTCCGCGTGCGCATCGGGGGCGGACGCTGTCATGTCTTGCATCGTACCTACGGAACCGTAACTTACGGGAGCATGCGGTCTGTTCGCGCATCCTGAAGTGGCCATCGTCTCACGCGGTGGGCTCATGGGGATATCCGAGCGCTCATCCGGATACCCACGGTGAAGCGGGCGTGACACAGGGAAACCTCTCGGGCGAAATCGGTGGAGTGGCGATGCTCACGATGCTCACGTGGGCGGCCCTCTGGACAGATGGGCACTCTCGTCGGATGATCAAATGAGTGTGGTCGGCACCGGATGAGCGCCCAGAGATCCCACCGTGAAGCATCCGGGTCGCAGCCCCCACGGGGCCTCCAACAAAAAATCCCTCATTTAGGAGCAATCGTGGCGCGCGACATCGCGGCTCCCCCTTCAAACGTTCCGACCGCCCACCGAGAACTCGTGGCGTGGGTGAACGAGATCGCCGAACTGACCGAGCCGGACAACGTGGTCTGGTGCGATGGATCCGAGGCCGAGTACGAGCGCCTGTGCGGGGAGCTCGTCGAGAAGGGCACCTTCCGGAAACTCGACCCGATCAAGCGTCCGAACTCCTACTACGCCGCGTCCGACCCGACCGATGTCGCCCGGGTCGAGGACCGCACGTTCATCTGTTCGGAGAAGGAGGAGGACGCGGGTCCGACCAACCACTGGAAGGCCCCCGCCGAGATGCGGGAGATCTTCCAGGGCGAGAAGGGCCTGTTCCGGGGCTCGATGCGCGGCCGGACCATGTACGTCGTCCCGTTCTGCATGGGCCCGCTCGGCTCGCCGCTCTCCGCCATCGGCGTCGAGATCACCGACTCCGCGTACGTCGCCGTCTCCATGCGCACGATGACCCGCATGGGACAGCCCGTGCTGGACGAGCTCGGCTCCGAGGGATTCTTCGTGAAGGCCGTGCACACCCTCGGCGCCCCGCTGGAGCCCGGCCAGGCCGACGTGCCCTGGCCCTGCAACAGCACCAAGTACATCTCCCACTTCCCCGAGAGCCGCGAGATCTGGTCGTACGGCTCCGGCTACGGCGGCAACGCGCTGCTCGGCAAGAAGTGCTACGCCCTGCGCATCGCCTCGGTGATGGCGCGCGACGAGGGCTGGCTGGCCGAGCACATGCTGATCCTGAAGCTGACCCCGCCGCAGGGCGAGTCCAAGTACGTGGCCGCCGCCTTCCCGTCGGCCTGCGGCAAGACCAACCTCGCGATGCTGGAGCCGACGATCTCCGGCTGGACCGTCGAGACGATCGGCGACGACATCGCGTGGATGCGCTTCGACGAGGACGGGCAGCTCTACGCCATCAACCCCGAGGCCGGGTTCTTCGGTGTCGCGCCCGGAACCGGTGAGCACACCAACGCCAACGCGATGAAGACCCTCTGGGGCAACTCGGTCTTCACGAACGTGGCCCTCACGGACGACGGTGACGTCTGGTGGGAGGGGATGACGGAGGAGACCCCGGCGCACCTGACCGACTGGAAGGGCAACGACTGGACGCCGGACAGCGAGACGCCGGCCGCCCACCCGAACGCCCGCTTCACGGTGCCGGCGGCGCAGTGCCCGATCATCGCGCCGGAGTGGGAGAACCCCAAGGGCGTGCCGATCTCGGCGATCCTCTTCGGCGGTCGTCGGGCCACGGCCGTGCCGCTGGTGACGGAGTCCTTCGACTGGAACCACGGGGTGTTCCTGGGCGCGAACGTGGCGTCCGAGAAGACCGCGGCGGCCGAGGGCAAGGTCGGCGAACTGCGCCGCGACCCCTTCGCCATGCTGCCCTTCTGCGGCTACAACATGGGCGACTACATGGGCCACTGGGTCGATGTCGCCAAGGGCAAGGACCCGTCCAAGCTGCCGAAGATCTACTACGTCAACTGGTTCCGCAAGAACGACGCGGGCAAGTTCGTCTGGCCCGGGTTCGGTGAGAACAGCCGGGTCCTGAAGTGGATCGTGGACCGGCTGGACGGCAAGGCGGACGGGGTGGAGACGCCGATCGGCATCCTCCCGACGCGGGAGGCGCTGGACACGGAGGGGCTGGATCTCTCCTCGTCCGACCTGGACTTCCTGCTGACCGTCGACAAGGAGGTGTGGCGGGAGGAGGCGGCGCTCGTGCCCGAGCACCTCAACACGTTCGGTGATCACACACCGAAGGAGTTGTGGGACGAGTACCGGGCGCTGGTGAGCCGTCTGGGCTGACGCCCCCTCCAGCTCCGCGACCGGCCGGATATGGGTTGCCCTGACCAGCGACGTCTCCTCGGCCGGTCGCGGACTTTTTTGTGCGCCGGGTGGGGGTGGGGGAGGGGTGCCTAGGAGCTCGGGGGTTCGGGTGCGTTGGCGGGTGCAGGTGCGTGGGGCTTCTCGCGCAGTTCCCCGCGCCCCTGAAAGGCCTACGGCCTTTCGGGCCTGAAAAGCACGGGGCGCAGCCCCTGCTTTTCAGGGGCTGCGGGGAACTGCGCGACCAGCCCCCACCAGAGCCGCACCCGACAACGCGCCCAGGGGGTCCAAGGGGCGCAGCCCCTGGGATGGGACGGGTAGGGGCGGAGGGGGCGAAAAGGGCTGCCGCGCACGGGATTTCGCGGGACACTCGGGACATCCGCACCGAACCCCGAAATGAGGTGACCGGGGTGCGCACACCCGTAAGTGACCCCATGAAGATCGGCCCGTACAAGATAGTCGGCCGCCTCGGCTCCGGCGGCATGGGCTGGGTCTACCTGGGCCGCTCACCCGCCGGCCGAGAGGTCGCCGTCAAGGTCGCCCGCCCCGAACTCGCCGCCGAACCCGAGTTCCGCGAACGCTTCGCCCGCGAGGTCGCCGCCGCCCGCGTGGTCAGCGGCGCCTACACCGCCGCCGTCGTCGACGCCGACCCCACCGCCGCACTCCCCTGGCTGGCCACGCTGTACGTCCCCGGCCCCTCCCTCGCGGAAGCGGTCCGCGCCGACGGCCCCCTCCCCGAGGCCCAGGTCCGCCCCCTCGGCGCCGGCCTCGTCGAGGCGCTGCAGGCCATCCACGCCGCCCATGTGATCCACCGCGACCTCAAGCCGGCGAACGTGCTGCTCGCCCAGGACGGCCCCCGGGTCATCGACTTCGGCATCTCCCGCGTGGACGGCGCCCCCGGCCTCACCCGTGTCGGTGTCGTCGTCGGCACCCCGCCGTTCATGTCGCCCGAGCAGATCCGCGGCGACCGGGTCGGCCCGGCGAGCGACGTGTTCTCCCTCGGCGGGGTCCTGGTGTACGCGCTCACCGGCCGCCCACCGCACGGCAGCGGGGAGGGCGTGCGCGTCGAGGTCGTACGGGGAGAGCCCCGGCTCGACGGCGTACCGCCGGGGCTGCGGCCCCTCATCGCCCACTGTCTGGCCAAGCGGCCGGAGGACCGGCCCCGACTCGCGGAGATCCTGGCCGAGTTGGTGGAGGAGGAGACGCGCGTCGAGGCGTGGCCGCCGCCGCAGGTGGCCCGGACCATCGAGGTGCGGTACGAGGAGCTGAAGGAGCGCCATCTGCGCCGTACGACGAGTGAGTCCGTCCCCTCCTGTCTGCTGCTGCACGCGCAGGCGCTGCTCGACGCCGGGCTGACCGACGCCATGGTCGCCGGGGCGGTGGTCCGTGACGGCTCCTGACTCCTACCCGGGCCGTGACTCCTACCCGGGCCGTGACTCCTTCCCCGGTCGCGACGGTCGCGACGGCCGCGACTCGTACCCCGGGCGCAACGCCGAGATATACGACCTCGGCACGCACTGGCGGCAGCTGGTGCAGAACTGGGTGGCGCGGCGGAATTACCACACCGTCCATGACACCGTTTCCGTCTCCCTGCAATTCGATCTCCATGAGGCGGGGCGGATCGTCACGCTGCGGTTCATGACCACCAAGAGACTTCTCGTGGCCTTCGCGACGGACGGACATTTCCTCCGGCAGGACCAACTGGCCGTCGCCGCCGCCGCGTCGAACGCCTGGAATACAGAACAACTGAACCCCATGCTGTCCGTGTGGGACGTCCGCGGGCCTCGTCCGTGTCTCGCCGGTGTCTGCGATCTGCCGTTGACGTGTCGGATCACCCAGACGGACTTCGACGCGTTGGCCAATGACTGGGTGGAGCGGGCGCGGCAGATGTTCAGTCGTTGCCATCAGGTGTTCAAGTTGTAGAAGTGAAAAGCATACTGATCGAACGTCGGCGCAACTCGCCGTAATTCCGTCGGCGGAATTCGCCAAACCCTTCCGGCCGCCCGGCGGCCTGCTCCACTATTGGATGGGCTTTTTCAGGGCCGCGGGGGCGTGCCTTTCAGGCCACGGGGGGTTGGGGCGATGGGTGCGATCGGGCGTTTGTCGTTTCTCGGTGTGCTGGTGGGGTTGCTGGTCGGGCTGGTGCCCACGGGGCCGTCGGTCGCGGCCGACAACCCCTGTCCGGACGACGGCTTCACGAAACGGCTGGCCTGCTGGGTCGGACGGACGGCCGACGGGCCCGTGGTCATCACCCTCAAGGAGCCCCTGGAATATGAGGACATGGGTGAGGACCACCGCGCGGTCCTCGATGGACTGGGCGAGAGCGCCCACCCCGTGGTCGTACAGGTGCCGAAGGGCGCGCGCACGGGACAGGGCGGCACCGCGTTGCTCCTCGTCTTCGACGAACTGCTCATCCACCCCGACGCCACGATCGACCGGCTGACGGCACGGACACAGGCCGACCTGAAGGCGAACGGTGTCTGTGACGACGGGAACCAGCTGTGCCGCGAGGTCGGCCCCGGTGAGGGGCAGGCCACGCTCAAGGGATCACAGCTGGCCGATTTCGCCGCCGATCCCGGCGACAACAGCTTCACCATCACCGAGGTCGACAACGACCGAAACCCCGGTTCCTCGAACGCGTCCGGCGCCACCGACGGCCAGGGCGACGGTGAACGGGGCGACAAGGGCCAGGACGACAGGCGGCAGGACGACCGGGGCCAGGGCCAGGGCCAGGCCCAAGGGCAGGGCCAGGGGCCGGGCGGTGAGGGCGGGGCGGACAACGCGGTCGACACCACCGACGGCGACGACTCCGCGTCCGGCTACAGCAGCGCCACGTGGACCGCCTTCTGGATGGCGCTCCTGCTCGCGCTCCTGCTCCTCGCCTTCGTGATCGTCATCCGGCGGTCCAGGGGCCCGGTCGCCGTGGGGCACCGGGCGCCGTCTCCGGGGCGGGCGGTCGGCGGGCTCGCGCGGGTCGGTCCCGCCCGGACCCCGCCGGCGCACGCGGCGCGCGGCGCGGTCGTCGGCGCGGGAGAGGGCACAGGCGGGGGCGGCAGCGCCGGCGCGGTCGTCCACGACGGCGTCGACGGCGACGGCGGGGACGAGCGCACCACCCGGCTGCGGGTGGCGTCCACGCCTCGGCACGGGCGGCAGGTGGGGGCGCGACCGGCGCACGCTCGGACCGCGGTCGTCCGGACCGAACTGCATCCGCAGGGCTATGTCGAGGTCGATCGGGTGCTGCGCCGGGCGGTGTGGGCCGAGCCGGGGCGGCCGCCGCCCGCGCCCGGCGGTCTCGTCGACGTCACCGACGCACGGGAACGCGACTCCGACGTCCTGTACGCCTTCCCGCCGACGGCCGCACGGCACGCCAAGGGCACACCAAGGTGATCCCGCGGGGCACCGCGCAGCGAGCCCCGGGCATCAGCGCCGAGCAGCAGGCACCAAGCACCAGGCACCGCGCACCAGGCACCGCGCACCAAGCACCGCGCACCAAGCACATCAGCACCACCAGAAGCACAGGGGGAAGACGATGCACAGCGAATACCCGCCCACGCTCCCGGCCGAATACGCCGACATCGAGTTCGAGAACAACGCCCAGCGCATGCCGCTCGTGCTCTGTCTCGACACGTCCAGCTCCATGGCGGGCCAGCCGATCCAGACGCTCAACAACGCGCTCGCGGAGTGGACCAGGGAACTCCACGACGACGTCAGCCTCAGCTACAGCGTGGAGGTCGCCGTCGTCACCTTCGGCGGACAGGGCGTCGGCGCCTGGCGCGGCCCCCAACTGCTCGACCCACGCACCCGGACGAGCCCCTTCATACCCGCGCACGCCTTCCAGGCACCGCAGCTCACGGCCGCCGGGGTCACCCTGATGACCGAGGCGCTGGAGCTGGCGATGCACATCGTCGCCGCCCGCAAGAGCGAGCTGCGGGCATCCGGACTGCAGTACTACCGGCCGCAGATCTGCCTCGTCACCGACGGTCTGCCCACCGACCCGACCGGTCATCTCACCGAATCCTGGCACCGCCTGGTGCCCGTCCTCGCCGAGGAGCAGCGCGCCCGCCGGTTCCGGCTGTACGCGATCGGCGTCGGCGGGATCACGGACATGGGGGAGTCGGTGCTCCGGGCGTTCGCACCCAAGTTCAACGCCCGGCTGCAGGGGTTCCCGTTCCGCGAGCTGCTCCAGATGATGTCCGCCAGTGCCAACGCCGAGCAGAAGGGGGCGGGGGACGAGGTGTTCGAGAAGATCTTCAGCCAGTTCAAGACCCAACGCCCGGCCTGGGAGGCGTGAGGTGAACGCCGCCCCGCCCTGGCGGATCCACGGCCTGAGCGTCGAGGGCTACCGGCACCGGCGCCAGGGCCTGCCCTGTCAGGACGCCTGCGCCGCCGCCGCCACGCCCTCCGTCGCCGTGCTCGCCGTCGCCGACGGGGCCGGCAGTCGGCCCCGGTCGGAGGAGGGCGCGCGGCTCGCGGTCGGACTCGCCACGGACCATTTCGTACGGCGGGCCGAGGCTGCCGTGGAGGTACCGCCGGGGGAGGCCGTGCACGAGCTGCTGCGGGACGCGTTGCGGGACGTCAGCGAGGACTTCCACGACCGGACCGGCGCCGACGCGCCCGACTTCGCGACCACGCTCACGGTGGTGGTGCTCGCGCCCGGCTGGCTCGGGCACGTCTCCGTGGGCGACGGGTTCGTCGTCGTACGGGCCGGGACGGAGGACGGGGAGCGGCAGTTCCATCTGCTGCCCCAGGCCGCGGCGGCGAGCGAGTACAGCAACGAGACGGTGTTCCTGACCTCGCCGGACGTGGCGCGCTGGACCCGCACCGAGTGCGTGCTGGACGGCGGCGTCGACGGGGTGCTCCTCTCCACGGACGGCCTCGCGCAGGCCATGCTCAACCGGTCGGCCGACGGCGCGCAGTCACCGAACACCTCGTTCGCCGACGCCGTCTTCCGCTCCCTCGACTCCGCCGCCGAGGACGACCGCGATCCCAACCTGGCCGCCCTCCTCCGCTCCGACCGCCTCACCGCCCTCAACGCCGACGACAAGACCCTGCTGCGCGCCGTCCGCACGAACCCGGCGATGAGCGCGTCCCATGCTCATCAGCGGTGACGACCGGCTCGACGAACACTCGGAGGTACGGCCATGAGCGGCCGCACGGTCTTTCTCGACGGTAGGCGGGTCACTCTGGCCGAGTTGCCGTTGAAGGGGGGTGGTCAGGCGGCCGTGTTCCCGGTGGAGGGGGACGAGAGGATCGTCGTCAAGATCTACCGGGACACACCGGGGCCGGACCAGGAACGGCGGCTGGCCCGGATGCTGACCATGTCACCGCTGGCCGCCCGCCCGACGGACGCCAGCCAGCCGCCGGAGCTGGCCTGGCCCACCGCGATCGCCCGGGGTGCGAACGGCGAGTTCCTCGGCTACGCGATGCGCCGCTTCGGCGAACCCCAACACGTCCAGCTGGTCGGCCTGTTCACCCGGGTCCAGCGACTCAAGCTCTTCCCGGACCGGGCCGACTGGCGGTTCCTGCTCGGCGTCGCCTGGAACCTCGCCTTCATGACGGCCCGTATGCACTACGACAACCTCGTCATCGGCGACTTCTCCAGCAGCAATGTCGTCGTCGACGCCAACGGGTTCGTGACCTTCCTCGACTGCGACTCCATCGCCTTCACCGACCCGGTCACCGGCGAACTCTTCCCGTGCCTGATGCACACCACCGACTACTCGTCCCCCGAGCGCCAGACGGGCGGCCCCGCGACCCGGCAGAGCGACGACTTCGCCCTGGCCGTCCTCGTCTACCAGCTGCTCACCGCCGGCAACCACCCCTTCGGCGGGGTGCCGCACCAGAGTGCCTCCGAGTCGACCGTCAAGGACAACATCGCCGCGAGCTGCAGCTATGTCGTCCGCCCCGACCGGGTCACCATCCCGCGCGGCACGATCGACCCGTCCGTCCTGCCGACCGAACTCCTCACCCTCGCCAGGGCCGCCTTCGGACCCGGCGTCCAGGACCCCGACGCGCGGCCGCGGGCCGAGGCCTGGCTCCGGGCGCTCGACAAGGAACGCGGCCAGGTGCGGGCCTGCACGGTACGGCCCCTGCACACCTACGGCTCCCATCTGCCGACCTGCCCCTGGTGCACCCGGGCCGCCGTCACCGGCCACGACGTCTTCAACGGGCCCCGGCCGACCTCGGTCCCGGTGCCGCCGCGTCCGCCGGGTGAGCCGGCTTCGCCGTACGCGGGGTTGCAGGTGTTGGCTGTGGTGGTGGGGGTGGTGTTGTTGATCGTGCTTTTGGCCAGCGTGGGATGAGGGGGTCTGGGGCTTCTGGGTGCGTTGTCGGGTGCGGGTGCGTGGGGCTTCTCGCTTTTAGGGGGCGCGGGGAACTGCGCGAGCAACCCCCACGCACCCGCACCCGACACCGCACCCCCACCCACACGTCCCCCTTACCCCGACCGCTCCTCCAGATAGCGAGTGTGTGACTCCTGGCGACGCGCCTCGGTGTCGCGCAGGGCTGATGCCAGGCCGGACAACTCCTCCTGCAGCAGGCCCAGTTGGCGTTCAAGGTGTCGCTCCGGTGGATCCGTGCCCGGGGTCAGGCGGGTCCACCAGCGGGTGCGGACGAAGGTGTCGACGGCCTCGGGGACGTCCTGACGGACGGCCCGGGAGAGGGTGTGGACGCCCTCGGGGTCCTGGGCGAGGACCTCGGCGACCCAGCCGGGGTCGAGGAGGGCCGTGAGGAGTTCGGTCAGTTCGGTGAGGCGGCCGGACGCGGCGGGCGGCAGTTCGATGTCGGCGAGGTACGCGCGCAGGGTGCCGAAGTCGGTGCGCAGCTCGTCCAGTTGGGCGGACGGGTCCGGGAAGTCCGGCGGCGGGGGCCGCTCCGGCGGGGCGATCAGCGCGCCCGCGCCGTACAGCCCGACGACCACGACCGGCCAGTACGGTCCCGCGACCCCCGCGAAGGTCAGCCCGAGCCCGGCGATCCCGAGGGCGCTGCCGGTGAGGTTCTTGCGGGACTCGACGTACGCCATGAATCTACTGGTAGCCACGGATCTCCTCGAAGGCGCCGTCCAGTGAGCCCTGCTGGGCGTCGAAGAGACGGCCGCCGGTCAGGTCGGCGATGTGCCTCAGTTCCGCCTGGTCGGAGTCGCCGAAGAGGATCGGGAAGACGGGGATCTGCTTCTGGGCGGCGGGCAGCCGGCCGTAGAAGGCGTCGAAGTCGGCGGGGCTCGCGCCCTCGGTGTTCTCGCCGTCCGTCATCAGCACGATCGAGGTGAAGGTGTCCCGGTCGCCGGTGCCGAGGTGTTCGTACGCCTTGCGCAGCGAGGTGTAGATGGCGGTGTCGCCGCCGGCGGACAGGCCCCGGGTGTCGGCACGGATGCCGTCGAGTCCGGCCTTCGGATCCTCGGGCCGTACGACATGCGTCCGCACGCTCTTCACGTCCGACCCGAACGGCATCAGAGTGACCTCCTCCCGGTCCCGGAAGTCGCCGGTCAGCTCGGTGAGGGCGGTCTTCAGCCGGTCGAGCCGGTCGCCCTCCATCGAGCCCGAGGTGTCCAGGACGTACACGGTCCGCGACGGTCGGCGCAGCTCGTTCTCGTAGGCGTCGAGAAGGCCGTCGGCGACGGAACGACTGCCGGGGAAGGGGAGTTCACGGCGGCGTGTGGTGTCGAGGCCGGCGGCGGGCGGCACGGAGGCGACGACCGGGCGGCGCAGCGTCCGCTCGGTGATCAGCCGCTGGATGTCCGGGGTGCGCAGGGCGTCCGAGAGCCGGCGCACGTCGTCCCGGACGTCCTCGCCGGTGGAGGCGAGCGAGGAGAGCGGATAGTCGGCGGTGACGACGCCGTCGCGCGGCCGGATCACCGTCAGGTCCCCGCGCGACTCCAGCACCGACTCGTAGTTGAGGAGCGCGTCGACGTCACCGCGCCGGTCGTACGCCGCCGCGAGCCAGCCCGACGATCCCGAGGTCAGCTTCTGCCCCGCGAAGAACTCCTTCAGCCGGGGCGCGGCCCGTGCGACGTCCGCGTCCGTCAGCGCGGACTGGGCGTCGGCGAGACCCGACGCGACCGAGACGAGGGTGGAGAAACCGGAGTTGGAACGGGACGGGTCGGTCATGCCGTACGTCAGTCTGCCGTCCGCCACGGCCTTCTCCACGTCCGACCAGGTGACGTCCTCCGGCTTCCAGCCCAGCTTCTCCACGGTTTCGTTCTTCACGCCGATCGCGACCGGGCTGGACATCACCGGGGTCTCCGACACGACCTGCTTCGCCGTCTCGGGGCGGAGCCGCAGATAGTCGTTGGAGGACAGCCACACCGCGTCGTACGAGCCCTTCGCCCGACCCTCGGCGAGCAGCTCGACGGCGTCGAGGGTGCCCATGTAGGTGGGCCGGACCTTGATCCCGGTGTCCTTCTCCACCTGCGCCAACACCGGCTTCATGTCGGTGAGTTCACTGGAGGCGAGGATGCGGAGGGTGCCGGGGACGTAGGTGGTCGGTGCGGCGGCCGGGGCTTCGGTGGGCGAGGTGCACCCGACGGTCACCCAGGCGAGTGCGACGGCGACGGCGGCGGCCGCGGCCCGGTGGGCGGCGTGGGTCCACGCACGCCCGCTCCCGGTTCCGTTTCTCATGCGAGGCCACCCCCTTCCAGCGCCCCCTGCGACCTGCTCCGCTCCAGGTACCGTGACGCGTCCTGGAGTTCGGAGGTCAGCGACTCGACGGTCGCGGCCATGGTCTCCGTCGCCCGGACCTTGTACGTGTCGATCGCGTCGAGGGTGCGGTAGATCTGCTGGAACGCCGAGCGGAGCGTCTCCGCGCCGACGGCCGGGTCGGCGGCGATGCGCTGGATCTCGCCGCTCTGGCCCGCGAGCATCTCCGCGTTGCCCCGGATCAGATCCTCCGTCGTACCGCGCAGCGCGTTGACCTGGTCGACGACCTTCTTCTGGTTGTCGAGGGCGGAGGCGAGCATCACGGAGATGCGCAGTGCCGAGACCGTGGTCGTCGCGGCCCGGTCGACGCCCTTGATCAGCTCCTCGTTGTTGCGCCGTACGACGTCCATGGCCAGATAACCCTGGGCGCAGACGGCCAGCTGGGTGAGCAGGTCCTGGTGCTTCTGCCGGACCGGGAAGAGCACGTCGGCGCGGAGGGTGTCGCCCTGCTGCGGATCCGCCGCGTCGACGTGGGTGGCGATGTGCGCCTCGACGGCCGTGTCCAGGGCCTCCGTGAGGACGACGTACTCCTGGAGCTTGCCCATGGTCTCCCAGAGCCGGACCCGCTCGGTCTGCAACGCGGCGTTGTCGCGCCGCAGTTCGTCCTGGCCGCCCCGCAGGGAGCCCACGATCTTGTTCAACGTGCCCTGGGCGGAGGCGTACTTGGCGACGTGGTCGCGCAGTCTGTTGCCGCCGGGCAGCCGGGACAGCAGCTTGCGCCCCTTGCTCGCCGGCAGATCACGCGGGTCCAGGTCCTCCACCACCCGGCGCAGTTCCACGAGCGAGCCCGCGACCTGCGACTGCGCGTCACCGCCCTTGCCGGGCAGGCTGCGCACGGTCCGCTCCAGCATCCGGTTGGACTGTGCGGCGGCGGTCCGCATCTCGCCCGCGCCGAGCGCGGTGATCTCCCCGACCCGGCCGGCGAACTCCGGGGAGCGGGCGTCGAGGGCGGCGAGCCCCTGTACGTACTCCTCGGCCCTGCGGGCCATGTCCGTCCGCACGGACTCCTCGACCGGTACCAGTCCGCCGGCCTTCTCCCGGGGCACGGCCGCGACCGGCTCGGGAGGGGTGAGGGTGAAGGCGTTGCCGCCCTCGCTGTCGTCGATGTTCATCTGTGGTGTTCCCCCGTCGTCCTACTGGCCCCTGGCCCGGCGCGCCATCTCGTGCAGCACCTCGGAGGTGGGCACGGGCGCCTGCCGGACGGTCAGCTTCTGCATGAGATAGGTGGTGTGGTCGGCGGTCGCCGCCGTGAACTCGGCGGCCGCGCCCTGCGGCCGGAACCCGTGCCGGGCGGCCAGCTCGCGCAACGTCGGGTCGGTGGAGAGGAGTTCGCCGAGCGCACGTCCCTCGTCCGTGACCGGTACGACCGTGTGGTCGCTGAAGACGGTGGTGTCCGGGTAGAGGACGACCAGGTCGTCGACGCTCTGGCCCTCCGTCAGCAGGGCCGCGACCTGCGACTCGTAGACCAGTACGAGCGGATTGCCGACTCCGCTGACGAAGTCGCGGAACGCCGCGTCGGTGCTCGGCTGCTGGGCGCCCTGCACACTGATCAGCTCGCGCAGGAGGGGTGCGGTCCGGTTCAGGTCGTCCTCGTTCGCGACCACCCGCCCGCCGTTGGCGACGTCGGAGGCGGCGGCGAGGTAGAGCGCGCCCGAGTTGGAGGTGGTCGGGTCGGTGGTCGCGATGTAGAGGAGTCCCCTCAACTCGCCGTACTTGCCCGCCCCCTTGAGGTCCTGCCACGTCCGCCCGTCCTCGGCGGCCTTCAGATACGCGCCCATGTCGAGGACGCCCCGGCCCTCGTCGAGGGTGGCCAGCCCGTTCTGCCGCAGCACGTCGGCGGCGCCTCGGTGGGCCACCACGACGAGGGGCGAGTAGAAGGGGCGCGGCAGCGGCTCGCGTACGCCGTACTTCTCGGCCAGTTCGTCGGCGGGCGCCTTGCTGGACGGGAAGGCGAAGTCGTACCCCTTCGGATCGAGGCCGTCCATGGCCCAGGATCCCGACGTCTCCGTCTTCACGGTGTAGCCCTGGGCGGCCAGGGCCTTCACCACCTCCGGGTCGGCGAAGAACTCCGCCTTCTCCGACCCGATCACGCCTCGCACGGTCTTCGTTGCCGTGCCCGAGTCCTCGGTCTGCCGGCCCGCCACGACGGCTGCCACCACGCCGCCGATCAGCAGGACCGCGAGGACGATTCCTGCGATTCGTCTCACATCTGGAGAGTGCTCGGCGGAACCCAACGTTCCTGGTGCGGGGCGGTGAACGGGGGATGAAGCGGTGGTCCCGGTATGCCACGGCCGCCGGGGGGGGGAGGGGCGCGTTTACGGGTGCGGGTGCGTGAGGCTTCTCGCGCAGTTCCCCGCGCCCCTGAGAAGCAGAGGCTGCGCCCCGTGCTTCTCAGGGGCGCGGGCCTGGTTCAGCGAGCCGCCAGCTCGCGCGAGGTCGGCTCCGTGGTGGAGAGCGCTCGTTCGGCTGCCGCGTGAGCGTCCATGCGCTCGGCCGCGAGGATCGCCGCCGCCGTGTCCGCGCGGGACGCCGCCACGACGAGGGCGCGGCCCGCGAGGGCGTGGGCGCGGCGGTGGAGCTCGCCGGCCTCCCGCCCGTCGGCGGCGACCGGGGCGGACCGTACCGGCTGGCGCCCACCCCGCAGCCGTGCGACCTGCGCGGCGAGGCGCTCCGCGGCGGTGTCGAGGTCGGCGGAGGGGGCGAGGGCGCGGAGCGCGTCGGTCGCCGCCAGCAGCGCCGCCAGATGGCCCGCGAGCTGGATGTCCAGCTCTTCCTCACGCGAGCGATGAGGGAAGTCGGAGGAGGTCGTGCCGGCCATCGTGTGGACCGACTTGGTGCGGATCGGCTCGTACATGGGATGGCCTCCAAGCTCTCGGACCACCACTCTACCTTAGATTCTGTCTAAAGTTGAGCGAGGTCCGAAAGCCCCGGTTCGCCGTACTCGACGCGCGGTGTCAGGCCTGCCCGTACCCGTCCAGGAAGTTCCCGATCCGGGTGATCGCGGACCGCAGGTCGCCCACGGTCGGCAGCGTCACGACCCGGAAGTGGTCGGGTTCGGCCCAGTTGAAGCCGGTGCCCTGCACGACCATGATCTTCTCCTGCCGGAGCAGGTCGAGGACCATCTGCCGGTCGTCCTTGATCTTGAAGACGTTCGGATCGAGGCGCGGGAACAGATACAGCGCCCCCTTCGGCTTCACGCACGAGACGCCCGGGATCTGGGTGAGCAGGTCGTACGCGACGTCCCGCTGCTCCTTCAGCCGCCCGCCCGGCAGCACCAGGTCGTTGATCGTCTGCCGTCCGCTGAGCGCGGCGACCACCCCGTGCTGCCCCGGCATGTTCGCGCACAGCCGCATGTTCGCGAGGATCGTCAGGCCCTCGATGTAGGAGTCGGCGTGCGCGCGCGGCCCGGAGATCGCCATCCAGCCCACCCGGTAGCCGGCCACCCGGTACGCCTTCGACATGCCGTTGAAGGTGAGGGTCAGCAGGTCGGGGGCGATCGCGGCGGTCGGGGTGTGCGTGGCGCCGTCGTAGAGGATCTTGTCGTAGATCTCGTCCGAGCAGACCAGCAGGTTGTGGCGGCGCGCGATGTCCGTCAGCCCGCGCAGCATCGCCTCGTCGTACACCGCGCCCGTCGGGTTGTTCGGGTTGATGATGACGATCGCCTTGGTGCGGTCGGTGACCTTCCGCTCGACGTCCGCGAGATCCGGCATCCAGTCGGACTGCTCGTCGCAGCGGTAGTGCACGGCCGTGCCGCCGGACAGGGAGACCGCGGCCGTCCACAGCGGGTAGTCGGGGGACGGTACGAGGACCTCGTCGCCGTCGTCGAGCAGGCCCTGCATCGCCATCACGATCAGCTCGGAGGCGCCGTTGCCGATGAAGACGTGCTCGACGTCCGTCTCGATGCCGATCGTCTGGTTGTGCATGACGACCGCCCGGCGCGCGGCGAGCAGGCCTTTCGCGTCGCCGTACCCGTGGGACGACGACACGTTGCGGAGGATGTCCTCCAGGATCTCGGGCGGGCACTCGAAGCCGAACGCCGCCGGATTGCCGGTGTTCAGCTTGAGGATCCGATGCCCCGCCGCCTCAAGCCGCATCGCCTCCTCGAGCACCGGGCCCCGGATCTCGTAACAGACGTTGGCGAGCTTGGTCGACTGGATCACCTGCATGTCCGTGAGCTTACGGCCCGGTAACGCGTTCCGGGCCGTGTTTTCCACCACGTGGGACGGTCGCATTACCCCGAAATGCCCCGCCGCTGTTCCCCCGGTCTCCTCCTCTCTACAATCCGCGAGCAGGTCCGGCCGATCCCCCACCGCACGGCCGCCGACCGCACGGAACCGGCCGTACGCCGCTGAGACCTGGGCGTACGGCCCATGAGGCTTGGGCGAACGGCCCTCGACACGAAGGCAGCGGAACGCGATGAATGGGGTGGGCGGCGTGGACAGCGCGCACGGGCCGGACCAGAACGAGGCCGACGCCGGGACACCGCCGAACGTGTACCTCCCCGTCGGTGACCCCGACTCCACCCCGGCCTACGAGATCTTCGCGGACCCGGCCGCCGCCCACGGCTGGCAGAACGCCTACGACGACACGGTCCAGCTGGACGAGATCGTGCCGGCCGCCCCGGGCCCGGACGGGGGCCGTCCAAAGGCGGCACGCCGCGGGCCGGACGACGGGGCAGGAGTGGTCGCGACCGTGCCGTACGGGGAGGGCGCGTCGTACACGGAGGGCGCGCCCCATGGAGACGGCGCCCCCTACGAGGGCCGTGCGCCGCACGAGCCCGGCGCGCCGTACGAGCCCGGCGCGCCCTATGAAGACGGCGCGCCCTACGGCGGCCCTGCCCCGTACGGCAGTCTCGCACCGCGCGCGGCAGGGCACCCGGAAGCGGTGGGGGGCAGGGCCGGGCGGCGGGCGCGGCCGGTCGACGGGCGGCGGAGCACGCTCGGCCGGCGCCGGGCCCGCAGGCGCCGCGCGCTGGTGGCGGGCGGGATCGGCGCCGCGGTGCTCGTCGGCGTCGTGACGGCGGGCCTGGCAGGGCTCGGCACCTCGGAGCAGGAGGGGCCCGGCGCCCCGGAACCCGTCTCGTCCGCCACGGCCGACGACCGCTCCGGCGACGCGGACGCGGCCACCCCGACAGCCGGCGGAACCTCCGACCCGGATGCCGAGACGTCGCCAGGCGACTCCTCGCCGGAGGCCTCCCTGTCCCCGTCCTCGACAGCCACCAGCGACGAGCCGTCCGGCTCCCCGTCCCCCACCGCGACCTCCGCCCCGCCGTCCACCGGCTCCTCCGCCACGGAGACCTCCTCGTCCCGGGGCAACTCCAAGGGCAAGGGCAGGGGCCAGGGCGCGACGAAGGACCCCAAGTAGCCGCGGGCCGCTCCCGTCCGGCCCCTCCACCGGCTCAACCCCCCCACCCCCTGGCCGAAGATCACGCGGCCGGAACCAACTCCTTGCCCGTCCTCCACATCGCCCTCACAATGCGCATGACAAACTGCGGTGGCCGGAAGATCTTCTGCCACCACGCAGCCATGTAGCTGTAGTGAGGGGACCCCCACATGAGAAAGCCTCTCGTTGCCTCGCTGTTCGCCCTGGTGATCACCGGGGCGGGCGCGGCACCGGCGGTCGCGGCGCCGGAACCGGCGGCGGCGCCCGGAAAGACGGCGGACGCGGCCGTGAAGACCGTGGTCGGCAGTGTCGTCGACACGGCGAACAAGACCGTCACGGACCTCGCGGCCCCGGCCCCGGCGGTCCAGGCCGTCAACTTCGCCGGCACCGTCTCGCTCAGCAACTGCTCCGGCTCGGTCGTCCGGATGCCCGACTCCGAGGACAACGACCCGGCGTTGGTGATGACCAACGGCCACTGTCTGGAGACCGGCTTCCCGACCCCCGGACAGGTCATCGTCGACCGGGCCTCCACGCGCACGTTCGGCCTGCTCAACTCCGCCGGCACCCGCGTCGGCACCCTGCGGGCCAGCAAGATCGCGTACGGCACGATGACCGACACGGACATGGCGGTGTACCAGCTCACCACCACGTACGCGCAGATCAAGAGCACGTACGGCATCGACGCGCTCGTCTACGACACCACCCGCCCGGCCGCGGGCACGGCCATCAGTGTCGTCTCCGGGTACTGGAAGCGGATCTACACCTGCGGTGTCGACGGGTTCGCGTACCGCCTGAAGGAGGGTGACTGGACCTGGAAGGACTCCATCCGTTACACCTCCGCCTGCAACACCATCGGCGGCACCTCGGGCTCCCCGGTGGTCAACGTCGCCACCAACAAGGTCGTCGGCGTGAACAACACGGGCAACGAGAGCGGCGAGCGCTGCACCCTCAACAACCCCTGCGAGGTCGACGCGAACGGCACCGTGACCGTCCGTCAGGGCATCAACTACGCCCAGCAGACCTGGCACGTCCCCGCCTGCTTCGGCGTGGACAACAAGCTCGACCTCTCCGCCACCGGCTGCGTCCTCCCGAAGCCGTAGCGCTCCGCCCGGGGAGGGCCGGGCCGTCGAGACCCCACGGGGCCCCGAAGGCCGTCGCTCGTCGGCGGGCCGGTGGGGGCCCCGCGCACTCCCCGAGACCCCGACGGGGCGCGGGCGCCGGTCAGGCGCCCCGCCGGATCGTCCGGCCCGCCAGTACGTCCGTCCGCCGGCCGTCCTCGATGACGAAGCGGCCGTCGACCAGGACGTGCGGGATGCCGGTGGGCAGGGTGCGGGGGGCCTCGTAGGTCGATCCGGCGGCCACGGTCGCCGGATCGAAGAGGACCAGGTCGGCGCGGTACCCCTCGCGGACGAGTCCCCGGTCCGCGAGGCGCAGCCGCGCGGCGGGACGTGAGGTGAGATGGGCGACGCACTCCTCCAGGGAGAGCACGCCCAACTCCCTCACGTACCGGCCGAGATAGTGGGGGAACGTCCCGTAGGCGCGCGGATGCGGCTTGTCCCCGCGCAGGATGCCGTCGGAGCCGCCGGTGTGCACGCGGTGGCGCATGATGGTCCGCACGTTCTCCTCGTGCCCGACGTGTTGGAGGATCGTGGAGCCGAGCCGGTCCTCGACGAGCAGCCGACGGGCGGTCACCCAGGGCTCCTCGCCGTGCGCCTTCGCCGACCGTGCGATCGTCCGGCCCACGTAGGACGACAGCGCCGGGTCGGTGACGCCCGAGATCTCGATGGTGTCCCACTCGACGGGCACGCCGTGACAGCCGTCGGAGCCCACGACCTCCAGGTGGTGCCGGACGCGCTCGGCCGTGTCGTCGTCCCGCAGTCGCGCGAGGACCGCCTCGGGGCCGCCCTCGCCCGCCCAGCTCGGCAGCACCGCGACGAGGGTCGTGCAGCCGGGGGTGTAGGGGTAGGTGTCGAGGGAGATGTCCGCGCCCGCCGCGAGCGCGTCGTCGAGGAGCGCGAGGAGTTCCGGCGCCCGGCCCTCGTTCACCCCGAAGTTCATGGTGGCGTGGGCCAGGTGCAGGGCACAGCCGGCCTCGCGGGTCAGGGTCACCATCTCCTCGTAGGCCTGGAGCGCGCCCGCCCCGTACGAGCGGTGGTGCGGGCAGTAGTAGCCGCCGTACGACGCCACCACCCGGCACAGCTCGGTGAGTTCGGCGTCCTTGGCGTACATGCCGGGGGTGTAGGTCAGCCCCGACGACATCCCGACCGCGCCCTCCCCGAGCCCCGCCGCCACCTGCTCCCGCATGCGGTCCAGTTCCCCGGGTGTCGCCTCCCGGTCCTCCCAGCCCACGACGAGCATCCGCACCGTCCCCTGCGGTACGAGGTACGCGGCGTTCACGGCGATGCCCTCGCCGTCGAAGCCGTGGTCGAGCCGGTCCAGGTACTCGCCGACCGAGCGCCAGGTGAAGTCGACGTCCTCGCCGTAGCCGTTCCAGCCGGTGATCGCGCGGCGGACCTCTTCGAGGGTGCGGTCGTCGACGGGCGCGTACGACAGTCCGTCCTGGCCGATGACCTCCAGGGTCACCCCCTGGGCCGCCTTCGCGGTGTGCTCGGGGTCCCGCAGGAGCGCGAGGTCGCTGTGGGCGTGCATGTCGATGAAGCCGGGGGCCAGGACCAGGCCCTCGGCGTCGATCTCCCGCCGGGCCCTCGGCCGCTGACACCCCGCCGCGGCCGCCTCCTTGACGATCGACGTGATCCTGCCGTCCGCCACGACCACGTCGGCGCGGTAGGAGGGGTCGCCGGAGCCGTCCACGACCTCGGCGTCACGGAAGAGCAGATCGTCCATGGGGGTCACCTTTCAGGAGTCGGAGGCCGGCCTCAGAAGTACGTACGGACGTAGTCCGTCACGGTCCCGTCCGCCTCCACCACCGGGATCAGCTTCCACTTGTCGAACGACGTGCACGGGTGCGACAGCCCCAGCCCCACCCAGTCGCCGACCTCCACCTCCGTGCCGGAGTCCGTGCGCAGCCACGTGTGCTGGTCGGACAGTCCCGTCACGGTGACGCCGACGGCGTCGCGGACCGCACCCGTGCCCGCGTCCCGCACCACCTCCGCCGACGGCAGACCGAGGTCGTAGGCGGCGTCGCGCTTGCCCGCGTTGGCGAAGGCCTGCTCGGGGGAGGGGCGGGAGACGACCTGGGCCCAGAGCCGGAAGGCGGGCTCCAGGGCGCCCTCCTCGGGGATCCGGTTGAAGGGGGTGATCCGGCGGTAGTGCCCGGCGTCGTGCGAGACGTACGCACCGGACCGCAGCAACTTCAGCACGGGCACCGACAGTTCGGGCAGCTCGGCGAAGACGTCGGCCACCGCGTCGAACCAGGCACTGCCGCCCGCGCTGACGATCACCTCGTCCAGCCCCGCGAACCGCCCCGCCTTGTCGAACTCGGCGGCCAGCGCGGTGAGCCGGCGCAGCCACGCCCCCACCCGCTCCGGGTCGGCGTTTGGCACCTCGCCCTCGTACCCGGCGACACCGACGAGGCGCAGGGTGCCGACCCCGGCCACCGCGTCCGCGACCACCGCGCACTCGGCCTCCGTGCGCACGCCGGTGCGCGCGCCCTCACCGGCGCCCAGCTCCACGACCACGTCCACGGGACGCGCGGAGCCCCGCAGCGCGGCGTCCATCAGCTCGACACCGCGCACGGAGTCGACGTAACAGACGAAGCGGAAGCGCGGGTCGGCCGCCAGCTCGTCGGCGATCCAGCGCAGGGCGGCCGGGTCGACGAGCTCGTTGGCGAGGAAGACCCGCTCGATGCCGAACTCCCTTGCCACGCGCACCTGGTGGGGCACGGCGAGGGTGATGCCCCAGGCGCCGCGCTCGATCTGCCGCCGGAACAGCTGCGGCGCCATGGACGTCTTGCCGTGCGGGGCGAAGGCGAGGCCGTGGCGCGCGGAGTAGGTCTCCATCAGGGCCAGGTTGTGCTCCAGACGCTCGGCGGAGAGGGCGAGCACGGGGGTGGTGAACCCGCCGGTGAACAGGTTCCGCCGCTGCGCGACCAGCTCGGCCACCGTCAGGCCGTCGGCGTCCGGCGGCAGGCCCTTGAAGCGGTGGTCGACGCGTTCCTCCGCCAGCCGGGCCAGCGCTTCGACACTCTCGACACCCATGGGATCTCCCTGACGAGTAACGTTGCAGCATGTGCAACGTTCATTGCGTATGTCGCTCACTGCTGTCTAACATCCCAGCCAGCGCCGGGTCAACGGCGCCGCCCCGCCCCCAGCCGACGCGACGAGGAGCCCCACCATCGTGACCGCCGACGGACTCCGTTGCCCCGACGACGACAACGCCGCCGACGCCACCGTCGACCCCGTCGATGTCGTCACGCTCGGCGAGTCCATGGTCACCTTCCTGCCCACCCGCCCCGGACGCCTCGCCGACGTCCCCTCCTTCCACCGGTCCATCGGCGGCGCGGAGTCCAACGTGGCCTGCGTACTGGCCGCCGCGGGCCACACGGCGCGCTGGGTCAGCCGGGTCGGCGCAGACGCCTTCGGCGACCACCTGGTGCGGGAGATCGGCTCCTACGGCGTCGACGTGACCTCCGTGGGCCGTGACCCCGGACGCCCGACGGGCGTCTACTTCCGCACGGCCGGCGACCGCGCCACGGACGCCCACGAAGTCGCCTACTACCGCGCCGGTTCGGCCGCCTCGGCGATGTCGACGCGGACCGTGGACCTCACCGCGGTACGCGCCGGACGCGTCCTGCACCTCTCCGGCATCACGGCGGCCCTGTCCGACGACTGCCTGCGCCTGCTCCGCGAGCTGACGGCCCCACGCCCCGACCACCACCGCCCGCTGGTCTCCTTCGACGTCAACCACCGGCCGGGCCTGTGGCGCGACACCCACGGCCCCCACGTCCTGCTCGAACTGGCACGCGGCGCCGACCTCGTGTTCGTCGGCGAGGACGAGGCGCGGGAGGTCTGGGACGTCACCGGCGGCCCGACGGCGATCCGGGCCCTCCTGCCGGAGCCGCGCACCCTGGTGGTCAAACAGGGAGCCCACGGAGCCACCCTGTTCGAACACACCCCCGGCGACACCGTCACCTTCGCCCCCGCGCCCACGGACACCGTCACCTTCGCCCCCGCGCCCACGGTCCACGTCGCGGCCGCGGTCGGCGCCGGCGACGCCTTCGCCGCCGGTCTGCTCTCCGCCACCCTCCGCGGCCTCCCCGCCCGCGACCGCCTCCGGCACGGCCACCTCATGGCGGCCGCCGCCCTCACCGTCCACGGCGACCTCGCCACCCCGCCCCGACGGGACCACGCCGACCGCCTCGCCGCCCTGGACGACGCCGCGTGGGGGAGACTTCGACTCGCCCCCGGCTGGACCGACGTACCGGACCGGGACGAGGAGGAGGTACACACCCCATGAGCCAGACCGTCGACCGCGCGCTCAGCATCCTGCCGCTGCTCGCCGAGGGCCCCGCCGACCTCGGCCAGGTCGCCGAGCGCCTGGGCGTCCACAAGTCCACGGCCCTGCGCCTCCTGCGCACCCTCCACGAACACGGCCTGGTCTACCGCCAGTCCGACCAGCGCTACCGCCTCGGTGCCCGCCTCTTCGCCCTCGCCCAGGAAGCCGTGGAGAACCTGGACATCCGCGAGATCGCCCACCCCCATCTGGTCCGCCTCAACGAGCAGTGCGGCCACACCGTCCACCTCGCCGTCCACGAGGAGAACGAGGTCCTCTACATCGACAAGGTGGAGAGCCGTTACCCGGTCCGCATGTACTCCCGGATCGGCAAGCCGGTCGCCCTCACGGTCGCCGCCGTCGCCAAGCTGTGCCTCGCCGACCTCCCCGAAGCCGAGCGCCGCGCCCTCGCGGAGAAGCTCGACTACCCCCTGTACACGTCCCGTTCGACCCCCAACGCCGCCGCCTTCCTCAAGGAACTGGCGCGGGTCCGCGAACAGGGCTGGGCCACCGACCTCGGCGGCCACGAGGAGTCCATCAACTGCGTCGCCGCGCCCATCCGGGGCGCCGACGGCCGGGTCGTCGCCGCGATGTCGGTCTCGGCGCCCAACGTCGTCGTCACCGCCGACGAACTCCTCACCCTGCTCCCGCTGGTCCGCCGCACCGCGGACGCGATCAGTGGCGAGTACTCCGGCAGAACCCCCACGTCAGACCCCGTATGACGGACAAGGACCCCCTATGGCCGACAAGATCGCCCTCACCCCGAAGACCCACACCGCACCCCCGGCGAAGTTCTCCCACGGCGTCAGGAAGGGCAACATCCTCCAGGTCGCGGGCCAGGTCGGCTTCCTCCCCGCCGTCGAGGGCGAGCCCCCCACCCCGGCCGGCCCCTCCCTGCGCGAACAGACCCTCCAGACCCTCGCCAACGTCCAGGCGATCCTGGAAGAGGGCGGCGCCACCTGGGACGACGTGATGATGATCCGCGTCTATCTCACCGACGTGGACCACTTCGCCGAGATGAACGCGCTCTACAACGAGTACTTCGAACAACACCTCACCACGGCCCCGGCCGCCCGCACCACGGTCTACGTGGGCCTCCCGGCCGGCCTGCTGATCGAGATCGACGCGCTGGCGGTCCTGGACCACTGAGGGTCCGCACCCGCGCCCCTCAGGGGCGCGGGGAACTGCGCGAGCAGCCACACACGACCCGCGCTCGGCAGCCATCAGCACCACCCCCCCACCATCCCCGCACCCCGCACGGCGCCACCCCCTGCCCAAAATCCGCATGCCCCCACCCGGAGGACCCCCGAATGCCCCTCCTCGCCGCTGCCCCGGCCCCGGAACCCCCACCCCACACCGGCGGCCTGCTCCTCCTCGTCGACGGCACCGCCGGCCTCCTCACCGTCGCCGCCCTGGGCATAGCCCTCCTCCTCTTCCTCATCATCAGGACCAGACTCCAGCCCTTCGTGGCCCTCCTCGCCGTCTCCATAGCCGTCGGCCTCGCCGCGGGACTCTCCGTCACCGAACTCTTCGGCACGGTCCAGCGAAGCGACGCCGTCTCGACCATCGAGTCCGGCATGGGCGGCATCCTCGGCCACGTCGCGATCATCATCGGCCTGGGCACGATGCTCGGCGCGATCCTCGAAGTCAGCGGTGGCGCCGAGGTGTTGGCCTCCCGCCTCCTGAACCTCTTCGGCGAGCGACGCGCCCCCCTCGCGATGGGCCTGACCGGCCTGATCTTCGGCATCCCGGTCTTCTTCGACGTCGGCATCTTCGTCCTCGCCCCGATCGTCTACGCCGCCGCCAAGCGCTCCGGAGAATCGATCCTCCTCTACTGCCTCCCGCTCCTCGCCGGCCTGTCGATGACCCACGCCTTCCTGCCCCCGCACCCGGGCCCGGTGGCGGCCGCCGCCCTGCTCCACGTGGACCTCGGCTGGGTCATCCTGATGGGCCTCGTCTGCGGCATCCCGGCCGTCCTGGCCGCCTGGGCGTTCTCCGCCTGGATCGGCCACCGGATCTTCGTCCCCGTCCCGCAGGACATGGTCGAGGCCGCCGAGGAGTCCCGTCGGGCGGTCGTCGACGAACAGCGTGCGGCCGGGGTGACCCCGCGGGAGACGCCGGTCCCGCTCACCACGGTCTTCCTCATCATCGGCACGCCCCTCCTCCTCATCCTCGCCGCGACCTTCTCCTCGATCGCCCTGGACCCGTCCACCCTCCGCTCGGTGATCGAGTTCTTCGGCAACCCCTTCGTCGCGCTGACGATCGCCCTGCTCCTCGCGTACTACCTGCTCGGCATCCGCCGCGGCTGGTCCCGCAAGTCGCTGGAGACGGTGTCGACGTCCTCCCTCAAGCCGGTCGGCAACATCCTGCTGGTGGTCGGCGCGGGCGGTGTCTTCGGCGCCGTGCTGAAGGCGAGCGGGGTGGCGCAGGCCCTGTCGGACACGTTCAACGACGTGGGCCTGCCCGTGATCGTCCTGTCCTACCTGCTGTCGGTCGTGCTCCGGGTCGCCCAGGGTTCGGCCACGGTGGCGATCGTGACCACGGCCGGCATCGTCGCGCCCCTCCTCGTCGGGGGCGACCACTCGCAGGCCTTCGTGGCCCTCGTCATCATGGCCATCTCGGCGGGTTCGATCTTCGCCTCGCACGTCAACGACGGCGGCTTCTGGATCGTCGCCAAGTACTTCGGCATCAGCGAACGCGACACCCTCAAGACCTGGACGGTCCTGGAGACGGTGCTGTCGGTGGCGGGGTTCGCGGTAGCGGCGGTATTGAGTGTGTTCGTGTGAACGCCGTCGAACACCGTTGAAACCCAGATACGGACATATGCCCGGCCCGACTGTCCCCGACACAGGGTCGTCGACCATACTGCCCGCTGTGGAGCAGCGTATCGGTTCGAACAACCAGCCCCTGGCCGCCGCCGCGGTCGACCCGTCGCACATCCCCGGACTCACGGCCCCCGTGTCCGTGAAGAAGGAGAAGCAGGAGGAGCCGGAGGACATCAAGCCGACGGAGTCCGCCGAACCGGCGGAGACCGAGGAGCCGGACGAGGCTGCCCTGACCCGGGACGAGCCGTCCATCGCCGAGAAGCCCCCGGCCGAAGCCGACGCGGACGCCGAAGCGGACGAAGCCGAGGAGGCCGAAGCCGAAGAGGTGGGCGAGGCGGCCGAGGACACGACGGACGGCCCCGTCTTCGAGGCCTCCGACCGCCGAGCGAAGATCATCGCGGACAGCAGTGGCGTACGGCTGCGTCTGGACGACCAGGAGTGCGAGTTCACCTGGGACGAGATCGGCGCGATCGAGACCGAGTCCCCCCTCTTCGGCAAGCGTTTCACCATCACGGTCCACACCCCCGACCGCCGCTGGTACTTCCTGGAGATCGAGGCCAAGGCCAAGTCGGAGCACGCGGCCTGGGAGAAGCAGATCGACGAGGTGCTGGACGCCTACTTCGAGGAAGAGTCGGACCCCGCCTCGTAAGGGGCGCGGGGAACTGCGCGACCGGCCACGTCCGGCCCGCAGTTCCCCGCTCACGGGACTGCCCCAGGGCTGGCCCAGGACTACCCCGGGGCTAGCAGTACTGCGCTTCCTTGCCGATCGACCGGTACATGCAGTCCGAGTTCTCCAGCAACTGCAGCACCGCGTCCCGGTTCCGGGCGGTCTCCCGGGCGATGACCTCGTCGGGCGGGTAGAACCCGCCGCCCCCGGCCGACCCCGGATACATCTCGAAGGTGTAGCCGAAGATCTTCTGGTTGCCCCACAGCCAGTCGTCGATCGACCCGTCCGTGATGTAGAGGTCGCTGGACTGCTCGGGTGTGTACCCGTTGCTCGCGGCCATCTTCCCGCCGACCGTCGCGAACGCGTTGCGGTCGTCCGCCGTCATCCCGGTCGCGGTGTCGGCGGTCGTGTACCCGAAGGGCCACAGCACCAGCTCGCTGTAGGTGTGGAAGTCGATGCCGGTCTTGATCTGCTGGACGCCGCCGACGACCCGGCTGCGCACGAAGTTCGCGACGACCTTCACCTCGGGCGCCGACTCGGCGGCCGTACCCCGGTAGGTGTCCGAGGACGTGGAACCGGACGAGCCGCCACAGCAGCCCCAGCGGTAGTTCCAGTTGCGGTTGAGGTCGGTGCCGACGTACGACGAACCGCTGTTGGGCTGCCGGTTCTTGCGCCACGAGCGGTACGAGCCGGTGGCGACGTCGTACTCGCCGCCGTCCGGGTTGATGTCCGGGATGATCCAGATCTCGCGGTTGTTCACCATGTTGGTGACGCGGGAGTCGGTCCCGTAGTCGGAGGTCAACTCGTTCAGCAGGTAGAGCGCCATCTCGACCGTGAGGTGCTCACGGGCGTGCTGGTGGTGGGTGAAGAGCACCTCGGGCTCGGCCTCGTCCGTGCCGACGTTGTCGCTGATCTTGATGGCGACGATGTTCCGGCCCTGGTACGTGGTGCCGATGACCCGCTGGCTGGCGATCGAACTGTTGGCCGAGACGACGGAGTTGATCTCGTTCGTCATCTCCGCGTAGTTGTGGTACCGGGAGTCGGCGGACGGGAAGTCGAAGAGCCGTACGTCGTCCTCGCCGTTCGACCGGTCCGGTGCGGCGCCGAGCGGGGTGACCTCGTAGCCCTGCTGCTTCAGCTTCTTGATCTGGTCCGCGCGTCCGGAGACGAACACCGAGTGGTCGTCGGCGTCGTCCACGGTCACACCGGCCTGCTGCAGCGCCGTGCGGGACTTGCTGTCCGAGTGCATGTGGACCTCGTACTGACGGATGTCGTCGGCCGAGGCCCTGGGCCGCTCGGCGCTGGTCGCCGTCGCGTCCGTGGTGGTCGCGGCCACCGGGGCGGCGAGGGCCAGCGCCAGCAGGGTGGCGAGGGCGGCGGTGCGGCGACCGGATCTCCTGCCGGTGCCGTCGGGCGTCGCCGCCCTGCCGCGTATGCGGAGTCGCATGAAGTCTCCTAGTTTCTCCAGGAATTCCGGGGTCTCCGGAAGTGGGGAGTGGAGCGGGGGGTGGATCCTTGCGACGTGCCTCGGGCCTGGCCGGTGACCGCGGGGTGCCCGGCCGGCCCTGGTGCGGGTGTGGCGCTCATGGTGCGGCTCTGGCATGACCAGGTCAAGAGCGGGTGGGTGCGGGCAGGGGGCCGAGATGGCCGGAACGCGGATGTGCGGGCCGGGAGTCCACGGCGTGCGTAAGCCCTACACAACCGCGTACACGCCCATCGGTCGCGTAGGCCCCCAATTGCGGACGTACCCGGGCGGGAAACAGGTATATGCACGACTGGAAACGGGTAGTCCTCCCCGTGTGCCGCGTACGCGTGGCGGCAACCCTGGAGGCATGCTGCAACTCTCCGGGGGTCTCCTTCCGGATTCCGGCCCCCATTTCGCCTCGTACCCCCAACCGCCCATGGGTGCGGGCCACTTGAGTGTCGAGTACGACCCCCGTCCCACCGCCGCCGCACAGGCCCGCGCGCAGGTGCGCAGGCAGCTGGAGGGATGGGGTCTGCTCGAACAGACCGACACGGCGGAGCTGCTGGTGAGCGAGCTGGTCACCAACGCGCTGGTGCACGCGGAGAGCCGACTGAAGCTGACCCTGTCGGCCGCCCACGGCGTACTGCGCTGCGAGGTGTCGGACACGGACGGCCGCCCGCCCCGGGTGCGCCGCGTGACGGAGATATCGGAGAGTGGCCGGGGAATGTTCCTGGTGGACGCCCTCGCCGGGCGCTGGGGCTGTCACCAGGACGGATCGGGCAAGACCGTGTGGTTCGAACTCGGTACGTGCGGGGCCCACGGCTGCGGTCGGCGACAGCCGTAGCGCTTCGCCGGGTTCGGCGGCTTCGGTGGCCGGCGGTCGCCGAAGCCGCCGGTCACCGAAGCCGCCCGGCCCTCTTGTCTGATGCCGTTCCGTGGGGTTTCTTGACCCTCATGGCGGACACCACGGGAAACCCCACAGACACACCCGCACCATCCGGCTCCAACCCCCCACCTCGTAGATCCAGTTGGAAGTACATCGGCCCCGGCATCGTCGTCGCCGCGACCGGTGTCGGCGCCGGTGACCTGGTCGCGACCCTCATCGCGGGCAGCAACTTCGGCTACACCCTGCTCTGGGCGGCCGTCATCGGCTGTCTCGTCAAGATCGCCCTCGCCGAGGCGGCCGGCCGCTGGCATCTGTCCACCGGCCGCACCCTCTTCGACGGCTGGGCCAGCCTCGGCCGCTGGACGACGTGGTTCTTCGTCGTCTACGTCGTGATCTGGGGCTTCGTCTACGGCGCCGCCGCGATGTCCTCCAGCGCCCTGCCCCTGCAGGCGCTGTTCCCGGACGTGATGGACCTCAAGTGGTGGGCCGTGCTGTGCGGCCTGAGCGGCCTGGTCTTCGTCTGGTTCAACAAGTACGAGGTCTTCGAGAAGGTCATGACCGTCCTGGTGGGCGTCATGTTCGTGGTCACCGTCTACCTGGCGATCCGCGTCACCCCCAACCTCGCGGACGCCTTCGCCGGGCTCCTGCCCGTCCTGCCCGACGAGAAGGACTCGATCCTCAACACCCTCGGCCTCATCGGCGGCGTCGGCGGCACCATCACGCTGGCCGCGTACGGCTACTGGGTCAACGCCAAGGGCTGGACGAACACCGGCTGGATGAAGATCATGCGCCTGGACAACCGGGTCGCGTACATCACCACCGGCATCTTCGTGGTCTCGATGCTCTTCGTCGGCGCCGAACTGCTGCACTCGGCCAACATCGCCATCGCCTCCGGCGACAAGGGCCTGATCCAGCTCGGCGACATCCTGGCCGACGAATACGGCACGGCCACCGCCAAGTTCTTCCTGATCGGCTTCTTCGCCACCTCGTACACCTCCCTCATCGGCGTCTGGCACGGCGTGAGCCTGATGTTCGCGGACTTCGTGGAGCGCTTCCGCCGCAAGGGGGCCGTGACGGGCGAGGAGGTCGCCTCCGGTCGGCGCGAGAAGTCCTGGCCGTTCCGCGCGTACCTGCTCTGGCTGACCTTCCCGCCCATCGTCCTGCTCTTCCAGGGCCAGCCGTTCCGCCTGATCATCCTCTACGGCGTCCTCGGCGCGGCCTTCCTCCCCTTCCTCGCCGGCACGCTCCTGTGGCTCCTCAACTCCTCCCGCACACCCCGCGAATGGCGCAACGGCCTCGTCAGCAACGGCATGCTGGCCATCGCGGGCCTGCTCTTCCTGGTACTGGCCGTGAAGCAGATCTGGGACCAGCCGTGGGCGGACTTCTTCTGACGCCGGGCCGTCAGTCGAGCGACTTCCACCGCTCGCTGGTGGCGATCTCCCTCAGCTGAGCCATGGTGAGCGCGGGGGTCTCGCGGGTCGCGGCGGTGTGCTGGGCGCCGGAGTTGAAGGCGCTGATCACGACGCGCAGCCCGTCGACGCGGAGCGTGTCCGCGGTCCACATGACGACCCCCTCGCCGCCCTTCTCCCCGGGTTCCTGCCGGGTGGCGACCTTCGTGCCGTCGGGCAGGGTCTCGGCGTCGGCGCCGAACAACGAGTCCGCGAGGTCCGCCATGCCCGGCTGCACATTGATCTGCACCAGGCTCCGCCCCTCGCCGTCGTCGAGGACGACGTACGCGAAGTCCGACACCTGGCTGTCCTCGGTGACGACGTCGACGCCCTCGGGCAGAAGGCTGACGAGTGTTCTGCGAATGGCCTCGCCCCCGACGACCGGGGCATCGACCGACCCGCCACCGGGCGGAACCGTCGACGACTCCTCCTTCTCCCCCTGGTCCTCCCGCGTGCCGCCGCCGTTCTCCGACTCCTCCGTGATGGCGTCGGCGACCGCCTGCCAGCCCGGGTCCCTGACGATCGTCGTCAAGGAGTCGAGGGACAGCGGCGGTTCGGCACGGGTGACCGGCGCGTCCTTCTGCGCCGTCGCGTTCCATTCCATGACGCTGACCTCGTACCCCGCCGGATCGACCAGCTGCGCGTACCAGTGCTTGGTGTCCACGCGGCGGTCCGGGTACTCGTAGCCCCGGAAGAGCATCAGCCGCGCACCGCCCGGCAGGGTCTTCTCCTCGCAGGAGACGTACCCGACGAACCTCTTGTCCGGGCAGTCGGTCAGCTGCCGGGCGTACTCGCTGTCGGCGTCGATCCGCCCGACCCCGAGCTGCACGGCCCCCCCGCCCCCGCCGTCGTCGTACACGACCTGGGCGTACGGCCCCCCGTCCGCGCTCGTGCCCCGAGCGGACTCCCCGCTGATGCTCCCCTCCGGCAGCATCTCCTTGAGCATGCGGACGAGTTCCGCGCCGGACACCGCGCCGTCGTCGTCCCTGACGACCTGCTCGGCGTCCGGCACGATGGACCGCTTCGCCGCCACGGACCGCCCCCCGTCGCCGGTGCCGGGCAGCAGGAGCGCCCCGCCCACCCCGACGAGCGCGATCCCGGCCACCCCGCCCAGCATCGCCGCCCGTCGGCGGAACAGCAGCCGCCGACCGCGCACGGCACCGCCGCCGGCCAGCGCTTGGTGATCGGTCTCGAAGGTGCCGCCGACCCGGCGCAGGGCGTTGCCGAGCCTGCCCTCGAAGGGGTCTTCGTGCTGTTCCTGGGGCATGACGAACCGCCGTTTCTGCGAGTGGGTGTGCTGGTGTCGGTGGGTGCGGGGCGCTCAGGGGGTGGCGTACTCGCCGATGGCGTCGCCGAGCAGGACGCGCAGTCGGGCGAGGGCGCGGACGCACCGGGTGCGCACCGCCGCCGAGCTGGCGTTCATCGCCGCCGCGGTCTCCTCGACGGACCGGTCCTCCCAGTAGCGCAGGACGACCACGGCCCGGTCCTTCGGCGGCAGTTGGGCCAGCGCCTCGACGAGGGTGAGCCGCAGGGACGCGTCGCCGCCGGGCGCCGCGGGTCCGTCCGGGATGACGTCGGTGGCCCGTTCCCGGCTGCTGCGCCGCCGCTGGTGGGCGAGGAACGTCCTGGTCAGCACGGTCTGCGCGTAGCCGGCCGGGTTGTCGGCCCGTCGTACCCGCCCCCACTTCACGTACAACCGGCCGAGCGTCTCCTGCACGAGGTCCTCGGCGAGATGGGTGTCCCCACCGGTGAGCAGACACGCGGACCGGTACAGATGACCCGCCCGCGCCGCCGCGAACTCCTGGTATCCGTCCGCGCGGACTGGTCTCATCTGTGGCTCCCCCTGAACGGACTCGCGTTGCCGCCTCTCACTCCTTTGATGCGCCGGCCCCCGGGGAATGTTTCACGGAAGGGTGAGAGATACGGTGCGGTACGAGTCACACCAACGGGGCAGAGGACACACACCGATGGACCAGCCTGAACAGGGTCACCAGCCGCCACCGCCGCAGCAGCCGTGGACACCGCCGGCGGACCACCAGGGCTTCGGCCCGCCGCCCCCGCCGTACGCGCCCCCACCCACGCCCCCCGGCCCGCCGTACGCGCCCCCGCAGCAGCCGTACGCGCAGCCACCGCAGCCCCATGCCCAGCAGCAGCCCTACGCGCCGCCGCCGCAGCCCTATGCGCCGCCGCAGCAGCAGCCGTACGGCCAGTCACCCCAGGGCCCGGAGTTCCTGGCCGTCGACCGGCACAACTCCGTCGTCGTCGACGCGGGCGGGGTCGCCTTCGAGGACCACGGCGTCTCCGTCGACTTCTCGTGGCCCGAGATCCGCAGCGTCCACTACAAGGCGAGCGGCAACGGCAAGGCCCTCATGGTCGCCGTCATCCACCTCGACGGCGGCTTCTTCGAGTGCACGGTCGAGGCCAGGCCCCGCGAACGCCTCCACCAGTGGTTCGGCCACCTCGCCCACGTGCTCGGCCACTACCGCCCGATGGGTTAGGCCCCTGGCGCCCTGCCACGAGGGCGGCGGCGAACGGGGTGTCAGCGCAGGGTGTCGAAGAACTCCCGTACGTCCGCGGCCAGCAGGTCCGGGACCTCCAGGGCCGCGAAGTGGCCGCCGCGGGCGAACTCCGTCCACCGCGCGATGGTGTTGACCTGCTCGGCCCAGCGGCGGATCGCCACGTCCTCGCCGAAGTTCGCCACCGCGGTCGGCACCCCGGAGGCCGCTGTCGGGAACCAGTCCGGGACATGGCTGTTCTCGTAGTACATCCGGGCCGCCGAACCGGCCGTACCCGTCAGCCAGTACAGCATCACGTTGGTGAGCAGGGTGTCCCGGCCGACCGCGTCCTCCGGCAGTTCGGCCGAGGAGTGCGTCCACGCCTGGAACTTCTCCATGATCCAGGCGAGCTGACCGACGGGGGAGTCGGTGAGGCCGTACGACAGCGTCTGCGGGCGGGTCGACTGGAGGGCGTTGTAGCCGAAGCCGTCCGTGGTGAACTCGCCGATGCTCGCCAGGCTCCGCAGCTCCCGCTCGTCGAGCCCCTCGCGTGCCTCCTCGTCCACCGGGCCGAGCGGGATGAAGCCGACCGACGCGGCGTTCACGTGGACACCGATCACGGCCTCCGGGGCGACCCGGGCCAGCGCGGGGGAGACCAGCGCGCCCAAATCGCCGCCCTGGGCGCCGTAGCGCTCGTAGCCGAGCCCGCGCATCAGCTCCGCCCATGCGCGGGCGACGCGGGAGACGTTCCAGCCCTTCTCCCGGGTGGGCCCGGAGAACCCGAAGCCGGGGATGGAGGGGATCACCAGGTGGAAGTCGCTCAGCAGGTCGATCACACCGAGGAACTCCACGATCGAGCCCGGCCAGCCGTGCGTGAGGATCAGTGGCAGCGCGTCCGGACGGGAGGAGCGGACGTGCAGGAAGTGCACCCGCGCGCCGTCGATCTCCGTGACGTACTGCGGGATCTCGTTGAGGGCGGCCTCGTGCTCGCGCCAGTCGTAGGTGCCACGCCAGTACGCGGCGAGGTCGCGGAGGTACGGCAGCGAGGCGCCGTACGCCCAGCCCGCTTCCGGGAGTTCGTCGGGCCAGCGGGTGAGGTCCAGGCGGGTGTGCAGATCGTCCAGCTGGGCCTGAGGGATGTCGATCCGGTGGCTGCGCACGCTGTTGTCTGTCATGAGTCCAGGGTGGGAAGGCCTGCGGACGGCCTGTGTCCGCAAGGGCGGGCGGATTGCTCTCACATGTGCCGGTCCCCGGTCGGCGGAGGACGGCCGGCCGCCACCGGGGCACCGATGCTCACGCACGCGCTCCCGCCGGACAAGCCTTTCGAACCTGCTCGAAAGGCGTTGACCGGCGGGCCCTCACGGTCGTGCCGGGCGCGCTACGGCGCCGGCCGCTCGCGGTACTCGTCCACGACGGCCCGCTCCAGTACGGCGGTCTCGCTCAGGACCGTGCCCTTGTCGCCCATCGGGCCGTCCGCCGTCAGCCGGCTGCGTTCGCCGAGGTACGCGAGGGTCTCCCGGTCGAAGACCCACTCGGTGGCCCACCCGGCGCGCTCGTCGACCCGGCGGATCCCGACGCCGCGACGGCCGGCGGGGTCGACCGCGTCCTCGGTACGGGTCACCCCGGGGATCTTCGCGGCGGCCTCGTAGAGCGCGGCGGCCGTCCTCGCGGGCATGACCGTCTCGCCGAGCAGTTCGCCGATCCGGTCGAAGACGGCCTGTGCCTTCTCCTCGCCCTTCCACGTCCTGGTCAGGCGGTACAGCTCGGCGAGCAGCTCGTCGGGATCGGTGGGCAGGGAGGCCAGCCACCGGTAGGTGGGGCGGTCGATCCCGGCGGGGACACCCGGCGAACCCGGCGGCAGCAGCTCCCTCAGCGGGGAGTAGGCGCCGCCCTCGTAGTGCAGGGCCACCTGCTTGACCGGGCCCGGCTCCTGCGACACCCACACCTCCCGGCGGTGCAGCTCTCCGGGCCGGTACGGGCCGTCCTCCACGGCCTCCGCCCCGGCCGTCAGGCTCTTGACGTAGACCAACTGGTCGTCGCGGACCGGCTCGACCTCCGTCCGCGCGGCGACCTCGGCGATCCGGTCGAGCAGGACGACGGCGCTCCCGCCGTCGGAGGGCCGCGGGCCGGCGCCGGAGCCGGTGGTCGTGACCAGGCCGACGGTCAGCGCCCCGGCCAGCGTCAGCGCGGCGGCGGGCAGCCACAGGGCCGGGCGGGGCAGCCGTCGGTCCCGCTTCCGGGGTGCGGCGGGCGTCGTGGCCGGGGCGTCGTCGTCGATGAGTCGCATCAGGGTGTCCTTGTGGTGAGCGAGGCGACCAGGCGGAACATCCCGTTCGGGCGGGGGCGGCAGCAGTCGGGCCAGCTCCTCGTTCATCGGGATCCCTCCTGAATCTCCTTGAGCGGACGGGCCGCGAACGCGGCCTCGCCCTCTGCCTCTCCGCGACGACGCCCCGGTTCCCTACGGTTCGATGTGTTTTGCGCACGCTCCTCGCGCAGCCGCTCCTCCGTCAGCCGGCCGAGCCGCGCCCTGGCCCGGGAGAGCCGCGACCGTACGGTTCCCACCGGGACGCCCAGCGCCTCGGCCGCCTGCCCGTAGTCGAGGCCCGACCACACGCACAGCGCGAGCACCTCGCGCTCCCCGCGCCGCAGCCGCCCGTACACCTGGCGTACGGCGGCCAGCCGGCGCGCGTCGTCGAGGCGCCCGGCGGTCTCGTCGGCGAAGTCGGCCACGGGCGGCGGGGCGGGGCGGCGGGCCAGGAACGCCAGTCGGCGGCCGAGGCCACGGGTGGCGTTGCGGGCCTTGTTGGTCGCCATGCCCAGCAGCCACGGCTTCAACGAGCCGCCGTCCGGCTCCAGTCGTTCCCGGGTGCGCCAGGCGTCGAGGAAGGTGTCCGCCATCACCTCCTCGGCGGTCGACCAGTCGCCGGTCAGCCGGTACGCGTGGTTGTAGACGGCCCGCGCGTACGCGTCGTAGAGCGCCGCGAAGGCCTCCCGGTCCCCGGCCCGTATCCGCGCGCGCGTCGACGTCTCCGCGTCCGTGCGGGCCGGCGCCCTCTCGGGGTCACTCATCTCGTATGCACCTCTCCCACCTCACACCCATGTCTCTCCGCGCGGGGGAAGAGGTTCCGGTGACCCGCGCCACAGCCGGGCGCGGGCCACCTCTCGTCGCCTACGGCAGCCCGTGCACGTGCGGACCCACCGCGTTCGACCAGGCGTTGCCCGCCGTGGCGTCCCAGTTGGTCGACCAGGTCATCGCGCCCCGCAGGTCGGGGTACGTCCGCGGCGGCTTGAAGGAACCGCAGTTCGTGCCACGGGTCAGACAGTCGAGGGCGTTGTTCACCACGGTCGGCGACACGTAACCGCTGCCCGCGCCCCGCGTCGAGGCGGGCAGACCCAGCCCCACCTGGGACGGGGCGAGGCCACCCTCCAGCTGGAGGCAGGCGAGGGCGGTGAGGAAGTCCACCGACCCCTGGCTGTAGACCTTGCCGTCGCAGCCCAGCATGGAACCGCTGTTGTAGTACTGCATGTTGACGACGGTCAGGATGTCCTTGATGTTCAGGGCGGTCCGGAAGTACGCGTTCGACGTCGACTGCATGTCGATGGTCTGCGGGGCCATCGTGATGACCAGCGACGGGCCCGCCTTCGCCGACAGCGACCGCAACGCCTGCGTCATATAGGTCGCGTTCAGCCCGTTCTCCAGGTCGATGTCGACGCCGTCGAAGCCGTACGTCCGCATCAGGGCGTACACCGAGTCCGCGAAGTTCGTCGCGGAGGCCGCGTCGTTCACGGCCACCGTGCCGCGCTCGCCGCCGACCGACACGATGACCTTCTTGCCGGCCGCCTGCTTGGCCCGGACGTCCGCCTTGAACTGGTCGACGGTGTAGCCGCCGAGGGCCGCCGAGTCGAGGGTGAAGGTGACCGCGCCCGGGGTGGCGGTGGCGTCCGCGAAGGCCACGGCGATGATGTCGTACTGCGACTGGACGTCGGCGAGCCTCTGCACCGCCGCCCCGTTGTCAAAGTTCTGCCAGTACCCGGTGACCGCGTGCTTCGGAACGCCGGTGCCGCCGCCGGGAGTCGCCGTCGTCGTCCCCGTCACCGTCGCCGAACGCGCCGACTCACCGGCCGCGTTCGTCGCCGTGACCTGGAACGTGTACGAGGTGGAGGCCGCGAGCCCGGTCACCGTCGCCGACGTGCCGGTCACCGACTGGACCTTGGTGCCGCCCCGGTAGACGTGGTAGCCGGAGGCGCCCGACACCGGGTTCCAGGACAGGGAGACCGAGGAGGACGTCGAGCCCGACACCGTCACCCCGGCCGGGGCGGACGGGACCGTGGGCGGCTGGTCGCCGCCACCGCCGCCGTCGGGGCCGAAGACGGACACGTCGTCGACGAGGTACGCGGCCTGCCCGTACCAGCCGTGCGTGTGGACCGTCACCGACGTGGTCGAGGCGCCGGTGGTGAACGTGGTCGACAGCTGCTTCCAGGCCGTCGAGTCCGGCGTCCACGTCGAGACGTCGGTCGTACCGGTCCCGGTGGCGCCCAGATACGCGTACCCGCCGCGCACCCAGGCGCTGAGCGTGTACGTCGACCGGGGCTTCACCGCCACCGCCTGGGTGCAGCGGGCGTTGTCCTGCCCGGCCGGGGTGGCCCGCAGCGCGGCCGCGCCGCCGTGCACCGGGGAGGAGACGGTGCCGCCGCTGCCCGCCGAGCAGTTCCAGTCGCTGAGCCCCGACTCGAATCCGGCGTTCCTGGCGTTGTTGATGTCCGCGGCGGACGCCTGTCCGGCGCCGACGAGCGAGAGACCGAGGGCGAGGGAGAGGGCGACGACCCCCGACCGGAGCCGGATCCGTCCCTGTATGCGCGCGCCGTCACACCCCTGGGCGTCCATCCGCATGCGTATGCGTCTTCTGTGTCTGAACATACTCGTAAGCTGGTCCAGACCAATCGAGTTGTCAATACTCCCGCACGAGGCCCGCTCACCCGTACGGGCGACCCAAACTCCCTCCTCCGCCGTCGAGTTGAGGCATATGCGTCTCACTCTGTGTGGATACGGCCCCCACCGCCCGTGAGTTGATCAAGGAGATTCGGTGTTGATCGGGCCATGCCGTGGATATGGTGCTGATGCAAGACGATGCAGGAGGGACGTCGAGGCAGACGTCCCTCCTCACAGGGGCCGTCTGAGGCGGTGGTCGACCACTCCGCCGAAGTGAACGGGGTGGTGTGCAGCGTGCCGACCGCGATAGCCGTCACCAGTTCCGACCTGGTGCTCCCACCGCACGACCGGCAGACCCCGCCCGCGGTGGTCCAGCCGCAGGAGACCCTCGAAGCCTCCCTCTACGGCATGCACGCGCTCATCGAGCAGCACGGCTATGTCATCGCCCTCCACTCGTCCTCCGACGCGTCGGCCGTCACCCGGCGGCTGCACACCGTCCGTTCCGTGCTGGAGAGCGACCGCATCGCCCTGCTCGGCGTGGATCTGCCGCCGCTCGGCGTCGCCCTGCTCGCCCAGCAGCTGAGGCAGCTGTCCGTGTGCGACTTCAGCCCGGGAGTGCTCGCCTCCTCCGTACGCCTCCTCGCGCACTACATCTACGCCGGCGCGCTCCTCGGCTCCGTCGCCAAGCTCGACCGGGTGCCGGTCACGCTGAAGTCGCATGCCAAGTCCTGGCTGCCGGGCGCCCAGTTCGCCGTCCTGGCCAACCCGCGGCCCCAGCTGGTCCGTCTCCACACCGCCGACGAGGAGCCCCTCGCGGGCCCCGAGTTCGGCACCCGCCTGCTCGTCGCGCAGGGACCGCAGCCGCCCTCCGACTGGGTCACCGCTTCCCTCGCCCCGGCCTGGCAGGTGCAGGGGTCCCTGCCGGTGCCGCTGCCCGAGGGATCCGTGCGCTGGTGGGGGACCGGCAAGCTCGTCGAGTTCGCCGCCGGCCTCTGCGACGTCTCCGTGCTCTACCAACTCGTGTCGTCCGTACGCCGCGAGACCTGCCACTGGTGCGGCCTCGAACTCATCGGCGACCGCTGCGGGTTCTGCTCGGCCCCGTTACGAGAGCCCGAACCGCCGCCCGTGCGCGCGCTGCCCCGAGGGGTCACATGACAGCCGTACGACAACTCCACAGCCCGCAGGGCCGTACGACCCGCCCGTCCCCGCCCCGGTCGAGCAGCAGGCCCGCTCACGTGCCCGGCACGTCCCCACGAGGTGAGATGTAGTGAACTCACGCCAGCGCCGCGGCGTCATCCTGCTGGTCCTCTCGGCCCTGTGCGCCCTGGCCGCCTTCGCCGGGGTGCTCTCGGTGATCCGTGACGTGAACGCGAAGGTCGGGCCCGAGGTGACCGCGTACCGGCTGAAGAGCGACATCGCGCCCTACAAAGAGCTGACGGCGGGCCAGTTCGAGAAGATCTCGATGCCGGAGCGGTGGCTGTCCGGCACGGCCGTCACCGATCTGGGAGAGATCCGCGGGAAGATCGCCGTCACCCAGCTGAGCAAGGGCTCCCTGCTCCAGTCCGACATGATCGTCGACCGCCCCGAACTCGAAGCGGGCCAGCAGGAGATCGCCATCCTGATCGACGCCTCCACCGGAGTGGCCGGAAAGATCAACCCGGGGTCGCGGGTCAACATCTACGCCACGTTCGAGGAGAAGGACAGCGACTCGGGCAAGGACACGTCCAAGCTCATGGTCGCCGACGCCCGGGTCATCGACGTCGGCAAGCTGACCCCCCTCGAACCGGGCCAGTCCAGCAGCGACCGCCGGCGCACGGCGACCGAGGCCGTCCCGATCACCTTCGCGCTCGACACCGCCGACGCCCAGCGCGTCGCCTTCGCCGAGTCGTTCGCCGAGCACGTCCGTCTCGCCCTCGTCGGGGGCGGCGAGGCCACCGTCGTCGTACCGGACGACCGCTCGTACACCCTCGACGAGGACAAGTAGGAGGCCCCGCGATGAGGTCGGTCCGGAACGTCCGCACGAGGGAACTTCGAACGGGGGTACGTCGAATGCCGCTGCGGATGGGTGCGTCGAGGCTGGGCATGCTCAGGGGGGTACGGCGCACGACGGTGTCGAGGCCCACGAGCGGGCCGCGGGTGCCCGGCGAACCCCGCCGTGGCGCGGCGGCCGAGCCCCGCCCGTCCGAGACCCCCGCGCCCTTCGCCACACGAACGGGGATCCGCCGATGACCATCCGCATCCTCCCCGCCGCCGGTGACGTCGAATCGGCCCGTGCCCTCACCACCCTGCTCGGCCAGCTCGCCGACGCGGAACCGGCACCGCCCGTCTCCGACTCCACCGCGCTGCTGGACACCCTGGCGCGGATGGCCGCCGATTCGCTGGACGAGCTGCCGGAGGTGGTGCTGGTCCACGAACGGATCGGCCCGGCACCGGCGTTGGACCTGGTCCGCGACCTCGTCCTGCGCTTCCCGGCGGTCGGCGTCGTGCTCGTCACCTCCGACACCAGCACGGGCGTCCTGACCGCCGCGATGGACTCCGGCGCCCGGGGCATCGTCCCCCTCCCGCTCTCCTACGAGTCCCTCGCCGAGCGCGTCCAGGCGGCCGCCGCCTGGTCGGCCGGCATGCGACGCCACCTCGGCAGCGGAACGCCCGAGCTGTACGCGGGCCCCGGCGGCACCGTCGTCACGGTCAGCGGGGCCAAGGGCGGCGTCGGCGCCACCGTCACCGCCGTGCAGCTCGCGCTCGCGGCCCGCGCGTCCGGCCGTACGGTCGCCCTCCTCGATCTCGACCTCCAGTCGGGGGACGTGGCCTCGTACCTCGACGTGCAGTTCCGCCGCTCGGTCGCCGACCTGGCCGCCATCACGGACCTCAACCCCCGCGTCCTCCAGGAGGCCGTCTACGCCCACGACACCGGTATCTCCCTCCTTCTCGCCCCCGCCGAGGGCGAACGCGGCGAGGAGGTGACGGACCGGGTGGCCCGCCAGGTGGTGGCCACCCTCCGCTCCCGGCACGACGTGGTGATCGTCGACTGCGGCTCCCAGATGAACGCGGCCACGGCGGCGGCCGTCGAGATGGCCGACCAGGCCCTGCTGCTGGTCACCCCGGACGTCGTCGCGGTCCGCGCCGCCAAACGCATGGTCCGTCTCTGGGACCGCCTGCAGATCCGCAAGGCCGAGGAGACGCTGACGGTCGTCAACCGCCTGTCGCGCGCCACGGAGATCCAACCGCCGCTGGTCGAGAAGGTCACCGGCACGAAGGTGGCCCGCGCCGCCGTCCCCGCCGCCTTCAAGGAACTCCAGTCCGTCGTCGACGCGGGCCGCCTCCAGGACCTCGACGCCCGCTCCGTCGTCAAACAGGCGCTGTGGGCGCTGGCCGGTGAACTGGAACTGGTCGCCGCGCCGGACCCCGGCCACGGCGGCCGACGCCGCAAGGCCTCCGCCGACCGAGGCGCCCTCGTCCTGCGCCGCAAGGGCGGCGACCGGGGCTCGGCGACCCTCGAATTCGCCGGCATGCTCCCCCTGATCCTGATCACCATGACGATCCTCTGGCAGGCGGCCCTCTACGGCTACACCTACTCCCTCGCCGGCAACGCTGCCGACGAGGCCGCCCGCGCGGCCACCGCCGCGTACGCGGTCGACGGAGACATCGCCGGCGCGTGCCAGACCGCGGGCGGCGCGCACCTCCCAGGCGCCTGGAGCGACACCGCCATCGACTGCGCGGCGGTCGGCCCCGTCATGCGAGCCGAGGTCCAGGCCAACGTCCCCCTCTTCTTCCCCGGCTTCGACACGGGCTGGACCGTCAACGGCGAGGCGGGCGCGGCCCTGGAGGGAGACACCCCATGACCCGCACCCACCCGACCACAGCGACGGTTGCCGTAGGCCCGTCCACCGCAACGGTTGCCGTAGGCCCGACCACCGCACGCGTCGCCGTACGCCCGACCACCGCAACTGTTGCCGTACGCCCGACCACCGCAACTGTCGCCGTACGCCCGACCACAGCGACGCCCGCGACGCGGCCCGCACGGCGGGTGAGCCGCGCACGGCGAGAAGGGGGCGTGCCGGGGGGTGTCCGCCCGCAGCGGTTGGCGCGTCAACAGGCCGGACTTCACAGCCGACCGATTCCGCGCCGTTCCGAGGACGGACACCCCCCGGCGCGCCCCCGACCCCACCCCCCCCCCCCCCCCCCCCCCCCCCCCCCCCGACCCACCCACCGCACCCGGGCGAACCCCCCACCCACGCAACGGCGCCCCGCCCACCGCACCCGGGCGAACCCCCCACCCACGGGACGGCAGCCCGCCCACCGCTGGAACGACCGGGGCTCCTCCATCCTGGAGTTCGCCGGCTTCCTCCCGATCCTGCTCCTCGTGGGCATGGCCGCGATCCAGCTCGGCCTGATCGGCTACGGCATCAGCCAGGCCGGCTCGGCCGCCCGGGCCGCCGCCCGCGCCGAGTCACTCGTACCCGGGACCGGCGGAGCCGCCGGCGCGGCCGCGGCGAGCACATGGCTGAACCCCTCGGTCGACGCGGTGGACGGCGGCTCCGACACCACCACCGCCACGGTCGTGGTCACCGTCCCCTCGGTCGTCCCCCTCTTCGACCCGGTCACGGTCGAACGCTCGGCCACCATGCCCAACGACCTCGACCCCTGACCCCACCCGCAGGCACCCCCGCCCCCGCACTGCACCCGTACCGCACCGCCCGCACCGGCCCAAGCCACCCACCCCCGAGAGGAGTTGACGACAAGATGAGCCTGCGATCCCGTATCGCCGCCCCCGACGAGGGGGGAGCCGGGCGCGAGGACGGACACCTCGTGGCCGTCTACCGCGCCAAGCTCCTCGAAGAGATCGACCTCGCCGAGATGTCGGCCCTGAGCGCGGCCGACCGCAGGGCCCGCCTGGAACGCGTCCTCGGCCACATCATCAGCCGGGAGGGCCCGGTCCTCTCCTCGGGCGAACGCTCCCAACTCATCCGCAGGGTCGTCGACGAGGCCCTGGGCCTGGGCGTCCTCGAACCCCTCCTCGCCGACGCGTCGGTCACGGAGATCATGGTCAACGGCCCGGACTCGATCTTCGTCGAGCGAGCCGGCCGAGTGGAGCAACTGCCCCTGCGCTTCGCCTCCACCGACCAGCTCATGCAGACGATCGAACGCATCGTCTCGACCGTCAACCGCCGCGTCGACGAGTCCAACCCCATGGTGGACGCCCGCCTCCCCACGGGCGAGCGCGTCAACGTCATCATCCCCCCGCTCGCCCTCACCGGCCCGACCCTCACGATCCGCCGCTTCCCCCGCGCGTACACCCTCCCCGAGCTCATCGACCTGGGCTCCCTCGACGAGCAGATGCTGATGCTCCTCGCGGCCTTCGTCCGCGCCCGCTTCAACGTGATCGTCAGCGGCGGTACCGGCACCGGAAAGACGACCCTCCTCAACGCCCTCTCCGGCCTGATCCCACCGCGCGAACGCATCATCACCATCGAGGACTCCGCCGAACTCCAGCTCCAGCAGGAACACGTGATCCGCCTGGAGTCGCGGCCCCCCAACATCGAGGGCAAGGGCCAGATCACCATCCGTGACCTGGTCCGCAACTCCCTCCGTATGCGCCCCGACCGCATCATCGTCGGTGAGGTCCGGGGCGGCGAGACCCTCGACATGCTCCAGGCCATGTCGACCGGCCACGACGGCTCCCTCGCCACGGTCCACGCCAACTCCGCCGAGGACGCGCTGATGCGCCTGCAGACCCTCGGCTCGATGTCCGAGGTCCTCATCCCCTTCGAGGCCCTCAAGGACCAGATCAACTCGGCGGTGGACGTGGTCGTCCAGCTCACCCGCTTCGCCGACGGCTCCCGCAAGGTCACCGAGATCGCCCTGCTCGTCTCGCACGGCCGCGAACAGTTCCGGATCGCCACCGTCTCCCGCTTCGCCCCCGACCCCCTCGGCGCCGACCGCGTCGTCCACGGCCGCTTCGAGCACCTGCCGATACCCCGCCCCGTCGCGGAGAAGCTGTACGTGGCCAACGAGCCGCTGCCCCCCGCGTACGGCGTGACCGAGGCCATCGACCCACTCAACACCCGCCAGGCCATCGGATAGCCGAGAGCCCCGAGGAGGTAGGACCGACATGGCGACAGCGCAGGCGGTGCAGGCAGCCCAGGCAGCTGAGACTGCACAGGTGACCCAGGTGACCCAGGTGACCCAGGTGTCGCAAGCGCGCCAGTCACTCCAGGAGCCCCTGTCGACGCTGGCCCAGGCACCCCTGGACCTGGACAACACCACTCTGCTGGCCCTCGGCGCCACCGTCCTCTGCGGCACCCTCGCCGTCGCCGGCGCGCACGTGTACGCCTCCGGCCGCGCCCAGCGCCAGGCCCTCGTCGACCGTCTCGCCGGCCACCAGGGCGGCCCCCCGCGCACGGCGGCGGGCCGGGTGCGGCGCTTCACGGCCGTCGACCGCCGCCTGCGCCGCACCCGCCTGGGCCGCGCCATCCACCTCCGTCTGACCACGACCGGACTGGACCTCACCGCAGGGGAGTTCGCCTCCTACGTGGCGATGGTCGTCGTGGCGCTGTGGCTGATCGCCGCCGCCACCCTGGCGCCCTTCTTCGGCCCGATCGCGGGCGCGGTGGGCGTGTGGGCGGCCGCCATCTTCCTCAACTGGCAGCGCCAGAAGCGCATCGAGGCCTTCATCAACCAACTCCCCGACGTGGCGCGCCTCCTGGCCAACGCCACCGCCGCCGGCCTGGCCCTCCGTACGGCCCTGGCGATGGCGGCGGAGGAACTGGAGGCCCCCGCCGGTGAGGAACTGGCTCGGGTCGCCGACCAGCTGGCGCTCGGCCGCTCGGTGGACGACGCCCTCGGCGAGCTGGCCGAACGCCTCCCCTCCCGCGAACTGATCGTCCTCGTCACCACCCTCGTCCTGTCCAACAAGGCGGGCGGCTCGGTGGTCAGCTCGCTGCGCAACCTCACCCAGACGCTGGAGGACCGCAAGGAGACCCGCCGCGAGGTCCGCACGATGCTCTCCGAGGTCAACGCGACGGCCTTCACCGTCCCCCTCCTGGGCCTCGGCTCCCTCCTCCTGATCAACTCCTCGAACGACGGTGCGCTGGCCCGGGTGACCGGCTCGCCCCTCGGCCAGCTCCTGGTCCTGATCTCGATCGGCCTCTACACGGTCGGCTTCTTCGTCATCCGCCGCCTCGGCAAGATCGAAGTATGAGAAGGCCCCGGTGACCGACATGACGACCTCGACGCCCTCCTTCCTCCCGCTCCTCCTGGCCCTGCTGATGGCGATCTCCGTGGCGGGCGTGCTCCTGGGCATCCGCATGATCCGCGCCGACGCGAAGCTCCCCAGCGACCTGGCCCTCGCCCTGGAGGTGGGCGCCACCCGCGTCTCCAAGGCGGGCTCGGCCGTCGACCGCCTGGGCATGCGCTTCGCCCCGCTGGTCCTGCGCCTCATGGGCCCGCGCCGTGTCGAGGCCAAACGCCACCGCATCGACATGGCGGGCAACCCCGGCGGCCTCACCCTCAGCCGTTACGCCGCCCGCCGGGCCGTCTACGGCTTCTTCGGCGCCTTCATGGGTCTCGTCTTCCTCACCAGCGGACGCCCCTTGTTCGCCGCGTTCACCTTCGCCTTCGGTCTCCTCGCCGCCGACGCGGCGATCTGGCAGGCCATCCGTGAGCGCAAGGACGTCATCGACCGCACGCTGCCCGACTTCCTCGACGTCCTCGCGGTCGTGGTCTCGGCGGGCCTGGGCTTCCGTCAGGCGCTGGACCGGGTGGCGGAGAAGTACGAGGGTCCCTGGGCCGACGAACTCCGCATCACCCTGCGCCAGATGGACATGGGCGTCAGCCGCCGCCAGGCCTTCGACGAGCTCCGCAGGCGCAACTCCTCCGAACAGGTGGCCCAGTTCGTCTCGGCCCTCCAACAGGGCGAGGAACTGGGTTCCCCCATCGCCGAGACCCTGATCCAACTGGCCGCCGACATGCGCCGCACCGACGCGCAGAACGCCCGCCGCCGAGCCGCCCGCACCATCCCCAAGGCCACCCTCGTCACCCTCGTCTTCATGCTCCCGGCCACGATGATCCTCATCGCCACGGGCATGTTCCTGGGCTCGGGAACGAACTTCGGCGAAATCCTGGGCCGCTGATGAACCCCCGCCGGTCCCCCCGCCCGACTCCCCCCTGGTCCCGGCTGCGGGCAGTCGTATCACCGAGTCGGTACGAGGGGGCGCAGCGGCACCCCGCCGGCGCGGGCAAGCGCCTCCCACCCCCGCCCAGCCCCACGACCGGTTACCTCCAGGACGACGCCACACCCCCCGCCACCCTCCGCCTCCAGCTCAACGCCCTCCAAGCCCTCGCCCGCCAGACCTTCGCCGTCCGCCTCACCGCCCTCACCATCGGCACCCCGTTCGCCATGGCCAACACCACGGACGGCCCCCCGACCCACGCCGTACTCATCGCCGCCGTCCTCGGCATCACGGTCTCGTACGCCATGCTCCGGGACTGGGACCGCTTCGCTCCCCGCCTCCTCGCCCACCCCACCCTCATGGCCCTGGACCTCCTCTTCGGCGCGGTCCTCCTCCTCACCGCCTCCCCGGCCTCCCCGCTCGCCTACGCCACGGTCTGCACCCCCCTCCTCTCCGGCCTCCTCTACGGCTGGCGCGGCGCCGGCGTCCTCACGGGCCTCCAGCTCGCCGTCCTCCTCACCGTCCACCGCGCCTGGGAACACCGCCCCGGCGCAGGTGCCAACACCCTCCTCATCGCCGGCTTCTGCGTCGCCGCCGGCATCATCGGAGTCACCCTCCGCAACCTGATGTTCCGCTTCGGCACGGCCACCCAGGCGCTCTCCGAAGCCACCTCCCGCCTGGCCGTCGCGGAGGCCGTGGAGTCCGAGCGCGCCCGCCTGGCCCGCGACCTCCACGACTCGGTGGCCAAGACCCTCCACGGCCTCGCCCTCGCCGCCGACGCCCTGGCGACCTCGGCGGACCGGCCCGCCCCCGACCCGGCCCACCTCAGACAACAGGCCGGCCTCGTCGCGTCGGCGGCCCGCCGAGCCGCCGCCGAATCCCGTGAACTCCTCACGGACCTACGCCGCCACACGGACCTGACGACGCCCGCCCCACCCACCGACCTCACGGCCGAACTGCAAGCGAGAGCACAGGACTTCACGTCCCGCACATTGATCCCCACCCACGTCACCCACAGCGGCGCGCCACCCCCGCCCCTCCCGCCCGAGACGACCCGCCACCTCCTCGCGATCACCTCGGAGGCCCTGGAGAACATCCACCGCCACGCCCACGCGACCACGGCGGAGCTCTCCCTGACGACCACGCCGGACACGCTCCACCTCGTGATCAAGGACGACGGCGTGGGACTGCCGGCCGCCCTCACTCTCGAAGCAGCGCAAAGATCCGGCCACTTCGGTCTCCTGGGCATGGCGGAACGAGCGGCCCGCACGGACGCCACCCTCCACGTGCGCACGACCAGCCCCGGCACGGAAGTCACCCTGACCCTCGCCCTGCCCCGCCCCGGACCCCCCGTCACCTCCACCCCCCGACAGGAGGCCGCACATGCCTGACCAGCCGCAGGCACGCCCCGGCCCACCCCTTCGCGTACTCGTCGCGGACGACAACCCGGTGGTCCGCGCCGGCCTCACCGCCCTGCTGGGCGCACACCCCGACATCACGGTGGTGGCCCAGGCCACGAACGGGGACGAGGCGGTACGCGAAGCACACCGGCACCGCCCGGACGTCGCCCTCCTCGACGTCCGCATGCCGGGCACGGACGGCCTGACCGCACTCCCCGAACTGGCCGCCCTCTGCCCCGTGATGATGCTGACGTACAGCACGGAGCCGGAGGTGGTGACCGAGGCCCTGCGTCGCGGCGCCTCCGGCTACCTGGTCCACGGCGACTTCACGGCCCCCGAACTGATGACAGCGGTACGGGATCTGCGGGAGGGGCGCCCGACCATCTCCGCGACTGTCTCAACTTCACTCGGCGTTTCCTACGAACCTTCACACGAAAGTCACGACCGACCTTCGCAGCTGCAACCATTTATGACACAGTCGTCAGAGTCCGGCCCGCCCCCCGCGTCAACCCTGCGCCGCCACGCCCTCGACCGCGCCAACCGCCCGTCCTACGGCCTGAGTTCAAGAGAGGTGGAGGTGATGGACCTCATCGCGTCCGGCATGAACAACCGTCAGATCGCCGCCACCTGCTTCATCAGCGAGAAGACCGTCAAGAACCACATCAACCGCATCTTCGCGAAACTGCACAGCTCGACCCGAAGCGAAGCCATAGCCCACTGGCTGGGCACCACCCTCGGGGGGTGGCCCCGATGACCCCACCCCCCGACAAAAGTTGGGCCCCCGGACCCACCCCGCGTACGTGCCGTCTCACGTACGGTGATCCGGTTGGTGTCGGCATCGCGCGGGAAGGCAACCGCCATGAAGGTGAAACACCGTTTCGAAGCCTGGAGGACCACGGTCTCCGCCCGCATGCGGGGGAAGGGCCGGGACTCGGGCGCGGGGTTCGTGGAGTACGCGGGCATCATGATCATCGTCGCGGGGATCTTTGTGATGATCGACCAGCTCGGTCTCGACGGTCTGATCTCCCAGGCGATCGGCGACGCCGTGGCGGACGTGGTCGGTGGCGGCGGAGGTGGGTGACACCTCCTCGGCTGCGTAGCGATAGCGGCTCGACACTCCCGATCTACATCTGGCTGACGACGATTCTGCTCTTCACGGCGTTGGCCTTCTTCGTGTTCGCGCAGGCGGCTTCCGCCCGCAGCGGCGCCCAGTCCGCAGCGGACGCTGCGGCGTTGGCGGCTGCACAGCAGGCGCGCGACGAACTGCTGCTGGAACTCGAGGACGCGATCGACGCCGGAAACGGAAACTGGCTGGACTGGCTCGACCTGTCCGGGGGACTGCCGGCTGAAGGCGAAGCCACCGCTGCGGCTGCGGAACTTGCCGCCCAGAACAACTCGACCCTCGAAGGCGGCGCCCAGCCCATCGAGGTGGACGGCTTCCCAGGTTTCCAGGTCGACGTCGTAACGGACTACACCGTGGGCGATTCGATCATTCCCGGAACCGAGGACATGACGGCCACGGCCCGGGCGGTGGCCGTCATCCAGCCACGCTGCGATTTCTCCCCGAGCACCAACCCCACGGATCCCGTCTCGCTGGACTGCGACGGTGTGCCCGTGGACATCGACCCTGGAAATTTCAATCCGGGCGCCCTCCCGGACGCTTCCGTGATGTTCTCTGTGTATCTGGCCAAGTGAGAGGAAGCCGTACCGATGAACCTTCGGCACACCATGAAGGGCCGCAGGGCAGTGACCGCGGTGGCGATCGCGACCGGGCTGCTCCTCACGGTGGCCGGCTGCGGAGCTGGAGGCGAGGACGACACCAAGAATCCCTCATCGTCCTCTTCCGCCCCCGAGAAGAGCGACGGCGGTGGAGCCACAGAGGCCGAGTCGGAGCCGTCGGAGTCCAATGAGACGCTGGCTACGGCCAAGGATGGCGACATCTCGGTGAGCATTACCTCCGCCGTCCGAGATTCCGGAGGCTTCATCACGGTGGCGGGCACGGTCAAGAACGACGGCAGCCGGTCTTGGCTCGGTGCCAATTGGGCAAGCGACGAGCGAGAACTCAGGTCCAACGGGGGCTCGTTGTCGGGAGCCAGCCTTGTCGACAACGTGGGCAAGAAGAAGTACCTCATTCTGCGGGACACCTCAGGACGCTGCTTGTGCACGAAGTTCAGCGGCCAGATCATGCCCGGCGGCACAGCAGACTGGTACGCCCAGTTCCCGGCACCCCCCGAAGGCACAACCTCGGTCGACTTCCAGGTCGGCTCCATGCCCCCCGCCACGATCGAACTCTCCGAGGACGAGTGACCATGACCGTCCTCACCCCACGAGTCACCGCGGCCCTCGCCGTCCTGGCCGCCCTCACGCTCGCGACGCCCTCTCCAGCCGCCGCGGACGACCCGAGCGAACCTCCGGGCACCGTCACCACCTCCCCACCCCCGGAGGTGGACGCGAACAGCCCGGGCCTGAAGCTCGCCCAGGGCGCCACCCTCGCCCCCGCCAAGGTCCTGGACATCAAGTCGGTCGTGGAGGACCTCGGCGGCGAGGAACGCCGCGAGGACACCAACGAGAACGTGACGTTCGCGCTCCAGGCGGAGGTCCTCTTCCCGAAGAACAGCGCGAAGCTCAACCCGCAGGCCCGCTCCCGCATCCAGACGATCGCGGAGGAGATCAAGACGCAGAACGCGGGCACGGTCCGCGTCTTCGGCTTCACGGACAACCTCGGCTCCTACGCCCACGGCCTGACCCTGTCCAAGAAACGCGCCGAGGCGGTCCACGACCTCCTCGCCGCGGACCTGGGCGGCAATGTCACCTTCGAGGTGCGCGGCTACAGCGAGGACTACCCGATCGCCGACAACTCCTCCGAAGAGGGCCGCAAGAAGAACCGCCGTGTCGAGGTCTCCTTCCCCCGCACCACGACCGAGCCCGAGACCGCCGCAGACACAGGCACAGGCACCGAAACCGACACCGGCAGCGAGGGAAGCTGACCCCACACGACCCGCCACCACTCACCCACCCACCCAGCCACCCACTCACTCACTCACTCCCGCAGCGAATCCCGCACGTCCCACAGACGCTCCCGGGGCCACCGCTCGATGACCCGGAACGCGCGCGCGTAGGACCGGGTCTCACCCGGCTCGTCGAGATACCGCCGTACGAGGATCTGCTCGGCGCGGAACGGCAGCCGGCGCCCGCTGTCAAGCTCGCTCAGCGCGCAGGCCGCGTCATGGACCACGGACGGGTCCGGGTCGTGCAGAGCGCGGCGCAGGGCGGTGTGCACGGCGGGAACCGGCTCGGCGGGGTCGAAAAGACAGGAAAGGCTCGCCACCGCGTGGCCGCGTACCTCGGCGCACGGGTCGCGAGCCAGGGCGAGCAGGGCCTCCAGGCCCGTACGGGCCTCGCGGCCCCCCGGGGCCGGGGAGACGTCCGGGGAGGCGTCCGGGGAGGCGTACACGGCGTAGGCGACCGCCGCCCGGACTTCGCGGTGCGGATGACCGGCGTGCCGCAGGATCTCCCGGGCGTCGTCGGCGAAGCCGGACTGCGCCACCAGACCCTGGATGACGAGTCCGAGGACGGCCGGATGGTCCTCCACCGCCAGCCGCGCCCGCAGCAGCGCCGCCGCCTGCCGCGTCCGGTGTGCGCCGTCGCGCGGGGAGGCGTTGTAGAGGCAGAAGGACCTCAGCAGGTCGGCCGCGAAGTACCGTTCGGGTGCCCGGGGACTGTTCAGTGCCACCTCCGCCCCCGCCACGGCCGCGTCGTCCGCCCAGCCGTCCAGGGTGGAGATGGCCCTGAACCAGATGTCGCTCTCGGGATCACCGAACCGGATCGCCCGCTCCATCGTCGTCGCGAAGCCGGGCCGTCTGCCGAAGTACTTCTCCAGATCGGTGACGATCATCAGATACCCGGGCTCTTCCGGGTGCCGCTCGGCGCCCTCCTCCGCGAAGTCGAGCGCGCTGCGGCCGTGTTCGTCGCGCAGCGCCACGTACGCCCCGCTCTCCCGCAGCGCGTCCGCCGCGTGGTGGGCGCCGGCCCCCGCCGCCAGCATCAACGCGGTCAGCCCGCCGGGCGACCGTCCGTTGACATCGGCGCCGTCGTCGAGAAGCGCCCTGACCGACCGCTCGTCGTCGTCCCGCGCGGCCCGTCCCAGCGGCTCCAGGCCCGATCCACCAAACCCTCGACTTCCTCGAACGTCCATCCGGAGAACCGTAGGCCGGTACGCCGACACGGGCGACCGGATTCCCCGCCGCGACCCACGTCCGTGCGACCGGGCCCCGCACAAGCGATCCTCTCCCTCACAAGCCGAAACACCCCAGGCGCCCAGCAACCCCAGACCCCCAGCAACCCCAGACCCCCAGCAACCCCAGACACCCAGAAACCCGATACACCCAGAAACCCGAGACCGCCCACACACCCGAAGCAGCCCGACACCCGAGAGGCCCCCATGCGCAAGCTCGTCCTGATGATGTCCGTGTCCCTCGACGGCTACATCGAGGGCCCGAACCAGGAGATCGACTGGCATCTGGTCGATGACGAACTGCACACGCACTTCAACGACGTCCTCCGCGGCATGGGCGTCTTCCTCGAAGGCCGCGTCACGTACGAGCTGATGGACGCCTACTGGCCCACGGCCGACCGGGACCCCGACACCCCCCGCCCCGTGGCCGACTTCGCCGAGATCTGGCGGAACAAGCCGAAGCTGGTCTACTCCCGGACCCTGCGGCACGGTGACCGGCACACGACGATCGTCCGGGACATCGTCGTGGAGGACATCGAGGCGCTCAAGGCACAGGACGGCGGTGACCTGGTCGTGGGCGGCGCCGAACTGGCGGCCCAGTTCATGCGGCACGGCCTGGTCGACGAGTACCGCGTCTATGTCCACCCCGTGCTCCTGGGAGCGGGCAAGCGGCTGTTCCCGGCAGCCGACACGGCGACCCCGACCGGCCTGCGCCTGGTCGAGACCCGCACCTTCGGCAACGGCGTGGTCCTCCTGCGCCACGAACACCGCCCCCAGGAAAGCCCGGCCGCCGACCCGTCCGCCTAGGCCCTGTCGGCTAGCCCGACCACCCGCCTCAGCCCGCTGCCCCTAAGCGGTGTCGTGCAGGTCCCGCCCCTGCTGCTCGTCCGCGTACGCCCGCAGCGACCCGACCACCGTGTTGGTGACGGCCACCAGCGGCACGGCCACCACCGCACCCCCGATCCCCGCGATCATGCCACCGGCGGCGACCGCCAGCACGACGGCGAGGGGATGCACCCGGACGGCCCGGCCGAGGATGAACGGCTGGAGGATGTGCCCTTCGATCTGCTGAACGGCGAGCACAACGGCCAGCGTCATGACGGCCGTGAAGACCCCCTGTGTCACCAGCGCCACGACGACCGCCAGCGCGCCCGAGACGACCGCACCCACCAGCGGGATGAAGGAGAACAGGAAGATGAACACGGCCAGCGGGACCGCCATCGGCACGTCCAGGAAGTAGATCCCCAGGCCGATGAAGATCGCGTCGATCAGCGCCACGACCACCGTGCCGCGCACATACGCCGTCAACGTCCGCCAGGCGCGCGGCCCGGCGTCGGCGACACCCGGCCGGGCCGCCGTGGGCACCAACTTCAGGGTCCACTGCCAGATCCTCTTGCCGTCGTACAGGAGGAACAGCGTGGAGAACATCGTCAGGAGGATGCCGGTGAGAGCCTCGACGATGACGGTCACGCCCTCCAGCCCCGCCGAGGTGATCGTGTCCGTGTTGTCGCTGACCGCCTCACGGAGGTTCTTGGCGATGTCGTTGATCTGGTTCTCGGTGACGTGGAACGGGCTGTCGAGCAGCCAGCGCTGCAACTCGTCGATGCCGTCCTGGATCTGGTCGGAGAGGTCGTCGATGTTCTCCATGACCTGCCAGGTGACGAACCAGCCGATCAGTCCCATGACGATGAACCCGAGGGCGGCGGTCAGCGCGGTGGCGAGGCCGCGCGGTACGCCGTGCCGGGTCAGCCGTGCCACGGCCGGCTGGAGCACGGCGGTGACGAGCAGGGCGGCGGTGAACGACAGCACCAGCAGCCGCACCGAGCTGATGACCCGCATCAACACCCAGACGGTGCCCGCGAGCACGAGCAGCCGCCATCCGGCCTCGGCCGCCACCCGCATCCCCCAGGGCACCGCCGACGCGGGATCCGGGCGGGTGTAGAGGACGGGAGCGGTCGACCGGCTGTGGGAGCCCGCGGACCCGGCAGAACCCGCGGCACCCGTGGGACCGGTGGAACCACCCGCCTGAGCAGTCGAGTCGGAGCCGGCCGTTCCGTCGCCAGTCCCAGTCTCAGTCCCAGTCTCAGTCCCAACCCCGGCTGCGCCCCGGCGCTCTTCGGAGGCGGTCGAGCCGTCCGCGTCCTCCGCCTCCGCCTCCGACTCCGCCTCCATCTCCGCCCGGCGTCGCTCCAACCGCTCGCCCCACCCACTCAGTCCGGCGCCGATCCGTCCGAGCCACCCTGGAACTCGCGACATCATCCGTCCTCTTCCCCCGTCGCTCCTGTGGGTCACCGCTCCTCCCGGAGGCCGCGATTCCTCTCGGGGGCTCCGACCGTACATGCCCGAAGCCCCCCACCAAAGGACGGTGAAGGGCTTCGCAGGGTTGAGCGGTGGATGGGCGTCACCCCGTCGCGGACCGGCCTAGTACCAGTGGTTGGCCTGCCAGAAGGACCAGGCCTCACACGGGCTGCCGTAGCGCGATTCCATGTAGTTCAGGCCCCACTTGATCTGTGTGGCCGGATTGGTCTGCCAGTCGGAACCGGCGGAGGAGTACTTGCCGGCAGGCAGCGCTTGGAAGAGACCGTAGGCACCCGAGGAGGGGTTGACGGCCTTGTAGTTCCAGCTGGACTCGTGGTCCACGATGTTGCTGAAGCACGTCCACTGGTCGCTGGCCACGACCGCCTTCGCCATCGCCTGGATCTCGGCGATGGTGTACGAGCTCTGCGCGGGGATGTCACCGAGAGAGCCGGCGGCGGCGGACTTCGACTTGGCCTCGGCCTCCGCCGCTTCCTTCGCCTTGCGCTCCTGCTCGGCCTTCTCCGCGGCCTTCTGCTTGTCGATCGCGTCCTGGGCCGCCTTCTTACGGGCGGTCTCCTCGGCGTCCTTGCGGGCGCTCGCGTCGGCGGCGATGGCCTGGGCGTCGGCCTGAGCAGTCAGGGACGCGGTCTGCACCTGGGCCTGCTGGCCCACAGGTATGTCAGCGAGCAACGTGGTGTCGTTCGCGACCGCCTCGGCGTCGTCAGTCGTCGTCTGGGCGGTGCTGCCCGAGGCAACTCCGACGACACTGCCGACTGCGGTGACCGCGGTGGCCGAGGCCACTGCGAATCCCCGGACCGAAATCCGGCTCACACGGTTTCCTTCCAGCATCGCCCGCCTCGGTGACCCTGGCGGACGCAATCGTGCCCTTGACGCTGGCCTCCCAACTGCGGGGTCACGGAGGCGCGGGCCCGACGGGCAACTCCCTTGCGGGAGCGCCGTGTGGTGCTCGGGCGGCATACGACGACGCTGTGGAGTTGACTTGGTGGTGCTGTTGTTCCGTACCGCTGGGGGTACAGGTGTGTCGTATGCGGGGCCTGACAGGAATGAGACTCTGCCGTAACCCGACACCGGGAGGCAATTCAGTGGTGAGTGTGAAAGCTCACACCTCGTTTGACGCTGGGGATTCCAGGAAACCCCCACGCACCGAGGCGCCGCCCGGCTAGGCTGCTGAGCCTTTTGCCGGGCGGCGCCCCGAGGTTGGTGCGGAAGCCGTGCTAAACCTGTCCGTCCTCCAGCATTTCGGTCACAAGGGCCGCGATCTGGGACCGTTCGGACCGCGTCAACGTGACGTGGGCGAAGAGCGGATGGCCCTTCAGCTTCTCGACGACCGCGACGACACCGTCGTAGCGGCCGACGCGCAGATTGTCGCGCTGGGCGACGTCATGGGTCAGAACGACCCGTGAATTCGCCCCGATCCGGGACAGAACGGTCAACAGGACGTTCCGCTCCAGGGACTGCGCCTCGTCCACGATCACGAACGCGTCGTGCAGGGAACGGCCGCGGATGTGCGTCAGCGGCAGAACCTCCAACATCCCGCGTGCGGTCACCTCCTCGATGACCTCGCGGCTGGTGACCGCGGACAGCGTGTCGAAGACCGCCTGCGCCCAGGGGCTCATCTTCTCGGACTCGGAGCCGGGCAGATAGCCGAGCTCCTGCCCGCCCACCGCGTACAGCGGCCGGAAGACCATCACCTTCTGGTGCTGGCGCCGTTCGAGCACCGCCTCCAGACCCGCGCACAGCGCGAGCGCCGACTTGCCGGTGCCGGCCCGACCGCCCATCGACAGGATGCCCACGTCCGGGTCGAGCAGCAGATCCAGCGCGATGCGCTGCTCGGCGCTGCGCCCCTTGATGCCGAACGCCTCCCGGTCTCCGCGCACCAGACGGACGTTGCCGTCGGGCGTCACCCGGCCGAGCGCCTTGCCGCGCTCCGACTGGATCGTCAGGCCGGTGTGGACGGGGAGCGTGCTTGCCTCGGGGACGTAGATCGACCCTTCCTCGAAGAGGATGTCGACCTGTTCGCCCGGCAGGGTCAGCTCGGACATCCCGGTCCACCCGGAGGCGTCCGTGATGGCCAGCTCCGCGCGGTACTCCTCGGCGAGGAGACCCACGGAGGACGCCTTGATCCTCAGGGGGAGGTCTTTCGACACCACGGTGACGTCGAAGCCCTCGGCCTGCAGGTTGCGGGCGACCGCGAGGATCCGGGAGTCGTTGTCCCCCAGGCGGTAGCCGCTCGGCAGCACGCTGGGATCCGAGTGATTGAGCTCGACCCGTACGGTGCCGCCGAGGTCCCCGATCGGGATGGGGGCGTCGAGGCGTCCGAACCGGACCCGGAACTCGTCGAGCAGGCGCAGGGCCTGCCGGGCGAAGTAGCCGAGTTCGGGATGGTGCCTCTTCGCCTCCAGCTCCGTGACCACCACGATCGGCAGCACGACTTCGTGCTCGTCGAAGCGGCTCAAAGCATTCGGGTCGGCCAGCAGGACGCTGGTGTCGAGAACGTAGGTGCGCCGGTCTGGCATACGGCGCTTTGTGCTGGTCACCACGGAAGGACGTACCCCCTCGGATGAGGTCGGGGAGCGACGAGAACGAACTGGGCCGGTCGTTGGCCCCGTTGCACGGGCCGGTGACCGGCCCTCCGCTGCTTCGTCCGTGCTGTGACCGCACGATCGGGCTGGTGCAAAGGGCCTCCCGGGCGGACGGCCCCGAGCCGCCCGCTGAGATCCGACACCCGTGGTTCGGGCGTCGACCTGACTGGCTTATGCCCTCGAACGTGCGCTGCCATGCCAAGCGGTACGACGGCGGCCCGGTGAACTCCTCGTTACTTCTGTCCCGGTGGGGGTCCTCCGCACCTCACCCGTAGGGCGGAGTCTCAGCCTCCGTAGCGGCGGTGTCGCGCAGCGTAGTCACGCAGGGCGCGCAGGAAGTCCACCTTCCGGAAGGCCGGCCAGAAGACGTCACAGAAGTAGTACTCGGAGTGGGCCGTCTGCCAGAGCATGAATCCGGACAGCCGCTGCTCGCCGCTCGTCCGGATCACCAGATCCGGGTCGGGCTGGTCGACGGTGTAGAGGTGGCTGCCGATCAGGTCCACGGAGACCTTCTCGGCGAGTTCCTCCATGGAGGTGCCCCGGTCCTGCGCGTCCTGGATCATCGAGCGGACGGCGTCGGCGATCTCCTGGCGCCCGCCGTACCCGATGGCCACGTTGACCAGTATCCCGTCGACGTCCGCGGTGGCCTCCTCGGCCTCCTTGAGCGCGCGCTGCATCCCGGAGGACAGCAGGTCCAGCGCCCCGACGTGGTGCACACGCCAGCGGCCGTCGGCGGCGAGGGAGCGGACGGTGTCCTCGATGATCCCGAGCAGCGGGACGAGCTCTTCCTTCGGGCGGTTGAAGTTGTCCGTGGAGAGCAGCCAGAGAGTGACGACCTTCACGTCCGTCTCGGTGCACCAGCCGAGGAACTCCTCGATCTTGTCGGCCCCCGCCTGGTGGCCCTGCACCGTGGTGGAGCCCGCGGCCTTCGCCCAGCGGCGGCTGCCGTCCACGATCACGCCGATGTGCTTGGGCACCTGGGCGTGGTCGAGGTGACCCTCGACCCTGCGTGCGTAGACCTTGACCAGCAGGCCGCGCAGTTTGTCGCGCAGGTTCACGTCTTCCAGCCCCTCCGGTGCGGTGGCAGTCCCCTAGGTTGGCAGAGCCTACCGGGGCTGGAGGCCAACTGCGCCAAGGGGTGTGCGGGGTCGGCGTGCTCCCGGGGCCCAGGGTGCGCCTCTTCGGAGGGCCGCCTTCCGGGCAGAAAAAACGGGCCGGTCCGTGGGGGGGAGACGGACCGGCCCGAGGGGGGGTTTCCACCATAACCCTTCGTGAGTGATGCTGCGTGCATCGGCGTGCCACAACTACTCTCCGCAGCCGGACGACAGCGCGACGGTGAGTGCGGAAGCCTTCATTCAGGGCGTGATCGAGGGGTGATCATGGCCGAATGCCAGCGAATTCCAAGGGGGAATGGAGGAATCCCGGCGGGATTGTGGGGTTTGCGTATCGTTGTGCGACTTCCGAGGAGAAGTGCCCCGGCGCCCCCGTACGGGTGAAGCGTCGGCGGAACGCGCGCTTGACGCCGACGGCGGGGGTGCCCGGCGTCGCGCAGCCCCCTCCACTGCGCGAAGCCGTGCCGCGCAGCTTTGCTGACGCGAATTACCTTGGTCTGAACCTACGCGAGTAGACCCGGATAAGCCAAGCCGCGGGCGATAACGATGTGGACAACCGGCTCAGGCGGTCGGCGGCCTGCGGGCCTCGAACAGATGGCGGGCGCTGTGCGCGACGAAGGGCCCCTCGGCCTCGATCCGCTCGTGCAGTGAGCGGAGCTGGGGCAGATACGCCTCGACGGTGAAACCGGGCACCATCCAGACGACCTTCTTCAGGAAGTGCACGACCGCGCCGATGTCGTAGAACTCCATCCGCAGCCGCTCGGCCCGCAGATCCACGATCTCCAGACCGGCCGCCTCGGCGCCGGCGCGTTCCCCGTCCGGATGACGGGCGCTCCGGTTCTCCTCCGGCAGGGGGCCGGTGAAGTGCTCGACGAGTTCGTAGGCGCTGCTCGGTCCCACATGCTGCGCGAAGTACGTGCCGCCGGGCCGCAGCACCCGGGCGATCTCCGGCCAGTGCGCCCGCACCGGGTGCCTGCTGGTGACCAGGTCGAACGCCCCGTCGGCGAACGGCAGCGGCGCGTCCTGCGCGCTGGCCACCACCACCGCGCCCCGGGGGTGCAGCAGCGCGGTCGCCTTCGCGACGTTGGGCGGCCACCCCTCCGTGGCGACGGTCAGCGCCGGAAGCCGTGGAGCGGAAGCGAGCACCTCACCGCCCCCGGTCTGGATGTCCAACGCCGCCGAGGCCCGCCCGAGCCGCTCGGCCATGGCCCGCGCGTACCCCCACGACGGCCGGGCCTCCGTGGCCCGACCCTCGAACCACGAGAAGTCCCATCCGTCGGTGGGCACGGCATCGGCTTCGGCGACGAGTTCTTCGAAGGTGCGGCTTGCGAAGGCGGGGGAGGGAAGGGAGGTCATGGGCCCCGATTTTCCCCAGCGACGAAGCGATCGGCGACCGGTTTTCCACCCCTGAAGGCGCAGGGCGAAGCCCCTGCCCCTTCAGGAGGTGATTCCCGGCCACCCGCCGCGAGGCGTCCGCGCCCTACTCGGAGAGAACCGCCTCCGCCTCCACCGTGACCCCCACCGCCTGCACCACCGAAGCCACCCGGAACGCCTCCTGCACGGTCTCCCGGCTCACGCCGGCCCCGCGCAGCACGCGCTCGTGCGAGTCCAGACACGCCCCGCACCCATTGATCGCGGACACGGCGAGCGCCCACAGCTCGTAGTCGATCTTGTCCACCCCGGGATCACCGATGACATTCATCCGCAGCCCGGTCCGCAGAGCGCCGTACTCGTGGTCGGACAGCAGATGCCGCGTACGGAAGAAGACGTTGCTCAACGCCATCGTGGCGGCCGCCAACTTCGCCGCGGTGTACGCCTCGGGCGACAGCCGCGCCCTCGCCTCCGGCGCCAGCTCGCGCAGCACGATCGCCGAACGCGAGGCGATCGCCGTGGCCAGCACCGTGCCCCACAACCGCTGCGCCGGCAGCCCGGAGTCACCGAGAACCGCGTCGAGGTTGCGACGCAGGTCCTTGGCGTAGTCCGGAATCAAGGACCTCAAGGTGTCGAGCGACATGCCGTCCTCACTCCCGGGCGAGCGGTTGACCGGGTCCAGTGTGACGGCGCCGCGGCGGTGCCGCGGCACCGGCCTACTCCGTACGCAGCCCCTCCGGCCGCATCATCCTCATCAGCGGCGGCATGCTCAGCGCCGTGACCAGGACGACGACGCCCGCGCCGATGCCCGTCATGGACAGCACACTGGACCAGTCGAGGGACACCTGCACGTTCGTCATCCGCAGCAGAACCGCGCCCAGGGTCACGCCGACCGACGAGGCGAGGAACAGGCCGAGGACGATCGGGATCGCCGTCTGCCACAGCACGGACAGGCCCAGTGTGCGACGCCGGGTGCCGAAGGCGACCAGCGCCGACAGCAGCTTCCTGCGTTCGCGCAACTGCTCCAGCTGGGAGACGAGCAGGCTCGCGCCGATCAGGGTGAGCACGGCGGTGGCACCGACCAGCAGACCGGTGCGGATGTCCGCGAACTGGTCCACCCGCCGCGTCGTCTCCCACTCCCACGTCCTGATCAGCGGATCGATCGCCACGGCCGCGTTGCGTACCTCGTCGAGCGCGTCCGGCACCTTGGGGTCGGTGCGTACGTAGATCGTGCCGTAGAGCTCCGTCGTGGTCTTCGCCGGCAGGGCGCCCGGGGTGGCCAGCAGCCCCGCCGTCCCGTTCCGCAGGGTGTCGGCGCGCTCCGGCACCGCGCGGACCTCGGCCGGCAGCTTCCAGGCGATCTCGGCGCCCTGCTCGTCGCCGGTGTAGGTCGGATCGAAGTAGAGCGTGTTCCCGGGGGTGGCGATGTCCGTCACGGACGGGTCCTCCGGGGTCTCCATCCGGAAGACGTCGCCGTCGCGACAGGAGGAGATCCTCGCCAGTTCGCGCAGCGCGGCGCAGTCGCCGACGGTCAGTTCCGTGAAGTTTTCGGGGTCCTTGGCCGTGGTGGAGACGGTCGCGTTGGACAGTGCCGCGGTGGTCTGCGTGCCTCTGGCCCGCTTCAGTTTCTCGCCGACGACGTCCACCCTGGCGTCGTCCGGCAGCACGAGCTCCAGCTGCGCCCGCGAGGTGTCCAGCCCGGTCGGTGCCTCGTACCGGGCCTGGATGCCGGAGAACAGCATCTGCAGGGCGATCGCACCGGCCACCGCCACCGCGATGCCGTTGACCATGCGGGCCGCCGAACCGCTGCTCAACTGCAGTCTGCGGACGGCCAGTTGCCAGGAGACGGCGCCGGAGCCCAGCCGGGCGACGAACGCCTCGACGGCCCAGGGCAGCAGCGCGGTGATGCCGATCAGGAGCAGGACGACACCGCCGATCACCATGTACTCGTTGAACGTTCCGTTCTCCCCGCCCTGGCCGATCATCGGGTAGAGCAGGGCGAGACCGGCGAGCGGCGGCAGCAGCCGCCACCAGAGCCTGCGGCGCGGCGGTTTGGCCGTGCGGACCACGCCCAGGGGCTCGATGACGACGCCGCGCAGCGCGAACAGGGTGACGAGGACGGCGGCGGCCGGCACCGCGAGCGCGACCAGGAGGGCGAGGCCGGGGGAGGGGTTGAGGTCGCTCGGGAACACGCTGATGTCGAACACCTCGACGGAGCCGGCCACCTCCCTGCCGAGCAGGAAGAAGCCCGCGCCGAAGACCAGCCCCAGCAGGGAGCCGGCGAGCGCCTCGCCCGCCGCGATCCGACGGGTCATGCGTCCGTCGGAGCCGACCAGCCGCAGCGCCGCCAGCCTGCGGTCGCGCCGCTCGCCGCCGAACCGTACGGCCGTGGCGATGAAGACGGCGACCGGCATCAGCAGCACCACGAAGACGACCAGGGTGAGCAGCAGGAGGATCGGGTCGACCTCCTTCTCGGGCTGGCCGGTGGTGTCCGTCCCGAACGCGTCGATCCGCGCCACCACCGAGCCGTCGACCCGGTCGGCGATCCCCTTGGCGCCCGCGTAGTAGACGAGGTCGGTCGAACCGATGAGTCCGGCCTGCCCGATGGTGCCCACCGTGTCGTACGGCAGGCGCTCGCGCAGGAGCTTCCCGGCGTCGGACTTCAGCAGGTCGGACAGGGCGGGGGAGACGACCATCTCACCCGGCGCGGGGAACTCGGCGACCCCGGGCGGCAGCGGCGCGCCCGCGCCCTCGGGTTCGAGGAGCCGTCCCCGGATCTCCTGCTGCCGGTACTCGGTGTCGGTGTCGGCGATGACCAGACTCTTGTCGGTCGGCTTGGACTGGGGCTCGAGGTAGCCGATCCCCCGGTCCTGCCGGGCCTCCTCGCGGGTCTCCCGCGCGGACAACACGTTCGGCACCGCCGTGGTGAGCAGCAGCAGCGCCACCCCGAGCCCCACCCCGACGGCGGTGAGCAGGGCCCGCACCCACCCCTCACGGCCCCCGGTGAAGGCGAACCGCACCCCCATCGCCAGGTCCCGGTACCACTGGCGGAACACGGCGCCACTCATACGACGCGCTCCATGTCCCGGGACTTCCCGTCCCGTACGACGATCTCGCGGTCGGAGTACGCGGCCACCCGTGCCTCGTGCGTGACCAGGACGACGGCGGCGTTGGTGGACCGGGCGGCCTCGGTGAGCAGCTCCATCACCCGCTCGCCGTTGAGGGAGTCGAGCGCGCCGGTGGGCTCGTCCGCGAACAGCACACGCGGGCTCGTGACCAGCGCCCGCGCGACGGCGACCCGTTGGCCCTGGCCGCCGGAGACCTCGCCGGGACGCTTGCGGGCGAGGTCGTCGACCTCCAGGCGTTCCATCCAGCCGAGGGCGGTCCGCTCGCACTCCTTGCGGGAGCCGCCGTTCAGCCGGAGCGGCAGGGCCACGTTCTCCACGCACGTCAGCTCCGGCACGAGCTGGCCGAACTGGAAGACGAACCCGAACTCGCTGCGCCGGAGCGCGCTGCGCTGGGCGTCGTTCATGGAGGCCATCTCGCGGCCGTTGTACGTGATGGAACCCGAGTCGGGCGGCACGATCCCGGCGAGACAGTGCAGCAGCGTCGACTTGCCGGAGCCGGAGGGGCCCATCACCGCGACGACCTCGCCGGGGTGGATGGAGAACTCGGCGCCGTCCAGCGCGGTGGTCGGGCCGTAGGACTTGCGCAGATCGGTCGCGACGAGCAGGGAACCGGCGGGGGCCGGGGAGGAGGCCGCGTTCACGGGGTTCACCGGGTCACCGCCTCGGCCAGCTTGCCCAGTCGGGCGGCGGTCAGCTCCAGCCATCGCAGATCGGCCTCCAGATGGAACAGGGCGTGGTCGCAGATCAACTGGTCGGCCAGGTCGCCCTTGCGCTTGCGGTCGGTGAGGATGCGCATCATGCGCAGGTGTTCGGAACGCTGGGTGTCGAGGATGTCGGCCGCGTTCCGGTCGGTGAGCAGGGCGAGGACGACCTTCGTGTAGAGGGTCGACTGCAGATACGGCTCGGGCTTCTCGGGCGTCGCGAGCCACCGCTGGACATCCGTGATGCCGGCCTCGGTGATCGCGTACCGCTTGCGCTCGGGGCCGCCGCCGGGCTCGATGCCGTCGACCTCGACGAGGCCGTTCTTCAGCAGGCGCGACATCGTCGAGTAGACCTGGCCGTAGTGCAGGGGCCGGTCGTGACCGAACTTCTCGTCGAAGGCCCGCTTCAGGTCGTAACCGTGTCGGGGCCCGGACTCCAGGAGTCCCAGGAGGGTGTGACCGATGGACATGAACACGACTGTACACACGAGGTATACACCGCACGTATACCTGCCGTGTATAGATCCCCGGCGGATACGAAGGGGACGCAGGTCAGAGCCGATTGTCACGGTTCTGTCACCAGGACCGTCAGGAACTCATGGGGCGGCTGGGGCAACCATCGCCCCTGTTGGAACGTCCGTTCCGGTGGGATGAGGTCTGTGACCGCGCGTCGCGCGTGCGCTTTGTCACGTCGCCACAGAAGGGACCGACTCCCTCTTGTCATAGTCCTCGGTGTTAGCTTGCTGAGCTGACAAGACCCGAGTGACGTATGAGACCGAGCAGAAGTCGGAGCGGACCGGAGCCATGGGACGAGCGGAAGAAAGACGAGCGCGGCAGCGCGGCGGTCGCCGCGCGGCGCCCCAGCGCTCGTCCGGCAGCGAAGCGGGGGCGACGGCCGTCATAGCCCCGCCCGAGGGCGGCGGCCGGGCGGCTGCCAGGGCCGCGGCCAAGGCCGGCGGCAAGAAGCAGCAGAAGAGCCAGAAGAGCTTCCTGCGTCGCCTCTTCACCTGGAAGAAGATCCTCGGCACCTTCTTCGGCGTCTGTCTGCTCGGCATGGGCGCCTTCATCGTGCTCTACCTGATGATCGACATCCCCAAGGGGAACCCCGAGGCGACCCAGGAGAGCAATGTCTACAAGTTCTCCAACGGCAAGATCTTCGCCCGCACCGGTGACACCAACCGCGAGATCGTCGAACTCGAGGACGTCCCCAAGCAGGTCCAGCTCGCCTTCGTCGCCGCCGAGAACAAGACGTTCTACTCGGACCCCGGCGTCGACTTCAAGGGCATGGCGCGTGGTGTGTTCAACACCCTCTCCGGCAAGGGCAAGCAGGGTGGCTCGACCATCACCCAGCAGTACGTCAAGAACTACTACCTGACGTCGGACCAGACGGTGACCCGCAAGCTCAACGAGCTGGTCATCTCCCTGAAGCTGGAGCGCGAGGAGTCCAAGGACTACATCCTCGCGGGCTACATCAACACCAGCTACTACGGCCGCGGCGCCTGGGGTATCCAGGCCGCCGCCCAGGCGTACTACGGCGTCGATGCCAAGGACCTCGATGTGGCGCAGGGTGCCTACCTCGCCGCGCTGCTCCAGGCCCCCAGCCAGTACGACCTGTCCACCGCCACCGAGACGGGCAAGAAGCTGGTCACAGCGCGCTGGAACTACGTGCTGGACAACATGGTCGAGATGGAGGACCAGACGAAGCTGACCGCTTCGGAGCGGGCGGACCTGAAGCTCCCCAAGCCGAAGGAGCCCCAGGCCGCTCCCGACATGGAGGGCCAGAACGGCTACCTGGTCGTGGCGGCCAACAACCAGTTGGCCAGGCAACTCGTGGCCAATGACGCGGCGGACAACATCGAAGAGGCCAAGACCAAGATCGACGCGGGCGGCTGGACCGTCACGCTGAACATCAACGCGAAGAAGCAGGCCGCGCTGGAGAAGGCCGTCAAGGAACGCCTCACCAGCAAGCTCGACCCGAAGAAGCGCAAGGTCGACAAGCACATCCAGGCCGGCGCCGTCTCCGTCGACCCGAAGACGGGCAAGGTCGTCGCCATGTACGGCGGCGTCGACTACGTCAAGCACTTCACCAACAACGCCACCCGCCGCGACTACCAGCCCGCCTCCACCTTCAAGCCCGTGATCCTCGCCGCGGCCGTCGACGAGAACGCCGAGACGCAGGACGGCGACCCGATCACCGCCAGCACGGTCTACGACGGGGACAGCCGGCACAAGGTCACGGACGACGGCACCGCGGTCGGCTTCGCCCCGCCGAACGAGGACAACGTCGACTACGGCGACGTCACCGTGCAGACCGCCATGAACAAGTCCATCAACTCCGTCTTCGCCCAGATGGGCGTCGACGTGGGCATGGAGAAGGTCATGGAGGTCGCAGGCAAGCTCGGCATGGACACCGAGGGCATGGAGGCCGTGCCCGCCCAGACCCTGGGCTCCATGGGCGCCAGCCCGCTGGAGATGGCCGGCATCTACGCCACCCTCGACAACCACGGCAAGAAGGTCACCCCGACCATCATCGCCTCGGCCGAACACCGGGACGTCGAGGTCGAGTTCCCCGAGCCGATCGGTGAACAGGTCATCAGCGTCGAGGCCGCCGACACGGTCACCTCGGTCCTCACCGGCGTGGTCGACGACGGTACGGCCAAGACCTCCGTCCGCGACAACCCGGCCCGCAACGGCCAGCAGGTCGCCGGCAAGACGGGTACCTCCGACGAGAACCGCTCCGCCTGGTTCACCGGCTACACGCCGAACCTCGTGACCTCCGTCGGCCTGTTCGGCGAGGACATGAGCAAGAACGGCAAGCACGTCTCGATGTACAACGCCCTCGGCGTCCCCCGGGTCAACGGCGGTGGCTTCCCCGCCCAGATCTGGGCCACGTACACCTTCGGCGTGATGGGCAAGACCACCAAGTTCGACCTGGACACCAAGCAGGGTGCCGCGGTCGCGCCCACGCTGTCCCCGACCCCGTCCGTGAAGCCGTCCGAGACCCCCTCGGAGACGCCCACCACGGACGAGCCGAGCAGCGAGCCCGCGACGACCCCGGAGACGACCCCGGAGACCACCCCGGAGACGACCCCCGAGGAAACCCCCTCGACCACCCCGGAGGAGACCCCGTCGGGCGACGCCGGCGGCATCGAGTTCCCGACGAACCCCAACGATCCCCAGGTGGACGACTAGCGATCGAGAAAAGCGGAGGGCGCCCGGTGATTCACCGGGCGCCCTTTGCGCGTCTGAGGGCCGCAGGCCCTCCAGGGGCGCGGGGAACTGCGCGAGAAGCCCCACCGGACCCGCACCCGCCGAACTCACGGAAGCCCTACGGCGCTCCCGCGAACTTCCTCACGCCTGGTTGAGCTCGAACCAGACCACTTTCCCCGCACTCAACCGAGTCGCCCCCCACCGCTTCGCCAGCCGATTGACCAGGTAGAGCCCACGGCCCCCCTCGTCCGTCGCCCGAGCCTGCCGAAGCCGGGGCAGCTGAGGCACGTCGTCGGTGACCTCGCACCGCAGCACATCGGTCCGCAGCAACCGCAGGGTGACCGGCCGCGTCGCGTACCGCACCGCGTTGGTGACCACCTCGCTGATCAACAGCTCGACCGAGTCGGTCAGTTCCTCCAGACCCCAGCGGGACAGCGCATGCCGGGCCAGCCGACGCGCCCGCCCCGGAGCCATCTCCTCCGGCTCCAGGAACCAGTACGCGACGTCGCTGGGAGCGATCCCATCGAAGCGCGCGGCGAGAAGCGCGATGTCGTCGTCGCGGTCCCCCGGGCCGAGCATGTCCAGCACCTCGTCGCACAGCGCTTCCAGCGGCGGAGGGTGATCCGGCCCGGTCAACTGCGCGGTCGCGGCCAGCTTCTCCCGCAACTGCTCTATCCCGGTCCACACGTCGCGCAGCCGGGACTCCACGAGCCCATCGGTGTACAGCAACAACGTGCCACCGGCCGGCGCGTCCAGCTCGACCGCCTCGAAGTCCACCCCGCCCACACCGATGGGCGCGCCCGGCGGCACCCGCAGCACCTCGGCGCGCCCGCCGAGATGCAGCAGCACCGGCGGCGGATGCCCGGCGTTGGCGATGGTGATCCGGTGCGAGACCGGGTCGTACACGGCGTACAGACAGGTCGCCATGCGATCCGTACCGAGCCGCTGGGCCTGCTCGTCGAGATGGTGCAGCACTTCCTGCGGCGGCAGATCCAGCCCCGCCAGCGTCTGCGCGGTGGTCCGCAGCTGCCCCATGATCGCGGCCGAGGTCATCGAATGACCCATCACATCGCCCACGACCAGCGCGACCCGGCTCCCCGGCAGGGGAATCGCGTCGTACCAGTCGCCGCCGACGCGGGCGGTCTCGGCGGCCGGCAGATACCGGTGCGCGAGCCGCACGCCGGTGCACTTCGGGAGCGCCTCCGGCAGCATCGTGCGCTGCAACTCGTCGGCGATGTAGGCCTCGCGGCCGTAGAGCACCGCCTTGTCGATGCCGAGCGCGCTGTGCGTGGCGAGCTGGGCGGCGACCAGCAGATCGTCCTGCTCGAACGCCATCCGCTCCGGACGGCGCAGGAACACCGCCGCGCCGATCACCCGGCGCCGCCCGCGCAGCGGGGCGAGGATCGCCCGCTGGCCGGTCGGCACGGTCAGTTCCGCGTCCGGGCCCAGCAGTTCCGGCAGCGCGTCGTGCGCGGCGGGCGCGTCCGCGAAGACCGGGCGCACACCCCGCAGCACCTCGGCGAGCGCCCCTCCGGGCCGTACCTCGCACTGCTCGGCCGTGACGACCGCGAGATCGACCGGCTGCTCGGGCTGGAGCGACACGGGCATGAAGCCGCCCTCGGTGTCCCGCTCCTCCGGGATCCGGTCGGTGCGGCGCAGCCGCAGCACCATGGGCCCGGTGGGCCGCTCGTCACCGACCGGCAGCGGCTCGCGCAGATACACGAGGATCGCGTCCGAGAACGTCGGCACGGTGGCCCGGCACAGACCCATCACGATCTCGTCCAGGTCGATGCCCCGGGCGATCCGCCGGGTCGCGGCGCCCACGAAGCGCAGCCGGTCGCCGTCGCGCCGCATGGGCATGGGAGCGCCGGGCGGCACTCCCTGCCCGCCGCGCCGCTCCAGGCCGCCCGCCGCCGAGCCCGACCGGTCCGGCTCACCGCCGGGCTGCGCCGGGATGGTCTCCGGCGCGGGCCTCGGGCGGTGCGGGTCGGGCTCGGTGGCCGCGGGCTGCGAGTGCTCGGAGAGCGCCGGCTGGGCGTGCTCCGAGGGCGCCTGTCCGCTCTTCGCGCACGGGGCCGCGGTGCCCGGCTCGGCCGGCGCGTCACCATTGCGTGCCTGAGCGGGTAAGGCCGTGGCGGGCGCGGTGCGCATCGGCTCCTGGGTACGCAGAAGCGCCCCGCGGGGATCCGTGGGGCCGGCGCCGCCCTGAGGGCGCTCGTGGGAGGTGGGGTGCTCCGTCACGCGTGTCGAATCCATCCGTCCGGGACTGCGCGTCGTGAGCGCAGTGCGTCCCGCAAACCCGATCCTTCGTCCCGCAGAAAGGCCGATACCCGGATTACGTGTCCTGGGAACGGAATTCCCGCGTGGTCAGAGGCAGTTCCTGTGGCACACACGGTACCGGCGGGCTCGCCGAAGGGCAGTACTGCCCGTCCGTCGGGCCGTCTCCGGCTCGCCCCGGTGTAACCCTCGTACCCCTTGATCACGTCTTGCCGCCCCTCGGTGACGTACGGTCAAGCCCTGCCCGAACTGCGGGAGTTGCCCCTGTGAACCATTGCGGAGGACGATCCTACGGTTGCGGACCGGGGGCGCATCAAGGGTCTCATGAGGACAAGTGCGCGGGCGTACGGTCCCAGTCTTCCGGGAGAGACGGTACCCCCCACGCCGGATTCGGGCGCCAGTGCTGCCAGCCGTCCGAGAACGGCGGGCCCCACGCGCGGATCACCTCGACCGCCGACAGTCCCGCCTCCCGTACCGCTCGGGCCGCCGACGCGTCCATCAGACCGTCCTGCTGGGCCTGCGCGAACTCGTCCTCGTCGAGCCAGTTCCACGTTCGGTCCGGGTACACGCAGATGTCCAGGAAGTGGTCCTCGGAGTCCACACCGCCGTCCCAACGGGCCAGTGGCGTCTCCAGATTGACGTACCAGTTCTTGAAACGCCAACCCTGCTCCCAGAACAGCCACACCGACCACGGCTCGCCCGGCCGTGCCAGCTTCAGCACCCCGGTGCCGGACCAGCGGCCGAGCCGCACGCCGCGCGGCTTCTTGTAGCGGGACGTCAGGGGTTCCGAGTTCAACGAGGTGCCGTCCGCCAGCACGGGCCGTACACACTCGGTACCGGGCGCCATCCACACGGCCAGCAGTTCCGCGTCGTCGCGCACCACCGTGACCGGACGCGCGATGTGGAAGCTCTCGCCGCCGTTCTCCCGGTAGCGCCACAGGATCTGACTGCCCGGCTCCCAGAACGCCGTCGACCCGCCCGCTTCCACTCGTCTCACCACTCCGTCGTCTCCCATGCGCAGATATTAGGTGTCATGCGCATATGACGCTGCGGTACCGGTCACGGTTCACGCCTTGGCGGGAATCGGTTACCCGGAGGACACCCACGAAGGCCGGAACTCGCCGTCCCGTCACGGCCGCGTCATCCGCAGCACATCCAGCGCCTCGTCGAGCTGTTCCAGTGTCAGATCGCCACGCTCCACGTAACCGCTGTCCAGGACCACCTCACGGATGGTCCTGCGTTCCGCGAGCGCCTTCTTGGCGACCTTCGCGGCCTCCTCGTATCCGATGTACTTGTTGAGCGGGGTGACCACGGACGGGGACGACTCGGCGTACTCACGGGCCCGCTCCCGGTCGGCGACGATCCCGTCCACGGTCCGGTCGGCGAGCAGCCGCGAGACGTTCGCGAGCAGCCGGACGGACTCCAGGACGTTCTTGGCGATCACCGGCAGCATGACGTTGAGCTCGAAGTTGCCGGAGGCGCCCGCCGTGGTGACCGTGAGGTCATTGCCCGTGACCTGCGCGGCGACCATCAGCACGGCCTCCGGGATCACCGGGTTGACCTTGCCGGGCATGATCGAGGAGCCGGGCTGGAGGTCGGGCAGGGAGATCTCCGCCAGACCGGTCCGCGGCCCAGACGCCATCCACCGCAGATCGTTGGCGATCTTGGTGAGGGAGACGGCGATCGTACGGAGCTGGCCGGACGTCTCGACGATCCCGTCCCGCGCGCCCTGCGCCTCGAAGTGGTCCCGCGCCTCGGTGAGCGGCAGCCCGGTGACCCGCGCGACCTCCGCGATGACGGCGGCGGAGAATCCGGGCGGCGTGTTGATGCCCGTCCCCACCGCCGTTCCGCCCAGGGGGAGTTCGGCGAGCCGGGGGAGCGAGGCCGTGAGCCGCTCGACGCCATACCGCACCTGGGCCGCGTAGCCGCCGAACTCCTGGCCGAGAGTCACCGGCGTGGCGTCCATGAGATGTGTACGACCGGACTTCACGACATCCGCGAACTCCACGGACTTGCGGGTGAGAGCGTCGGCGAGGTGCTCCAGGGCGGGAATGAGATCACGCGTCACGGCGGCGGTGGCGGCGATGTGGATCGAGGACGGGAAGACGTCGTTGGACGACTGCGAGGCGTTGACGTGGTCGTTCGGATGCACGTCACGCCCGAGCCGCTCGCTCGCCAGGGTGGCGACGACCTCGTTGGTGTTCATGTTCGACGACGTCCCCGAGCCCGTCTGGAACACGTCCACCGGGAAGTGCTCGTCCCAGCGGCCTTCGGCGACCTCCTCGGCGGCCTCCCGGATCGCCTCGGCGATGTCCTTGTCGAGCACGCCCAGTTCGGCGTTGACCTTGGCGGCCGCGCCCTTGATCCGGGCCAGGGCCTCGATGTGGGCGCGCTCGATGTGCTGCCCGGAGATCGGGAAGTTCTCGACGGCCCGCTGGGTCTGGGCCCGCCACTTGGCGTCCGCCGGTACGCGGACCTCGCCCATGGAGTCGTGTTCGACGCGGTAGTCACTCATGCCCGGTACAGCGTCCCGGCCGCCCGTGGTGTTCCCGGCCTTACCCCGTGAGGGTGACCATGCCGTGCGGCGGCGGGCCCCGGTCCCGGGTCCCGCCGCCGTCATGACTCCTCAGGTGTCCGAGGGGGCGCTACGCCAGCCCGGGACCCCGCACGGGGATCGACGTGAAGGTGGGCGCCGGGGCCGGGTCCTTGAAGAAGTCGTTGCCCTTGTCGTCGACGACGATGAACGCCGGGAAGTCCTCGACCTCGATCTTCCAGACGGCCTCCATGCCGAGCTCCTCGTACTCGACGACCTCGACCTTCTTGATGCAGTCCTGCGCGAGGCGGGCGGCGGGGCCGCCGATGGAGCCGAGGTAGAAGCCGCCGTGCGTCCCGCACGCGTCCGTGACCTGCTGCGACCGGTTGCCCTTCGCCAGCATCACCTTGGAGCCGCCGGCCGCCTGGAACTGCTCCACGTAGGAGTCCATCCGCCCGGCCGTCGTCGGACCGAACGACCCCGACGCGTACCCCTCGGGCGTCTTCGCCGGTCCCGCGTAGTACACGGGGTGGTCCTTCAGGTACTGCGGCATCTCCTCACCCGCGTCGAGCCGCTCCTTGATCTTGGCGTGCGCGATGTCACGCGCCACGACCAGCGGCCCGGAGAGCGACAGCCGCGTCTTCACCGGGTACTTGGTCAGCTCGGCGAGGATGTCGTCCATCGGCTGGTTGAGGTCGATCTCGACCACGTCGCCGTCGGACTCCAGGTGCTCGTCCGTGGTCTCCGGCAGGAACCGCGCCGGGTCCGTCTCCAGCTGCTCCAGGAAGACGCCCTCGGCGGTGATCTTCGCGACGGCCTGGCGGTCGGCCGAGCAGGACACGGCGATCGCGACAGGGCAGGAGGCACCGTGCCGGGGCAGCCGGACGACCCGCACGTCGTGGCAGAAGTACTTGCCGCCGAACTGCGCGCCGATCCCGATCTTCTGCGTCAGCTCGAAGACCTTCTCCTCCAGCTCCTTGTCCCGGAAACCGTGCCCGAGCGGCGACCCCTCGGCCGGAATCTCGTCCAGGTAGTGCGCGGAGGCGTACTTCGCGGTCTTCAGCGCGTACTCGGCGCTCGTGCCGCCCACCACGATCGCGAGGTGGTACGGCGGACAGGCGGCCGTACCCAGCGAACGGATCTTCTCCTCCAGGAACTTCATCATGGACGCCTCGTTGAGGACGGCCTTCGTCTCCTGGTAGAGGAAGCTCTTGTTGGCGCTGCCGCCGCCCTTGGCCATGAACAGGAACTTGTACGCGCCGCCGTCGGTGGCGTACAGCTCGATCTGCGCCGGCAGGTTCGACCCGGTGTTCTTCTCCTCCCACATGGTGAGCGGAGCCATCTGCGAGTAGCGCAGGTTGAGGTTCAGATAGGCGTCGTAGATGCCCTGGGACAGGGCGCTCTCGTCGCCGCCCGCCGTGAGGACGTTCTGCCCGCGCTTGCCCATCACGATCGCCGTACCGGTGTCCTGGCACATGGGCAGCACACCGGCGGCCGCGATGTTCGCGTTCTTCAGCAGGTCGAGCGCGACGAACTTGTCGTTGCTCGACGCCTCGGGGTCGTCGATGATCCGGCGGAGCTGCGCGAGGTGCGCCGGACGCAGATAGTGCTGGATGTCGTGGATCGCCTCGGCGGCCAGCTTGCGCAGCGCCTCCGGCTCCACCTTGAGGAACGTCCGCCCGTCGGCCTCGAAGGTGGAGACACCCTCGGAGGTCACCAGCCGGTACGGGGTGGTGTCCTCTCCCATGGGGAGCAGATCGGTGTACTCGAACTCAGGCATGTCGCCCATTCCTCACTCGGCACTCGGCGCTCGGCGCTCGACAAGACGGCGCGGCTGGCCTCCATCGGCAGCGTCCACCAGCGTAGAACCTGCCTCGGGAGCCGGGCTTGTGAGGTAAGGCTCAGTTCGTCGGCCCCGAGTTGTCCACACCCCTGGTCGCGATCTATCGCGAGTGGGTACGCTGCTGCCGTGGACCTTCAGAAGCGCCCCACCCAGGAACCGCCGTTGTCCGCTGCCCAACTGCGCGCCTCCGACGCCGACCGCGACCGGATCGCCGACCTCCTGCGCGACGCTCTCGCCGAGGGCCGCCTCACCGCGGACGAGCACGCCGAGCGGGTCGAGGGCGTGCTCGCCGCGAAGACGGTGGGCGAGCTGGACGTCTTCGTACGGGACCTGCCGGCGGGCCAGGCCCGCAAGGCGGGTCAGGTGTATGTGCCGCCCGTCTCCTCCGTGCCCAACCGGCCCACGCCCGGCGCCATCCCGATCGACCCCGACGACCGTCTGGTCGCCGTCTTCAGCGCCTCGACGCGCAAGGGCCGTTGGCGGCCCGGCCGCCGTATCCACGCCTGGGCGATATTCGGCAGTGTCGAACTGGACCTGAGCGAGGCGCTCTTCGAGCACCGCCAGGTGATGATCAAGGCGATCTCGGTCTTCGGCAGCGTCGAGATCCGCGTCCCGGAGAACGTCTCGCTGCGCGGCAGCGGCGGCGCCGTCCTCGGCGACTTCACGGTGGACGCGCTGGATTCGAGCGAGACCGACGCCCCCGTGGTCTACGTGGACGGGCTGGCCGTCCTCGGGAGCGTCGAGGCGAAACCCAAGCGGGGCAAGGTGATCTCCGACCTCCTCGGCCGGGTCACCGACCATGTCGCCCGCAAGGTGGACGATCATTTGCGCAAACATCTGGATCGTTGACGGTTGTGAATTCGACCACGCCCGGACAGCCCCCGAGCGATCCGGTCCGGTTGTGACCACACGGTGTTGACAACGAATTCCAGCGGTTCGGGACTCAGTGCATAGGCCCGCGCACAGCGGGTAGGCCTTGCTGCATCGTCTCTCGCTCGCGAAGCCGTCGTCAGGAGTAGACCGTGCTGCATCCGCCGCATTCGTCCCTGCAGGTCGCTGCTGTTCCGCCCCAGCGGGTGCCAGTGCGAGACAGGGATCAGGACGCCCCGTGGCACACGGAGGCCGTGTGCCGGCGTGACGAGGCCGGGCTGTTCTTCGCCCCCTCCAAGGAACCCACCGCGTCCCGGCTCTCCCGCGAGGAAGCCGCCAAGCGTGTCTGTGCCCGCTGCCCCGTCATGGTCGAGTGCCGGGAACACGCACTCCTGCAACCCGAGCCCTACGGCGTCTGGGGCGGCCTCACCGCGGCCGAACGCCGCGTGGTGCTGGCCCGCAGGCGCCGCCGGGACCTCGAAATGAAGAAGGCCGCGAGGACGAACGGGACGATAGCCGCGGCCGGTTAGGCCCCGCACCCGCACCAGGAGGGCGCCCTCTCCGCACAAGAGGGCGCCCTCCTGGTGTGGTTACTGCCAGGGCGCGGGGTACCGCGCGACCGGCGGAGCTACTTGGCCTTCTCGAAGTCGATGGAGCTGTAGGCCCGCAGCTTGCTCAACCGGTGCGTCGAATCGATCCGGCGCACCGTCCCCGACTTCGACCGCATCACGATCGAGTCGGTGGTCGCGGTCTCCGACCGGTACCGCACCCCTCGCAGCAGCTCACCGTCGGTGATCCCCGTGGCCACGAAGAACACGTTCTCCCCGGACACCAGGTCGTCGGTCGTCAGCACCCGGTCGAGGTCGTGCCCCGCGTCGATCGCCCGCTGTCGCTCCGCGTCGTCCTTCGGCCACAACTTGCCCTGGATCGTGCCGCCGAGACACTTCACCGCGCAGGCGGAGATGATGCCCTCGGGCGTACCGCCCACCCCGAGGAGCAGATCGACGCCCGTGCCCTCCCGCAGCGCCAGGATCGAGCCCGCGACATCGCCGTCGGAGATCAGCTTGATCCGCGCACCGGCCTCCCGGATCTCCTTGATGATCCCCTCGTGCCGGGGGCGGTCCAGGATGACCACGGTCACGTCGTCAGGGGCGGACCGCTTGGCCTTGGCGACCCGGCGGATGTTCACGGAGACGGGCGCGTCGATGTCGACGAAGTCGGCCGCCTCGGGCCCGGTGACCAGCTTGTCCATGTAGAAGACGGCCGACGGGTCGAACATCGTCCCCCGGTCGGCCGCGGCCAGCACGGCGATCGCGTTCGTCATGCCCTTGGCGGTCAGCGTCGTACCGTCGATCGGGTCCACGGCGATGTCGCACTCGGGCCCCGTGCCGTCACCGACACGCTCGCCGTTGAAGAGCATCGGGGCTTCGTCCTTCTCGCCCTCCCCGATCACGACGACACCGTTCATCGACACGGTGGAGACGAGGGTCCGCATGGCGCGAACGGCCGCTCCGTCCGCCCCGTTCTTGTCCCCGCGGCCGACCCAGCGGCCCGCGGCCATCGCGGCCGCCTCGGTCACCCGTACGAGCTCCAGGGCGAGGTTGCGGTCGGGGGCCTCGGAGGGGACTTCGAGCTCGGACGGCAGATGATGGTTCTCGGTCATCGGAGCGCACCTTTCTGATACGACGACGGCCGGATGAGGGTTCCGCTCGACTCTATCGTCAGTTCGACAGAATGAGCAGGGGACCCCACGGATGAGCAGACCAGGGCACCTGCGACGATGAGGCCGTGGCAGGTACGAAAGGCAAGCAGACCGTTCGCGACATGGTCCTCTCCCTGGGGCTCATCATGCTGGCGGCATGGGTGATCTATCTCTTCATCCCGCACGACGAGACCGAGCAGAAGCCCAAGCGCGTCGACTACCGCGTCGAACTGCTGACGGCGCGTCGCGCGGCCTCCTATCCGGTGGCGGCGCCCGAAGGCCTGCCCGCCACCTGGACGGCGACCTCCGTCCGCTTCCGGGGCGACGAGTCCGACCGCTGGCACCTCGGGTTCCACGACCCCGACGGGCAGTACGTGGGGATCGAGCAATCCGCCGAGAAGCCGTCCCGGTTCATCGCGGACGCCACCCAGGACGCGAAGAAGACCGGGACCACGCAGGAGATCGGCGACGAGACCTGGACCCGGTACGAGGGCGACCGCTACGACGCCCTCGTCCTCCAGGGCCAGGGCTCCACCACCGTCGTCACCGGCTCCGCGTCCTTCACCCAGCTGACGAAGATGGCCGAGGCGCTCACGACGGAGTGACCCCCGCTCACGACGGAGTGACCTCCGCTCACGACGGAGTGACCTCCGCTCACGACGGAGTGACCTCCGCTCACGACGGAGTGACCTCCGCTCACGACGGAGTGACCTCCGCTCACGACGGAGTGACCTCCGCTCGCGACGGAGTGACCGCGCTGCGGTGGGACGAGAGCTGCGTAGGGCCCCGGCGCGTGCGCCGGGGCCCTACGTCATGGCTGCTGTGAGGCTCAGATCGGGGTGGCACACGGACCCCCGTCGGGGACGCTCCCCGCTACTCGGTGCCCCCGGCCTTCCCGTCGGCCGCAGACTCCGCCGACTCGTCCGCCAGCGCCGCGTCCAGCCGCGCCCGCGCCCCGTCCAGCCAGCGCCGGCAGACCCTGGCCAGCTCCTCGCCGCGCTCCCAGAGGGCGAGGGACTCCTCCAGCGTCGTACCGCCCGCCTCCAGGCGCCGGACGACCTCGATCAGCTCGTCCCGCGCCTGCTCGTACCCGAGGGCGCGATCGGCCTCGGAGACCCCGGCGGCCTCGGTCGTCGCCTCCGCCTCACTCACGTTGCTGGTCATGCGGCCCACCTTATGCGTCCCCTCCGACAGTCCCGGTCCCGTGGCCGGTCCCCGCTCCCTCGACCCGTACGACGAACTCGCCCTCAGCCACCCGCGCCCGCAACGGCTCCTCCGGCCCGACCTCGCCGGGGGCGCGGATCACATGCCCGTCCGCCTTCTGCAGCACCGCGTACCCCCGCTGGAGCGTCGCCGCGGGGGAGAGGGCCACCACGCGCGCGTGCGTGTGCGTCAACTCCGAGACAGCGCGGTCCAGATGGTGCCCGAGGCAGCGGCGTCCCCGGTCGAGCAACGAGGCCACGTGGTCGGCACGCTCGTCGATCATGCGGTGCGGGTCCTCTATCGAAGGGCGCGCCAACGCATGGGCCAGCCCCCGCTCCTCCCGCTCCACGAACGCCTGCACGCACCGTCGCGCCCGGTCCCGCAGCCACCGCACGCGCTCGTACTCCTCGCCCACGTCCGGTACGACCTTCTTGGCCGCGTCGGTCGGCGTGGACGCGCGCAGGTCCGCCACGTAGTCCAGCAACGGCGTGTCCGGCTCGTGCCCGATCGCCGACACCACCGGCGTACGACAGGCCGCGACCGCCCGTACGAGCTGCTCGTCGGAGAACGGCAGGAGGTCCTCGACACTGCCGCCGCCGCGCGCCACCACGATGACGTCCACGCCCTCCAGGGCGTCCAGCTCCTTCACCGCCTGCACGACCTGCGGCACCGCGTGCACACCCTGCACGGCGACGTTGCGCACCTCGAAGCGGACGGCCGGCCAGCGGTGCCGCGCGTTCTCCAGCACGTCCCGCTCGGCTGCCGAGGCGCGGCCGCAGACGAGCCCGATGAGCTGCGGCAGGAAGGGCAGTGGCTTCTTGCGCTCGGTCGCGAACAGCCCCTCGCTCGCCAGCGACTTCTTCAACTGTTCCAGTCGGGCCAGCAGTTCACCGACCCCGACCGGCTTTATCTCGGTGGCCCGCAGCGACAGCTGCCCGCGCGGCGCGTACCACTCCGGCTTCGCCAGGACGACGACCCGGGCGCCCTCGCTCACCACGTCGGCCACCGCGTCGAACACCTGCCGGTAGCAGGTCACGCCCACGGAGATGTCGTGCGACGGGTCCCGCAGCGTGAGGAACACGACGCCCGCACCCGGCCGCCGCGACAACTGCGTGATCTGCCCCTCCACCCACACCGCGCCGAGCCGGTCGATCCAGCCACCGATGAGGCGGGAGACCTCGCCGACGGGGAGGGGGGATTCGGCGGACGTGTTCAGAGCCATGCGGCCGAGCGTAGCGGGGGGTACGGACAAAGCCGGTGGTTCGTGGTTGCTCGCGCAGGACCGAAAAGCCCGGGGCGCAGCCCCTGCTGTGCAGGGGCCCGGGGAACTGCGCGAGAAGCCCCACGCACCCGCACCCGCCGACGCACAGGCACCCCCCACCCCCTCGCGCGCCGCCCGTCGGCCAAGCCCCCGCCGGGGAACCCCCTACGATGGAGGACATGACCGCTTCGCCTGGCCGCCGCCGTGTCCTCCTCGCCGCCCCGCGTGGCTACTGCGCGGGCGTCGACCGCGCGGTGATCGCCGTCGAGAAGGCCCTGGAGCAGTACGGGGCCCCGATCTACGTCCGCCACGAGATCGTCCACAACAAGTACGTCGTGCAGACACTGGAGAAGAAGGGCGCCATCTTCGTCGAGCAGACGGAGGAGGTCCCCGAGGGCAACATCGTCATGTTCTCGGCGCACGGCGTCGCCCCGACCGTCCACGAAGAGGCCGCCCGCGGCAAGCTCGCCACCATCGACGCGACCTGCCCGCTGGTCACCAAGGTCCACAAGGAAGCGATCCGGTACGCGCAGGACGACTTCGACATCCTCCTGATCGGGCACGAGGGCCACGAAGAGGTCATCGGCACCTCGGGTGAGGCCCCGGACCACATCCAGCTGGTCGACGGTCCCGAGGACGTCGCCAAGGTCGAGGTCCGCGACCCGTCCAAGATCGTCTGGCTCTCCCAGACCACGCTCTCCGTCGACGAGACGATGGAGACGGTCGGCGCGCTCAAGGAGAAGTTCCCGCTGCTCGTCTCGCCGCCGAGCGACGACATCTGCTACGCCACGCAGAACCGTCAGCTCGCCGTGAAGCAGATGGGCGCCCAGGCGGAACTGGTCATCGTGGTCGGCTCCCGCAACTCCTCCAACTCGGTCCGGCTCGTCGAGGTCGCCAAGCTCGCCGGCGCCCGCGAGGCCTACCTGGTGGACTTCGCGAGCGAGATCGACGAGGCCTGGCTGGAGGGCGTGGAGACCGTCGGCGTCACCTCGGGCGCCTCCGTGCCGGAGGTCCTCGTCGAAGAGGTCCTGGAGTGGCTGTCGCAGCACGGCTACGAGGACGTCGAACTGGTGAAGGCCGCCGAGGAGTCGATCACCTTCTCCCTGCCCAAGGAGCTCCGCCGCGACCTGCGCGAGGAGGCGGCCTCCCTGGTCGCCGAGCGCACCGGCCAGGGCGCCTGACCCCGCGAACGCCCGCGTACGGCCCCGGGACGTGAAGGTTCCGGGGCCGTACCCGTTCGGGGACGTGAGGATTCCCGCGCCCGTCGGCGGTCTGCCACCTCGGGAACGTGACTAACAGTCGTACGACGTAACGTAGGGCCATGCACATCTTCGGCGTGGACATCGGTGGTTCGGGTATCAAGGGCGCTCCCGTGGACCTGGACCTGGGGGACCTGGCGGACGAGCGGTACAAGGTGCTGACCCCGCACCCGGCGACGCCCGACGCGGTGGCCGACGGGGTCAAGGAGGTCGTCGACCACTTCGGCTGGACCGGCCCGGTCGGCATCACCTTCCCCGGTGTGGTCACGGGCGGTGCCACGATCCGTACGGCGGCCAACGTCGACAAGAGCTGGATCGACGTCGACGCGCGCGCCCTGCTGAGCGAGCGGATCGGCGGCCTGCCGGTGACCGTGGTGAACGACGCGGACGCGGCGGGTGTGGCCGAGGTCCAGTTCGGCGCCGGGCGCGACCGGCAGGGCACGGTCATCCTGCTCACCTTCGGCACGGGTATCGGCAGTGCCGTCTTCTCCGACGGCGTCCTCGTCCCCAACACGGAGCTGGGCCACCTGGAACTGCACGGCCACGACGCCGAGACCCGCGCCTCCACCAAGGCCAAGGACGACCACGAGCTGACCTGGGAGCACTGGGCCAAGCGCGTCACCAAGTACCTCGCCCACGTCGAGATGCTCTTCTCGCCCGAGCTCTTCATCGTCGGTGGCGGCGTCAGCCGCAAGTCCGCGAAGTTCCTCCACCTCATCGAGGGCATCAGGGCGGAGATCGTCCCGGCCCAGCTGCAGAACAACGCGGGCATCGTGGGCGCGGCGATGAGAGCGGCGAAGGCCGGCTAGGCGGATGCGTGTGCGTGTGCGTGTGCGGGTTCGGGTTCGGATGCGTTGCCGGGTGCGGCTCCGGTGGGGCTTCTCGCGCAGTTCCCGCGCCCCTGAAAAGCAGGGGCTGCGCCCCGTGCTTTTCACCCGCAGCCCCGCCGCTTTCGAGACCCGCAGGACATTGGTCTCCCAGGCCCGCAGGGGCCTGGTCTCCCAGGCTGGCAGTCCCGTCGCTTTCCAGGCCCGCAGGGGCCTGGTCTTTTAGGGGCGCGGGGAAACTGCGCGAGAAGCCCCACGCAGCCGCACCCGTACGACGGCCTCTCGCGACCCGGCACACGAGCGCCCCTTACCCCCGCGGCACGGTACGGCGTGGCTGGGCCGGAGGCCGTGGTGACCTGGGCCCGACGGGCCGGTGGTCGTACGATCCCGGTCCGCGCGTGCCAGGCGCTGCTCCCCGCCCCGGCCCCCCGTCCCGGCTCCGCCCACCCTGCCCACCGACCCGAACTCGCCCCTCCCGGGCCGAGCCGCCCCGCTCCCCCTCGCCCACCCGGTCCCTCTCCCGTTCGGCGACCCGGCGGGCCATCAGCCGCAGCTTGCGCACGGTCACGATGACGCCGGCGACGAGGGTGCCGCCGTAGAGCCAGCCGGCCTCCAGGGCGAGGGCGGTGACCAGGGCCATCAGATGCCCTCCGAGGCCGCCCTCGCCCTCGGCGAGCAGCGGCAGCCCCACCGCGAAGGCGATCGGTACGACGACGGGCGCGCTCGCCAGGTCCCCGCGCCGCACCCACCCCGCGCTCAACGCGCTGACCAGGAGGAACAGCACGCCGTACACGGTCGCGGACGCGCCGAGGAGCAGCCGGTCGAGGCCGGCCAGCACCACCATCGAGACTCCGCAGAACAACCCGCAGCCCAGTCCGGTGAGGCGTGGATTCGGCATCCGGCGCACGGCCCGCGCGATGCTCCGCACGGCGCGGACCGGAGGCGGTACGGGCCCGCGCGCGACCGGAGCACGACGCGGCCCACCCGCGCCGGGAACCCGGCCCCCTCTGCCCGCCTGCGGCGGCAGGGGCGAGGCGCCGCGCTGCGGCCCGGTCCGAGGGGGATGCGGGGGGTACGCCCTTTGCTGCTGCTCCACTCGTCCAACTTAGGTCGGTTAATGTGCCGAATGGGTTCACAGACACGCCGTCGAGCGGACCTTGGCCAAGCGTTCGATACCTCGCCGGTGCGGGTGCCGGTACGCCGTAAACTGGGGGATCGGCCGGCCTTCCGGCCGCTGGGGCACGATCCGCCGGACAGGCTCCGGGCCGGCCCCAGGCCCAGCCGCTCCAGCCCCGGCCGCCTGGCCCTCCTACGTACGGGAAGTCGCAAACGTGTCGCTCACGATCGGAATCGTCGGTCTGCCCAATGTCGGCAAGTCGACCCTGTTCAACGCCCTGACCAAGAACGACGTGTTGGCGGCCAACTACCCGTTCGCCACGATCGAGCCGAACGTCGGCGTCGTGGGCGTCCCGGACGAGCGCCTGGCCAAGCTGGCCGAGATCTTCGGCTCGCAGCGCGTCCTCCCGGCGACCGTCGACTTCGTCGACATCGCGGGCATCGTGCGCGGCGCCAGCGAGGGAGAGGGCCTCGGCAACAAGTTCCTCGCGAACATCCGCGAGTCGGACGCGATCTGCCAGGTCATCCGTGCCTTCCAGGACGAGAACGTCGTCCACGTCGACGGCAAGGTCTCGCCCAAGGACGACATCGAGACGATCAACACCGAGCTGATCCTCGCCGACCTCCAGACCATCGAGAAGGTCCTGCCCCGGCTCCAGAAGGAGTCGCGCATCAAGAAGGACATCGCCCCGAAGGTCGCCGCCGTCGAGGCCGCCAAGGAGATCCTGGAGAAGGGCGACACCCTCTTCTCCCAGGGCATCGTGCAGGGATCCGGCAACGAGGAGCTCCTCCACGACCTGCACCTGCTCACCACCAAGCCGTTCCTGTACGTCTTCAACGTCGACGAGGACGAGCTGACCGACGAGGACTTCAAGAACGAGCAGCGCGCCCTGGTGGCGCCCGCCGAGGCGATCTTCCTCAACGCCAAGCTGGAGCAGGACCTCGCCGAGCTGGACGAGGCGGACGCGATGGAGCTCCTGGAGTCGGTCGGCGCGGTGGAGCCGGGCCTCGCCACCCTCGCCCGTGTCGGCTTCGACACGCTGGGCCTGCAGACCTACCTCACGGCCGGCCCCAAGGAATCCCGCGCCTGGACCATCAAGAAGGGCGCGACGGCCCCCGAGGCGGCCGGTGTGATCCACACCGACTTCCAGAAGGGCTTCATCAAGGCCGAAGTGATCTCCTTCACCGACCTGGTCGAAACCGGCTCGGTGGCCGAGGCCCGCGCCAAGGGCAAGGCCCGTATGGAGGGCAAGGACTACGTGATGCAGGACGGGGACGTCGTCGAGTTCCGCTTCAACGTGTAGCGGCTGACGCACCACCATGCCGCTGACCTTGCGCAGTGCGGGTCGGCAGGGGCCTGACTCCTCGGGGTCGGGCCCTGCTTCTTCCCGGACGGTCACTCCCCGGGGGCCCTGTCCGCCAGCCGCCCCACGGCGAACGCGACGGCGTCAGCGAAGTCGAACAGGCGGCAGTGGGCATGGCCGACCCGGCCGGAGCGCACCGCCCCGGTCGCCTCGAAGGCGGCCCCCAGCGCTGCGAACGGGGAGGTGTCCAGGTGTGGGTCGGCGCCTTCGGGCAGGCCCGCGAGACGGCTCGGGACGCGGTACTCCGCCAGGTGGAACGCGGTGCACGCCTCGAAACCGGTCCCCAGCAACAGCACCCGGGCGTCGAGCTTCTCCAGTCTGCCCAGCGGTGACTCCTCGCCCAGGGAGCAGTCGGGGGAGTGGTCGGAGGTGATGTGGTCCGCCTGGGCGCCCAGCGCGGTGAAGGCACTCCGCGGATGAGCGCTGCGCAGGGCGGCCGGCCGGGTCCGTACCGTCTCGGCCAGGACACCGACGCCGAGGCCCGCTGCGGTGTACGGCGCGGGCGCGGGCGTCGCGGCGCGGGCGTCGTCGGGTGTCGGGGTGTACATCACGAGCGTCCCGTCGGGCCCGAGGACTTCGGACAGCGCGCTCACCATGGTCTCGGCGCCGTTGGAGACGGGCCCGACCGTACTCAGGGCGGAGTGCACGAGGACGGTGTCTCCGGCCCGGAGCCCCAATTCGCGAAGGTCATGGACGAGGTCCGCTCTGCCTCGCAGCGTCCCCGCCGGCACGGACCGGCGACGCACGGCCTCCCGCAGCTCCGTCACGAACCGCTCGCCCGCGGGCAGGAGTTCGCCGCTTTCGAGGAGCGTGCCGACGGCGGTGTCGGTGTGCTCGCGCCAGGTGTCGTACTCGCGTCGGGCCCGCTCGCCTCCCGTCCCGGAGGCGACTTCGGCGCGCCAGAAGTCCGTCACGCCCAGATGCGCGTACGTCCCCTGGAGCAGCGCTCCGGCCGGTCGCGGATCGGGCCGCCACGGGGCGTGGTAGCGGGCGTCCGTCGGAGGGCCGTGCAGGGGCAACAGGTCGAGCAGCGCCCCGAGTTGGACGTGCAGAAACTCGTGCACGAGGGTCAGGGCGAGCAGCACCGGGTCGTCGGGCAGGGAGACGGCGACGGCTCCGAAGGCCCGCCGGGCCGCGGAACTCACCTCGGTGCCATCGTGCTTGGGACGCAGCGGGACCACGGTGGTCAGGCCGGCGGCGATGGTCTGCGCGTGCCAGGGGTGCCGCGTCACGAGCACGGTCCAGGCGGCACGCAGCGCCTGGGTCCACTCCTGTGTCTGCCCTGCGGTGAGCGGTTCGGCGAGCTCGTGACCGTGCGCCTCACGGAAGGGGCCGTGGTCGGCGAGCCGCAGTTCGAGTGCCGTGCCGTCACAGAGGGCGTCGACGCGGTGCCATGCCCGCCGACCCGGATCCGCCGTCAGGTGTTCCAACCACCGCAGATCGGTGGGCAGTCCGCGGTCCAGCGCGGTGAGGGCCCGGGTCAGTCCCTCGTCCAGGTAGGGGTGCAGCATGACCTCGTGCCATGCCGCGCGGTCCCGCCGGTTCAGTTCGACCAGGGCGCGGTACGCCGCTTCCGCGGTGCCCTCCTCCGGATGCCCGTCCGCCGCCCGGCGCAGGGCCCGCACCATCAGCATGCGTTTGCTCAGTTGCCCGTTCCGCAGCAGGTCCACGGCGGTCGCACCGCCGCGGGCGCGGGCCAGGGCCCTGAAGACGAGGGCGGGCACGGTGTGCGGGACGAGATCCTGGCCGGGGCGTGGTGCGACGCCGGCCCCCCGCTCCGTCGCCGCTGTCATCGGGACGCCTTCCGCCGGGGCGCGGTCAGCGCGGCGACGTCCCGGCGCAGCCGCGTGCCGATGTGGTCGACCAGTACCGCCAGGTCGTCGCAGTACACGGAGGGAGCCGAGAAGACCGGGGTGGCTCCGGGCGAGTATCTGTGGGCATACAGACCGCCGCCGCACACGCGGGAGCGGGAGCAGGAGTGGCAGACCGGGCCGAGCCCCTTCAACCCGCGCTGCCGGGCGCGGAAGGCGGGATGCGCGGCGGCGTCGGCGAAGGTGTCGCGGAACACGTGCAGTCCGGTCTCGGGCGCCCCGGGATAGCTCACCTTGAGGGAGTCGGCCTGCTCGATCGCCCCGTCGGTCTCCACGACGACGAGGTCGATGGGTGTGAGACCGACCACCTCGCTGCGGGCGGTGCCGCCGAGCAGCAGCACCATGATCTCCTCGAACAGGCGGATGCCGGTCTCCCGGCTCGGGGCGCCGTACCAGCGGTCGAAGACCGGAAGCAGCCAGTCGGCGTACGGGGTGGCACGTGTGGTCCCACCCGGTGCGGGTGGAGCCGAGGGCGGGGAGGTCCGTGCGGCGAGCCCGGGCGGCGGAGCCTGCCAGGTCCCGTGCGGGAGTAAGAGGTCCAGCCGGGGCGGAGCGAACTTCAGGAGCGCGTCGTACGTCTCCAGCGGGTCGGTGGTGGGGTCGATCACGCACAACAGGCCGGCGAACAGGTGCCGGTGGGCCGGGTCCGTGAGCAGTTCGAGCGCGCGGGCGGTGGCGGCGTGACTGCCCCGCCCGTCGGCTCGCCTCCGGTGCCGGTCGTGCCCGGCCGGGGTGCCGTCCAGGCTCACCCCGATCCGGACGCCGTGACGGTCGAGAACGGGGAGCAGTCGCGGGTCCTCGGCGAGCCGGATGCCGTTGGTCTGCAGGGTGAAGCGAGGTGCGGCGATCCCGTCCAGGGCGTCGGTGACCGTCCCGAGGAGTGTTTCCAGGTGGTCCGGTCCGACCAGCAGCGGCTCACCGCCGTGCAACACCACGTGCACCTCGGACAGTTCGTGCTCTGCGGCGTGTTCGGCCATCAGCCGCGCCGCCCGCCGGACCGTCGCCGGGGCCATGCTCCTGGGGCGTTGCCGCCAACTCTGGTCGGCCGCCTCGTACATGTAGCAGTACGTACAGGCCAGATTGCACCGGCTGTGAATCTTCAGCAGGAACTGCCGGAAGGGCACGGACTCCGTCCCGCTGTCCGGCGCGGCGGGCGGGGCGTTGGTGGCGGACATCGGCATCGATCGCTCTGGTACGGCGGCGGAGGAAAGAGGCCATCATAGGTACCCCGTGGGCTCCGTGTGGCGCTTGGGGCGGATGACGTCCGCTGATCAGGTGGTCGGTGGTTCGATGTCGGAGTCGAGTCGTTTTCCGGACAGTATCGTCCGGGTCGTGGGGTGCGCCTCGCCCAGCTTGTCCCGGGCCCTGCGCGCCGCCTCCTCCGCCAACTGCCCGGCCTCCTCCGTACGGCCGATCGCCCGCAGGCTCAGGCCCAGGTTGGAGGTGATGCTGATGGCGTCGTAGTGGTCGGGGCCCAGGATGTCGAGGAAGTACCGCCGCGCACGCCGGTCCCACTCGACCGCTTCTTCCAGGTCGCCGGCCAGAGCGAGGTCGTTCGCGTGATTGATCATGCAGCTGAGGCTGTACGGGTGACTCTCCCCGACGATCCGTGACATCTGGTGCAGAGCCATGTGGGACAGCTCCCGTGCGGAGTCCGTACTGGCCGTCAACCGCCGGTAGACCGAGAGGTTGGTGGCACAGGCGAGCGTGACCGGGTGCTCCGCCCCGAGGTAGGTGCTGTAGCGGTCCATCGCCCGCTCGGCCAGCTGCCGTGCCCGCTGCGGCTCCCCGAGCGCCGCCAGGTCGCAGGCGAGACCGCAGGCCGCGGCGAGCGTGTCGGTGTGTTCCGTGCCGTGCGCCTCGACGTAACGGGAGTGGATGTCCTCGTCGATCTTCCTCGCCTGTTCGTAGTCACCGGCCCGGCGCAGGGCCACGGCGAGGTTGCGGCGCGTCCGCAGCGTCTCCATGTGGCCGTCGCCGAGTGTCTGTTCGTACAACTGGACGGTGTTGCGCAGCAGTTCCAGGGCCTCCCTCAGACTCCCCGTCTCGCGCAGGTCCCGGGCGTAGTTGCTGGCGAACAGCAGGGAGTAGAAGTTGTCCCGGCCGCGCGCCTCGCTCTGCTGCCGGTAGGCGAGTTCGTGGAGATCGAGGGCCGCCCGGCGATCACCCGCGAGGTACTCCGACATACCGAGGTTGCTGGTGTACATGAGGGTGCGCGGGTGGTCGTCCCCCAGCGTCCGCAGGGCTCCGTCGAGGGTCTTGCGGTCGAGTTCCCGGGCCTCCACGTAGCGGCCCAGCGCGCGCAGGTCGGCGGCGACGTTCCCGGCGGCCGCGAGCGTGTGCGCGTAGTCCGGGCCCTTGGTGCGGTGGAACCGCTCGAAGGTGTCCCGGTCGATCTCGTACGCCTTCTCCAGCCGCCCCCTGGAGCGCAGCACGTTGCCGAGCTGGATGCGGAGCATCAGGGTCTGTGGGTCGTCGGGGTGCCCGATGCCGCACGTCTTCCAGCGTGCCAGTGTGCGTTCCGCGAGCTCCTGGCCGTCTGCCCGCAGGCCGCGTTTCCACAGGTAACGCACGGAATCGGTGACCCACTTGCGCACTTCGGGATCCGGGCTCTCGGCGGCCAGGCTGGGCCGCAGATGGGGCAGCAGTTCCGCGTAACGGTCCCAGTCGGCGGGGACGTCGGGGTCACCCGGGTCGGCGTCCACCAGCGCGGCGTGCACCACACCGCGTGCCTGCGGTGTGCGTGCGTCGTCGACCTGGTCGCGGATGACCGCCTGCACCAGCCGGTGCACCGTGAGCGTCGCGCTGCTCTGATCGCTCTTGGCCAGACCGAAACGATTGATCGTACGCACCAGTTGGGCGACGGCCATCTCGTCGCGTGGCTCACCCGACGGCAGGGTCAACGCCTTGGTGACGGCTTTGCTGTAGAGGAGCCGCAACGGAATGGGGTCGGGCCCGAAGAAGGAACAGATCTCCAGCATCTCGGCCGCGGCCTGATTGACCCGACGCAGTTCGTCCACCGCCAGGTTCCAGGTCGCCGCGGCCGAGTGGGGGTAGTCCCGCTCCGGTAACTGGGTCGTCTGCAGCACCTCGGTGAGGCGGTCCTTGAGCAGCGCCAGATAGGTGGCCACCGGCATACTGCTCTCGCTGAGCCAGACCGCGGCCTGGGCGACGGCCAGCGGCAGGTCGCCCAGTTCCCTGGCCACCTCCTCGGCGTCGGAGGCCGTGAGTCCGGTGTTGAGGCGGTGCAACAGGTCGGTGCTCTCCTGACGCTGGAACACCTCGACCTCGACCAGTCCCGCGTCGTTCACCCAGGTCCGGTCGCGGGATGTGAGAAGGACATGCCCACCGGGCGGCCCCGTCGGGAGGAACGCCGCGAGTTGTTCGGGGCGTCCGGCGTTGTCGTAGACCAGAAGCCAGCGGTCGAAAGGCTCTCCCCGTCGTAACGCCCGCAGCACCGACTCCGCTGTGCTCCCCACGTCCTCGCCGACCTCCAGGCCGAGACGGGGGGCGAGATCGGCGAGGGCCGGGCGAATCAGACCAGGTTGCGCGGCGGGGACCCACCAGACCACGTCATAGGCCGCTTTGAACCGGTGTGCGTACTCTTGGGCGATCTGTGTCTTTCCCACTCCACCGAGCCCGTAGAGGACCTGTGTCGTGCTGCCGGAGGTGAAGCCGTTGCGCAGCCGCTCCAGCAAGAAGCCCCGGCCGGTGAAGGACACGTTCCTGGATGGAACTCGCTGTACCGAGGGGGAGGTACCGGGAAACGGCGGGGCGGGTGCGTCGGGAGCCGGCGCGACGCTGCCCGGGACGCGGGCGCGGCGGACCGGGCCGACGACCGACAGCAGTTGGGCCTCCGCCTCCTCGGGGGTGCGGTGGGTGAGGTCGGCGGCGAACCGTCCCCGGAAGGGGGCCCGAGCAGTGGTCTCGAACTCCTGGACGCGTACCGCCAGCAGTGCTCTGTCGGCGCTCTCAAGACCTCGCAACTGCTTCCAGACGTCCTGGGCACGCCGCTGCGCCATGTACTCGGGGGAGAGCAGGGCGAGCAGCCGTCCGCGCCCCTTCAGGACGGGGGCGACCTCGGGCAGCGTCCCGGCGTCCGGTTCGGCGGTGCTGTGCAGCGAGACCTGGTATCCGATGACCTCCAGCCTGGCCGCGATCCATTCCGCCCACATTCGGTCGGCCGAGGCGTAGCTGACGTGGATGCGCGGCCACGACGTCCTGGGGTCGAGGTAGGCGGCACGCATCCGCTGCCGCTCGTCCTCCGGATGGGGGGCGAGGGATCGCACTCGGCCGTCGGTGATCCACGAGGTGAGCCGCTCGAACGCCGCGAGCAGGTTTCCCGGCTGGGAGGGCCGGTCCCGGACCGTGGCCGGGATCTCGGCGTAGGCGTAGTACTTCTTGTAGGGGACCTCGACCTCTCCCCAGTACTGGTCCTGCTCCGATTCGCCCAGCCAGGAGAGGAACGGTCCGAACTCGGCTCGGGCCAGGTCGCGGCCCCATTCGAGCAGTTCCTGTTCGCCGTCCTCGACACGCATGGGGACGGGCAGGATGCGAACGGGGTGGCGCACCTCCGAGGCCACCGACTGCGCGACGTCCAGGCCGCCTTCGATGCTCTGGTGGTTCAGTACGAACCCGTCGACGAGGACGTCCGGCATGACGGTGGTGCAGATCCCCGAGATGTCGCTGACGCCGGTGCGGCTGTCGATGAGGACGTAGTCGTACGCAGCCTTCATCTCCTCCCGCAGCACCTGGAGGAAGGAGCCGCCGCCCAGACGTTCGTAGAACGCGCGCCAGTTGAAGCTGGTGACGTCCGCGGAGTACGAGGGAGACATCCGCCCGGCGGGCAGGAAGTCGAGCCGGCCGCCCCCGGGGAAGCGCAGGTCCAGGCCGGTGGTGCGAGGGCCGAGCCGGGCGTGGGAACGCAGTTCGTCGTCACTCATCACGGTGGTCCCGGCGCCGGGTTCCAGCGGTTCCCCGGGGCGTATCACCTGTCCGACGAAGGAGTTCACCATGTTGATCAGGCCGTCGGTGTCCCGCAGCTTCGGGTCGAGGAGGAAGGGGCGCAGATACCGGTGCAGTCCGGGGGCCTCGAGGTCCCAGTCGACCAGCAGCACCCGCTTGCCGTTGCTGGCCATGATCCAGCCGACGTTGACCAGGGCCATCGTGCGGCCCGTGCCACCCTTGTAGGAATAGAAGGTGACTATCCGGCCGGTGTCCTGAGCCTCGGTCTCAGAGCTCATCGTCCTGATCCTTCCGCAGGGGCGTACGACCCGGCGGCTCGGTCGGATCGTCGGTGCTGGAGGGCGGCGTGTACGGGACGTTGAGTCCCGGCATGGGCGGTGCCGACGGCCCGGCGGGCAGCCGGCGCGGCACGGCCTGCTCCATGAGGCGGTTCTGGGCGACCACCACCATGCGGGCCAGCCTGCTCTCGAACCGTTGTCTTTCGACCTGGACCTGGAACAGCGGATCGTAGGGGTCGTTGCGCCGCATCCAGTTGCGTCTGAAGACCTGCTGAAGGTCGGTCCACAGTTTCTCGTCGACGGATTCCTCGTCCGTCTCGTGACACGGCACGAGGACGCCGGTGACAGGGTGGTTCTGCCGGTCGTAGTCGGACAGCGGAGCGCGGTACCGGCCTTCCCGGGCGGCCCACGCGTCGACCAGCAGCACGGAGGTCTGGTTGTTGTGCATGGCCTCGTCGAGCTTCTCGCCGAGGCCCCGGTCGACGACCTCCAGGCTGCTCGTGCACCCCTCGTCGATGATCACGCGCTGCGCCCGGTAAGCCACGGTGGGGTGGATCGGCGGGTGGTACGGCGTCCAGTCGAGCGGTGAGGGCCCGTAGTACTCGGGCCGCTGCCGACCCGTGGGCAGGGGGTCGGTGACGCCCGCGGCGATGAACACCCGGACGTGACCCGTGGTGCGTCTTCCCGGGCCCGCGGGTTCCCGCCCCTCGAAGGGGCTGCGCACGGTCCCCAGGTCGAGGCCCTGCGCACGGGGCAGCCGGAAGAGATCGGCGACGTGGTGCACCCGCTTCGCGACGAGTTCCAGGACGGCGCGGTAGGCGCGGCCCCCCGGAGCGGACCGCAACAGCCCCATCAGCCCCTGCTCCAGGTACTCCTGACCCATCGCCGGTTCGAAGTACTGGTACTTGCTGATCTCCGGCGGCATCGCATGGTGCAGGGGGACCCACAGGACCGGTATGAGCGCCGGTACCTCGATGTCGGTCTGCTCGCGGTACCTCAGCAGCCGGGATTCGAAGGCGGCCCATTCCTTGCCGCAGTAGGGACTGTTGACGTAGGCGGGTGAGCAGAGGGCCACCAGCGCCCGGCAGTGCCCGATCTCGTTGCCGAGCGCCGTCTCCCAGTCCATGCCCAGGCCGATCCGCTCGATGTCGAGGAACGGCTGTTGTCCGCCGCAGTCCGCGCCCAGGCGGCTCAGCTCTGCCAACAGGTCGTCGTAGAAACGACGCACGAAGGCGCTACCCCGGTCGTCCCGGCGCGCATAACTGAGGAAAAAGTACGGCTCTCGCTCCAAAGCACCCCCCGGCCGGCGTATCCGGCCGCAGGCGTTTCACCGCGCCTATGAGCCGGGATACGTGCGTGGCAACGTGATACCCCGCTGGACCGGGGCTCAACTCACCGAGGAAGGACGGATCGTAGTTGGCCGAAAGGCGGTGAGGAAGGCTGCGGACGGGTCAGAGAAGTGCCGACGCGAACGCGGCGAAGCTCTCGCCCGACGGGAACCGCACATCGTGGAGCACCGACGCGAGAACCGTGTCCGGCAGGTCCTCGAGCGCTTCCATGGGCAGGTCGGTGATGTCCACCAGGTCCGAGACGTACTCGGGGCCGCTCGTCTCTCTCAGCACCTGACGTGCCTTTCTACCTCGCACGCGCCGACTGGGCGTGTGCTTCTTGTGGTCCGGTGCCACGCCGGGGCACCGGGCGACGGGACAGAGCCTAGTCGCAGAGCGGCTCTGTTACGCAGCCGGAAGGCTCGCAAGAGGGAAATTCCCCCCTCTGCCACCGGCGTTCGGTGAGTTCCCCTGTCGGAAACGTGCTGGTTCGGGGTGTCGATCTCTCGCGCTGGGCAGCTTCCGAGCAGGTCGGCACATCAGGCCGGGGGAGGGGGACCGCATGTGGGTGGCATGGGCGATTCTTGGTGTGCTCGTCGTGTTCAACGGTGAGTTCCGGGTGCTGGCGGTCGCCGCCGGAGCGCTCCTGTTGTGGGTCGGACACAAGCGCAGCAGCATGCTGCTGACGGCGGTCGGCGCGGGGTGCCTGGCGCTGATGCTGTACGCGGCGTACTGACCCAGAGGCCCGCGGGCCGCTCGGGTCCTGCGGCCGTTCGGTCTCAGGCCCCCGCCAACCCCGTCTTCACGCCCGCGCCGCACAGCGGCACCACCGCCGTGCGCGACCCCAGCGCTCCGTCACGCACCGCCGCCCAGCAGGCCACGCCCGTGGACTCGACGTACAGGCCGCGGGAGGCCAGGTCGCGCTGGGCATGGCGGATCTGGTCCTCCGTCACGGTGAGGAAGGCGCCGCCGGAGTCGCGGACTGCGCGAAGGATCTGGCGGGCCCGGGGCGGGCGGGGGATGGCGATGCCCTCGGCGAAGGTGGGTGCCGTGGGAGTGGTCCCGACGAGGTCGTCGGCCCCCTCGGTCCAGGCGTGGGCGAGCGGTGCCACGGCGGCGGACTGGACGGCGTAGAGGGCGGGGCGGCGGTCGATGAGGCCCGCCGCGTGCAGTTCGGCGACGGCGAGGGCCGCGCCCAGCAGCAGCGTGCCGTTGCCGACCGGTACGACGATCACCTCGGGGAGGCGGCCGCCCAGGTCCTCCCACAGTTCGTGGACGTACGTCTTGGTGCCGTGCAGGAAGTACGGGTTGTAGACGTGCGAGGCGTAGAAGACGCCGTCCTCGTCCGCCGCCGCGCGGGCTACCCGCGCCGTGGCCTCGCGGTCGCCGTCGACGAGGTGGAGCTGCGCGCCGTGCGCCCCGATCTGCTCCAGCTTCTTGTCCGACGTGCCGGCCGGGACATACACCGTGCAGGGCAGCGCGGCCCGTGCGCAGTACGCGGCGACCGCCGTGCCCGCGTTGCCGCTGCTGTCGGCGATCACCTGCCGGGGCCCGAGCCGCAGGGCCAGTTCGGCGAGGAGCACCGCGCCCCGGTCCTTGAAGGACAGCGTCGGCATCAGGAAGTCCAGCTTGGCCCGGATGCCCTCCCGCAGGTCGACGAGCGGGGTCCGGCCCTCGCCCAGCGAGACCGTGGGCGACGCCAGGGGGAGGCATTCCGCGTAGCGCCAGAGCGAGTTCACCCGGCCGGAGAGCGACTTGAGCGATGCCGGTGTGGGCGCGAAGTCCAGGTCCAGGGGGCCCCGGCAGGCCGGGCAGCACCAGGCGAGGGAGGCGGCGGGGACGCGCGTGCCGTCCGTCGGGCAGAAGCGATCCGGCAGAGGGGTCATGAACGAAGGTTAGTTCGGGTGGGATGGGTCGGCAGGGTCGGCCGGTGCGCGTTCCGAGGCTCGTGTCGGCCGGGGAAGCTGAGCAGGTCGGGGAGCTCGTGTCGGCCGGTGAGGCTCATGCCGCTCGGTGTGGCCTGTGTCGGCGTGGGAAGTCCATGCAGGCCGGGGAGCCGGTGTCGCTCGGGGTGGCCCGTGTCGGCCGGGAAGTCCATGCAGGCCGGGGAGCCGGTGTCGCCCGGGGAGGCCCGTGCCGTCCGGGGAAGCCGAGCAGGCCGGGGAGCCTGTGCCGCTCGGGGAAGCTCATGCCGTCCGGTGAGGCCCATGCAGGCTGGGGAGATGCGTGCCCCCTGAGGAGCTGCGTGCCGACAGGGACGCCCGTGCCTTCCCGTGGGTGTTCTGGGCCGCCCGGCGTATCGCTCGCGCCGGTCACCCGCTTACCATGCGCCCAGTCGTACGTCAGTTCCCCTCTGCTCTGCGCAAGGAGTATCCGTATCCGTGGCCACACCCCCGCCCTTCGGGCCCCAGCCACCTCACGGAGGTGGCCCGTTCCCGCCGGCGGGGCAGCCGCAGACGGGGGGCGGGCAGCCGTATCCGTCCGGGGCGGCCGCCGAGCCCTGGGGTCGGTCCTGGGGACAGACGTATCCGGCGTGGGTGCCCACCCCGCCCGTCAACGGGCTCGCGATCGCCTCGCTGGTGCTCGGAGTGCTCTGCTTCCTGCCGGGGATCGGGCTGGTGCTGGGCATCGTCGCGCTGGCGCAGATCAGGAAGAAGGGGGAGCGCGGCAAGGGCATGGCGGTGGCCGGAATCGTCCTGTCGACGGTCGGCGCGCTGCTGATCACCCTCGCCTTGACCACGGGCGGCGCACGCGACGCGTGGGACGGCTTCCGCGACGCGGCGAGCGGCGTGGGTGGCACTTTCTCGGTGGCGAAGGGCGAGTGCTTCGACTCGGTCAGCGGCTCCCTCGAGGGATACGCGTACGACGTCGACATCGTGCCGTGCGACGGTGAGCACGACGCCGAGGTGTTCGCCGGCTTCCCGATGCCGGACGGCGACCGCGCGGACGGTGACTTCCCCGGCGACGACGCGATCACGGACGTGGCCGACGACCGGTGCTTCGAGCTCTCGGAGGCGTACGCGATGGACGTCTGGGCGCTCCCGGCCGACGTCGACGTCTACTACTTCACGCCCACCCGGGAGAGCTGGCGCTACGGCGACCGCGAGATCACCTGCATGTTCGGCAACGTGGATCCCGAGGCCGGCCTGACGGGCTCGCTGCGGCAGGACGCGACGACCCTCGACAGGGACCAGTTCGCCTTCCTGGAGGCCGACGCGGTCCTGAACGACGCCTTCGACGAGATGCCCGACACGGACTACGTGGAGGACGATCTGGCGGGGCACAAGGCGTGGGCGTCACAGGTGGTCGACGCCCTCGACCAGCAGGCGACCGCCCTGCGCGCACACGACTGGGACCCGGCCGTCGAGCAGGCCGTGATCGACTACGCCGACGCCCTGGACGAGGCGCGCGAGGAGTGGGAGGCGGCGCGCGGGGCGCGCGACGCCGAGGACTTCAACGACCACTGGGACGAGGCGCACCGACTGACGGACGGCACCATGGCCATCACCGCGCGCGAGGCTCTGGGGCTGGCCACCGCACCGCCGACGTACGACGACGAGGACACCGGCGGGGGCGACGGCGAGGACGGGCCCAAAGCGGAGGTGTGAGACGCCCCCCATAGTGGGGAGAAAGTGCCTGCGTAAAGCCCTTCCCGGGTACATGTCATCACATCGAGTGATTCTCTGGCCTTTGCTTGCCTGGCTGAACCCAGGGTTGCCACGCTGTTGCTGTCTGTACATCCAGATGGGAGCGGCCAGTGACTTTCGGTGAGCAGCCGGCGTACTTGCGTGTCGCGGGTGATCTCCGCAGGAAGATCGTGAACGGATCGCTGCCGCCGCACACCCGCCTCCCTTCCCAGGCCCGTATCCGCGAGGAGTACGGCGTCTCGGACACGGTCGCGCTGGAGGCCCGCAAGGTGCTCATGGCCGAGGGGCTGGTGGAAGGCCGCTCGGGGTCGGGTACGTATGTGCGAGAGCGGCCGGTGCCGCGCAGGGTCGCACGCTCCGGATTCCGGCCCGCCGGGGGCGCCACGCCCTTCCGGCAGGAACAGGCCGACGCCGCGGCGCGCGGCACCTGGGAATCGCGCAGCGAGCAGGTCGAGGCGGGTCGGACGGTCGCCGAGCGGCTGGAGATCCAGCCCGGTGACCGCGTGATGTGTACCAGGTACACCTTCCGGGACGCGGGGGAGGCGATGATGCTGTCCACTTCCTGGGAGCCCCTCGCGCTCACCGGTCGCACGCCCGTGATGCTTCCCGAGGAGGGTCCCCTCGGGGGTATGGGAGTCGTCGAGCGCATGGCGGCCATCGACGTCGTCGTCGACAACGTCACCGAGGAGGTGGGTGCCCGCCCCGGGCTGGCCGAGGAGTTGCTCGCCCTCGGCGGTGTCCCCGGGCATGTCGTCCTGGTCGTCCACCGCACCTACTTCGCCTCCGGGCGCCCGGTGGAGACGGCGGACGTGGTGGTGCCGGCGGACCGCTACCAGGTGGCGTACCACTTGCCGGTGAAGTGAGGCCGAGGCGCGGCCCGTTCGGGAACCCGGCTGAGCGCGTGTGCCGGACGGTGACACGGGCATGGGCCAAGTAACCTGTGCCAGGGGGAAGTTGAGGTCGTCTCAGCCTTCAGGGATCCGTCCGAACGTAGTTCGAATTCGGTCGTTCTCCGCGACGGGTCGTCGTGGCGCCCGGTAGGTGCCCGTTTCGCGCGAACGGCACGGGATCGCTGCTCGTCGGTGCGAAGGGGGGCGCGCGGGTGGTGATCGACGGCGCGTTCGACGGGGTGCGCCCCCCTCGTCTTGGCTGGTTGCGTACCTCTTTGTGAGAAGTCAGATTCGCTGCGTAAAGGTTGGGCGTACGCTCGGGCATATGCGGATTGCGGTTTCCTTAGGTGGCGGGGCGCGGCGGCATCCGGGGGCGGGACCTGGAGGGGCCGGGACGGGAAGGAGCGGTGGGGGTCGATGAACGACGGCACGATCACTCTTCCCTGGCTCGTCATAAGGCAGGACGACAACGGCAATCGCTACCGGGTGGGCAGGTACGCGACGCGCGCCGAAGCGCAGAAGATCGCGGACAGTCTCGACGCCCGCGGCCACAAGCAGCTCTACTGGGTCGAACGAATCGGGCAGAACGGCCAGAACGGGATGAGTGGGAGCAAGTGACGCACCCCGCCCGGCGCTCGTGTCCGCTCCCGTAGGCTCCCGCGCATGACCGAACCGATCGTGGTGGTGGGAGCCGCTCTGTTGAGCGGCGGCCGACTGCTCGCCGCGCGCCGCAGCGCACCGCCTGAGCTGGCCGGACGGTGGGAGCTGCCGGGCGGCAAGGTGGAGCCCGACGAGTCTCCCGAGCAGGCGCTCGTGCGTGAGCTGCGGGAGGAGTTGGGTGTCGAGGCGAAGTCCGCGGAGCGGGTGCCCGGCGAGTGGGTGGTGCGGCCGGGCTATGTGCTGCGGGTGTGGATCGCGCATCTGCTGTCCGGTGAGCCTCGGGCGCTGGAGGACCATGACGAGCTGCGTTGGCTGACCGTGGACGAGGTGTGGGATGTCGACTGGCTGGATCAGGATGTGCCGGCGGTGATGGAGGCGGCGCGGCTGGCTTGGGGCGACGGGGGCGTGTGACGCCGCGCCGGGTGCGGTCCCTCGCCCCCGCCGCCCCAGTCCGTCCCGTCCGGGACCGCCGCCCCTCGATCCCCGTCCCCTCCCGGAGGGCGCTGCCCGGCGGCCCCGTCCCGCCCCAGGGGCGCTGACCCCTCGTCCCCTCCTCGGCCCGTCGAAGATTCGGCGCTCCGCGCCGGACCCGTTCGCGCAGTTCCGCGCGCCCCCTTCGAGCTGGCCCGAAGGTTGAGGGTTGTCGCCCCTACGCCGTTTGTGCCACAGTGCGCCCTCGTGCGCGGTACTTCGGGCTTGATATCGGGTATGTGCCCATTAACCCCATGAAACCGGACAGGGCCTGCTTCTGGACTGGGAAGTGATCGGCGTGATCGACAGCGGAGACGACTGCGCCGAGTGGACCTTCCCCGCGCAACCAGGGGCGGTGCGGGACGCTCGTGCGGTGGTGCGAGGCCAGCTGCGAGAGTGGCGGCTGGAGGTGCTCGCCGACATCACCGCCCTGTTGGTGAGCGAGTTGGTGACCAACGCGCTGCGGCACGCTACGGGACCCATCGGCGTGCGGCTCGTGCGTCCCGCCGACCCCTCGGGGACCCTCCTGGTCGAGGTCTCCGACCCGTTGCCCGACCCACCGCGCGAACGCGCGGCCGATGCCGACGACGAGAGCGGCCGGGGGCTTCAGTTGGTGGCCTGGTCCTCCCGGGCCTGGGGTACCCGCCCCGGGGAGACGGGCAAGACCGTCTGGTTCGAGCTGGCGGTTCCCGGCTGAGCGTCTCCGCCCACGTACGAACCGAAGGTCCGGATGCACGGCGGGGGTTCACGGCGTACGGCAGGGGGGAGGGGGCGGCTACCGGGGGCGCGCGTGCGACCGACTGGTTCAAGCCAGTAGCGCTGGCTGGAGTCTTTGATTCGAGGGGGCAACGCCTGGTTAGAAGACTTGGGAGTATGTCGCAGCCGGTCCAAAAACGATCGGGACCGTGCTGTGATCGTGAACACCGTGTTGCGCGGCGCCGTAGTGCTGGATACTGCGGGCAGCCGCCCCTGGTGACCGAAGCCGGACGCGGTGAGCTGGAGGGGACGGTTCGCGTGAGCGAGATACCAGCGAAGGCCACGAAGTCCACGGGGTCAGGGAACCCGTCGGACCGCGCGAGGCCCGAGGCCGCAGACGGCTCCGGCCTGGGCGGAGCCACTCGCGACAGCGGCGCCGCACGCGACAGTACGGGCGACGGGCCGAGCGGCGGCGGCCGCACCGACGCGCGTGGCCCCGGCGCCGGCGGATCCGTCGGCGGCGCGGGCGAATCCGTCGGTGGCAGGGGTGTCCTGGGTGGTCACGGGGTCGGTGACCCCATGTGGCAGACCAGCCCACCCGGGTCCATGTACGACTACATCAAGGTCGCCTCGTTCTCGATCGGTCCGGACGGACTCGTCGACCAGTGGAGTCTGCGGGCCGAGCAGTTGTTCGGTATCTCGGCGGAACGGGCCGTGGGGATGGACCCCATCGAGACCTTCGTCGACCCCGATCGGCGTGCGGAGGGCCAGCGGAAGATGGCCGAGGTCCTCGACGGCCGGGAGTGGACCGGGGTCGTCCCCTTCCGTGTGCCGGAGCCCGGTGGGGAGGAGGGGCTCGCCGAGGTCTATGTGATGCCCACCACCGTGGAGGGCGGTGAACGGGCCGCCGTGTGCATCGTCGTGGACGTCCGGACACTGCGCCGGATAGAGACCGACCTTGCCGCTTCGCAGGCCATTTTCGGCCAATCTCCTTTCGGGTTCCTTCTGATAGACACCGATCTCCGGGTGAGGCGCGCCAACCAGCGGTTCGCCGCCATCTACGGAGGCGAGGTCGACGACCACCGCGGCCGGGGCGTCCACGACTATCTCCAGTCCCCGGAGGCCGAACGGGTCGAGGCGACCCTGCGCCGGGTCATGGAGACCGGCGACTCGATCACGGACATGCACATCACGGGCTTCGTGCCCGGCTCCGAGGAGCGCCGTCACTGGTCCGTCAACCTCTACCGCGTGCACAGCGGCACCGGCCGTCCCATCGGCATCGCCTGGCTCGCCATCGACATCACGGCCCGCCGCTCGGCCGCCCGCGAGGCCGCCGCGGCCCGGCGGAATCTCGCCCTCCTCAACGAGGCGGGCTCGCGCATCGGCAACTCCCTCGATCTGGAGACCACCGCCCGCGAACTCCTCGACGTCGTCGTCCCCGGCTTCTGCGACCTGGCGACCGTCGACCTCTACCAGGGCCTGCTGGTGGGCGACGAGACCCCGCCCGGACTCGCCGACGGCAGCGCCGAGCTGCGCCGGGTCGCCTTCGCCAGCGCCGTCTCCGACGCGCCGTTCGTCGGCGGACCCGCCCCCGTCCGCGTCGGGGCCGTCCACCACTACCCGTTCAACTCGGCCTGCTCGGACGCCCTGCGCACCGCCCGCCCCCAGGAGGTGCCCGAGGAGGGCAACCTGATCCAGTCGACGCTCGCCGTGCCGATGGTCGCGCACGACACCGTCGTCGGGCTCGTGCAGTTCTCCCGGACCAAGGGCAGCGAGCCGTTCGGGGAACGCGACCGGGGCCTCGCCGTCGAGCTGGCCGCCCGCGCCGCCGTCTGCATCGACAACGCCCGCCTCTACCGCCGCGAACACGAACGCGCCCTCATCCTGCAGCGCTCCCTGCTGCCGCCGGGCGACCCCGAGGCCTCCGGGCTCGACATCGCCTGCCGCTATCTGCCGGGCAACGCGGCCACCGAGGTCGGCGGCGACTGGTTCGACGTCATCGAACTTCCCGGTCACCGCACGGCACTCGTCGTCGGCGACGTGATGGGCCGCGGGCTGCGGGCAGCGGTGGCGATGGGCGAACTGCGCACGGCAGTTCGCACGTTGGCCCTGCTGGACCTGGAGCCCGCCGAGGTCCTCTCGGCGCTCGACGAGATCGCCCGTGGCCTCGGCACCCCCGGTGGCGTCCAGTCGGCCTCCCGCACCGCCGCCAGCCGGCCCAGCGACAAGGACCTCTCCGAGGTCTACCTCGCGACGTGCGTCTACGCCGTCTACGACTCGGTGACCCGCCGGTGCACCTTCGCCAACGCCGGCCATCTGCCGCCGGTGCTGGTCGAGCCGGGCGAGAGCGCGCTGATGCTCGATGTGCCGCCCGGCATGCCGCTCGGCGTCGGCGGCGAGCCGTTCGAGGAGGTGGAGGTCGAACTGCCCGAAGGGGCACTGTTGGCGCTCTACACGGATGGACTGGTCGAATCCCGCGACCACCCGCTCGACGAGGGCCTCCAGGCGTTCGTCGGCGCCCTCACCGACCCCGGTCAGCCGCCGACCACGCTCCGCGCGGACACGCCGCGGTCCCTGGAGGACGTCTGCGACCACGTCCTCAACACCCTCGACACCCACCACGGCGAGGACGACATCGCGCTGCTGATGGCCCGTGTGCAGGGCCTGCCGGAGGACTCCGTCGGCGACTGGACCCTGCCGCGTGAGCCGCGCAGCGTGGGGCGCGCCCGTGAGTACGCCCGCGGACGGCTGCAGGCGTGGGATCTGGAGCCGCTCGTCGACACGGCGGAACTCCTGGTCAGCGAGCTGGTCACCAACGCGCTGCGGTACGGCGAGGGCGAGATCCGGCTCCGGCTGCTGCTGGACAGAACGCTGGTGTGCGAGGTGTGGGACGCCGGGCTCGTGCAGCCGCGCCGGCGTCGTGCCCGGGACACGGACGAGGGCGGACGCGGGCTGCAGCTGGTCGGGCTGCTCTCCGCCGCGTGGGGCTCCCGCCGGACACCTCGCGGCAAGACGGTGTGGTTCGAACTGCCGTTGCCGGGTGGCGAGCATGGGCTGACGGATCCGGCGGAGGCCTTGCTGAGCCTGTTCTAGGGGCGGGCGTCGCCGCCGCGCTTCCCGCGCCCCTTCGAGGGCACGGGGCGACCCGGCCGCTCAGAACTGGCCGCTCATCGCTCTGCGGGCCCGGGTGGCGGTTCCGCCGTAGCAGGCGGGGCCTCGGAGGTCTGCCCGGCCGGTGCCGTCCGGGGACTCGCCGAGGATGATGCCGCCCAGGAGGGCGCCGGAGAGGCCGTCGCCGCCGGGGCCGCCGTACGGGTTGCCGTACGCCCGTACGTCCTGCTCGGCCAGGTGGCGTGCCTCCTGGGCGAGGGTGTCCGCGCGTCGGGCGTGGTCGCCGTTCTCCGCGTCGTCGTCGAGCGCCAGGTGCCGTTCCGCCTCCGACAGCCGCGTCCTGGCCCGTACGCCGACCGCCGCCCGGTGCGTGGTGACGAAGTCCGCCGCGGCCGCGACGGCGCTGCGGGACGGCAGGGACCAGCGGCTCTGGCGGCGCAGGACGTCGAGGGGGTCGTCGTACGGGCCCGTGTACGGAGCGCCCTGCTTCGCGAGCTCGGTGGCGCGGGCCAGCTCGGCGGAGAGGCGCTCCACGCCCGTCACGAACAGGTCCGCCTGGTCGATCGCGCCCTCGGCCGCCCGTAGGTGCACGGCCGCGGTGTCCAGGTCACCGGGGTAGGCCGACTGACGGGCCCGGTTCAGTTCGGTGGTGGCGAAGACCAGGCGGTCCTTGGCCTGCTCGACGTGGCCCGTGACGGGGAGGGAGGCGGCGGGGGCGTAGGTGTGGCGAAGGTCGGTGAGGATGTGGGCCGCGTTCGCCGTACGACCGGTCAGCTCACGGAAGCGGGCCTCCGCGCACTCCAGGGCGGGGGCGATGTCCCACTCCAGGGCCCGGAGTTGGTCGAAGGCCGGGGTCGCCGTGTCGAGCCGCCGCTGCGCCGTCGTGCACCGGGTGAGGATCGTCTCCAGCAGCGCGCGCTCCTCTTCGGGCGACAGCGATGCGCTCGCCTCGTCCAGCCGCCGGCCCGCCTCGAACGCGGCCACCAGTTCAGCCCGCGCGTCTGCCAGGGCCTCCACGAACGGGCGCACCGCGTCCCGCGTCGCCGGCGTCTCCGCGAAGGGCTGAGCCGGATCGAGCACGAACGGCGTCGCCGCGTGCGGTCCGACGGGTCCGGGCGGCCGCGTCGGTCTCGCCACCTCCGGCTCGTCTACGTCCGGTTCGTCAACGTCCGGGTCTGGCTCGTCTACATCCGACTTCTCCGCGTGCGGCTTCCCCGTGCCCGGCTCGTCCGCGTCACCGCGGCTGGGGGGACCCGCTGTAGGGGGCTCGGCATCGGCGCGCCCCGGCCGGGCCGCCGCGAAACCGAGTTCCTCGGTGCTGGTGCGGACACTGTCGTCGGTCTCGACGAGCAGGCGCCGGGCGCGGCGGCGCAGGTCGGGCAGCGGGGTCGTAGGGGGGTCGAAGACGCCGGTCGGGGTCGTGCGCAGCCGGGCGCGGCGCCTGCGTCGTACGAGGGAGTACGCGGCGACGGCGACAGCCACGCCCGCGGCGGCCACCGGCAGGATCAGATCCGAGCCGGAGCTGTCGTCGGCCGGAGCCGCGATCCCGTCGGCGGACGGGGCCACGACGAGCCGGCCGGGGGCGGCGGCCGCGGGCCACTCGCCGGCGGGCGGTCCCATGACCCTGACCACGGACCCCTCGGCGGCGTCGTACGGACCCCTGGGGCGCCCCTCGGCGGCCGTCTCCGTCGCCGTGGGCAGCAGGAGCCACGCCAGGGCCACGAGCCCCCCGAACGCGGTGTGGGCCACGCGCACGGCTATGTGGGACGTGGCCCCGCGCGCTCGGCTCCTGCTCAGACGCGACGTCACATTCGGGAGCGTATGGCCGGTGCCGGGCGCCCGCGAGCGGGGTGGGCCGGGGTGGGGAGCCGCCCGTGTGCGGCGGGCGGGGTGCCGACCGCCCGCCACCACGGACCGCCCGGGACCTCACGCCCGGGACCTCACCCGGCCGAGGAGCGCCTCCTGATCTTCGAGCCCAGCCACACCAGCGGGTCGTACTTGCGGTCGACGGCACGTTCCTTGAGGGGGATCAACGCGTTGTCCGTGATCTTGATGCCCTCCGGGCACACCTCGGTGCAGCATTTGGTGATGTTGCAGTAGCCGAGACCGTGTTCGTCCTGAGCCGTCTTCTTGCGGTCCAGGCCGGTGTCCTCGGCCGCGTCCAGCGGGTGCATGTCCAGTTCCGCGACCCGCATCAGGAACCGGGGGCCCGCGAAGGCGGGCTTGTTCTCCTCGTGGTCACGGACGACATGGCAGGTGTCCTGGCAGAGGAAGCACTCGATGCACTTCCGGAACTCCTGCGGGCGGTCCACGTCCTCCTGCATCATCCGGTACTCGCCCGGGCCGAGCTTCTCCGGCGCCACGAAGGCCGGCACCTCGCGCGCCTTGGTGTAGTTGAATCCCACGTCCGTGACCAGGTCACGGACCACCGGGAAGGCGCGCAGCGGTGTCACGGTGATCGTCTCGTCCCGCTCGAACACCGACATGCGGGTCATGCACATCAGCCGGGGACGACCGTTGATCTCCGCCGAACACGAACCGCACTTGCCCGCCTTGCAGTTCCAGCGGACGGCGAGGTCGGGGGCCTGGGTCGCCTGGAGGCGGTGGATGATGTCGAGCACCACCTCGCCCTCGTTCACCTCGACCCTGAAGTCCTTCAGGTCACCGCCCTCGACATCGCCGCGCCACACCTTGAAGCGGGCCTCGTAACCGCTCATGACCGCGGCTCCTCGTAGCTGTTCACTCGTACAGCTCCTCTTCGGCGAGGTACTTGACCAGCTCCTCCTTGTCGAAGAGGGCGAGCAGGTCGGGACGGATGGCTTCGGTGGTCTCACGGGTGAGGGTGATCGGGCCGACGACGGCGTCACCGGCCGCCGGAGCGGGTACCGGACCGGCCGCCGGATCGGGCACGGGACCGGCCGCCGGATCGGTGAGCCGGCAGAGCAGATTGATCCGACGCCAGTCGCGGTCCATCGCCGGATGGTCCTCGCGGGTGTGGCCGCCCCGGGACTCCGTGCGCTCCAGCGCCGCCCTCGCCACGCACTCGCTGACCAGCAGCATGTTCCGCAGGTCCAGGGCGAGGTGCCAGCCGGGGTTGAACTGCCGGTGCCCCTCGACCCCCGCCCGGCGCGCCCGGCCCCGCAGATCGGCGAGCTTCTCCAGCGCCTGTTCCATCTCGCCCTCGCGGCGGATGATGCCGACCAGGTCGTTCATGGCCTGCTGGAGTTCCTGGTGCAGGGTGTACGGGTTCTCCGGCGGCCGACCCCCCGCCGCCTCGGGCTGCCCGGGCGCCGGGCCCTCGGCGGAGAACGGACGCAGCGCCTCGGCGGCGGCCGTGTCGACCTCGATGTCGTCCACCGGAGGGCGCGCACCGGCCAGGCCCGCCGCGTACTCGGCCGCGTGCAGACCCGCCCGGCGGCCGAAGACCAGCAGGTCGGAGAGGGAGTTGCCGCCCAGCCGGTTGGAGCCGTGCATTCCGCCGGCCACCTCACCGGCCGCGAACAGGCCCGGCACCCCGCGTGCGGCCGCCGTGTCCGACTCGACCGCGATCCCGCCCATCACGTAGTGGCAGGTCGGCCCGACCTCCATCGCCTCCGCCGTGATGTCGACGTCCGCCAGCTCCTTGAACTGGTGGTACATGGACGGCAGTCGGCGCCGGATGGTCTCCGCCGGCATCCGCGTGGACACGTCCAGGAAGACCCCGCCGTGCGGCGAGCCCCGGCCCGCCTTCACCTCGGCGTTGATGGCCCGCGCCACCTCGTCGCGCGGCAGCAGTTCGGGCGGGCGCCGGTTGTGGTCCGGGTCCTCGTACCAGCGATCGCCCTCCTCCTCGGACTCCGCGTACTTCTCCTTGAAGACGTCCGGGATGTAGTCGAACATGAACCGCTTGCCCTCGGAGTTCCTGAGCACCCCGCCGTCACCGCGCACCGACTCCGTGACGAGGATGCCCTTCACCGACGGCGGCCAGACCATGCCCGTCGGATGGAACTGCACGAACTCCATGTTCAGCAGCGGCGCGCCCGCGAGCAGCGCCAGGGCGTGGCCGTCGCCCGTGTACTCCCACGAGTTCGACGTCACCTTGAAGGACTTGCCGATGCCCCCGGTGGCGATGACGACGGCGGGTGCCTCCAGCACGAAGAAGCGCCCCGACTCGCGCTCGTACGCGAAGGCCCCGGAGACCCGGTCGCCGTCCTTGAGGACCCGGGTGACCGTGCACTCCTGGAAGACCTTCAGGCGGGACTCGTAGTCACCGGTCTCCTTGTGGTCCTCCTGCTGGAGGGCGACGATCTTCTGCTGGAGGGTGCGGATCAGCTCCAGGCCCGTACGGTCGCCGACGTGGGCGAGGCGCGGGTACTCGTGGCCACCGAAGTTGCGCTGCGAGATCCGGCCGTCCTTCGTACGGTCGAAGAGGGCGCCCCAGGTCTCCAGTTCCCAGACCCGGTCGGGGGCCTCCTTGGCGTGCAGCTCGGCCATCCGCCACTGGTTGAGGAACTTGCCGCCGCGCATGGTGTCGCGGAAGTGGACCTGCCAATTGTCACCGGAGTTGACGTTGCCCATGGCGGCCGCGATGCCGCCCTCGGCCATCACCGTGTGCGCCTTGCCGAACAGGGACTTGCAGATCACGGCCGTACGGGCGCCCCGCTCGCGGGCCTCGATCGCGGCGCGCAACCCGGCGCCGCCGGCGCCGATCACGACGACGTCCCACTCCTGTCGCTCGACCACGGACATCAGAACAACCTCGGATCGTCGAAGGCGCCGGACGCGACCAGATACACGTAGAAGTCGGCGAGCGCCACGCTCACCAACGAGGCCCAGGCGAGCTGCATGTGACGGGCGTTCAGCTTGCCGACCCACTGCCACATCCGGTAGCGCACGGGATGCCTGGAGAAGTGCTTCAGCTTGCCGCCGACGATGTGCCGGCAGGAGTGGCAGGAGAGGGTGTACGCCCAGATCAGCACGATGTTGACGAGGAACACGAGGGTGCCGAGGCCCATGTGGCCCCACTCGTAGTTCTCGTCGCGGAAGGCGAGGACCGTGTCGTAGGTGAGGATGCCGGCGACCAGCAGGGCGGCGTAGAAGAAGTACCGGTGCAGGTTCTGCAGGATCAGCGGGAAGCGGGTCTCGCCCGAGTACTTCTGGTGCGGCTCGGCCACGGCGCAGGCGGGCGGGGAGGCCCAGAAGCCGCGGTAGTAGGCCTTGCGGTAGTAGTAGCAGGTCAGGCGGAAGCCGAGCGGGAAGATCAGGATGATGATCGCCGGTGAGATGCCCCACCAGCCGCCGAAGATCTCCCAGTTGGGGCCGCCCCGCATGGGTTCGCAGCGTTCCGCCAGGCAGGGCGAGTAGAACGGCGAGACGTAGGGGGCCGCGTAGTAGTGCTCGTCCGCGAAGGCCCGCCAGGTCGAGTACACGATGAAGGCGAGCAGTCCGGCGGCGGTGGCGGCGGGGGCCAGCCACCAGCGGTCGGTGCGCAGGTGCGGGGCGGAGATCGCGGCGCGCGTACGGGTCCGCACGCCGCCGCGCTGTGGAAGGGGTTCTGTTGCCGGTGGTTCCGTACCAGTGGCCAACGGGGGACTCCCGGTCGGGTTGGTTGTCGGGGGTGGGCGGACGACGGCGGTCAGGGGGCGCGGCGGTCGCGGGAGCCGAGGCCCTCGTCGTCCGAGTCCGTCCACAGGGAGCTGTCGTACGGGGTGTCGGGGATGGGGACGAGGTCGGGGCGGCGCGGGTTCGCCAGGGAGGGGGCGGCCTCGCCGAGCAGCGCGATGCTCTCGCGCAGGTGGTCGGCGTCGGTGCGGACGCGGCGTATCTCCAGGCCGCTGCCGCCGAGCTGTTGTTCCAGGCGACGTACGGACCGGGTCAGTTCGTCCAGGCAGCGCCGGACCGACGTCAAGTCGTCGTGCACGGACATGACTTGCCCTCGCTTTCACGGGGTGTGGGCCCCAAGGCGGCAACGTTCATGCGCCTGCGAGTGTCGCGCGTCACACCTGCCGGTGGGAAGCGGTCTGCGGCTTTCTTTTGCGCGGGTGGGGTGGGGTGGGGTGGGGTCCGGACGGGTCGGCGGTCGGGTGCGGGCGCGTGGGGCTTCAGTCTCCATGCGACCGGCCCTCTCCCGGGGGACCCGCGTCCGAACGGGTGGGTTCCAGGGTGTCGCCCGTCGTGTCGGTGGCCCCGCGAGAACCTCGTCCTCTTCAGTGGGCCGCATCCGTCTGATCAGCTCCATATACCGCCGAACGTGATCAGAGCCGCCCCCGTCCCCGTTCTCCCACCGCGGAGCGAGGAGGTCGCCATGACGCCGATTCCCCACGACCGCGTTCGACCGCGCGCCCCGCGCCGCTCGCTGGTGTTCCTCGTCGCCGGCGTGCTCACCATGCCCGTGCTGAGCGGATGCGGTGAGGAGGACCCGGCGGGCAGGCCCGTCGCCGGACAGGACATCGCGCCCGCCGCGCGGAACCTGGTCGCCGACGGCGGCACGCTCCGCTGGGCCGTGGACGCCGTACCGGAGACGCTGAACACGTTCCAGGCGGACGCCGATCCGGCCACCGCACGGATCGCCGGCGCCGTACTGCCGTCGATGTACCGCCTCGACGCCAGTGGACGCCCCGAGCTCAACTCCGACTACGTGGAGTCCGCGGAGGTCGTCGAGCACGAGCCCCGGCAGGTGGTCCTCTACAAGCTCAACCAGCAGGCGGTCTGGAGCGACGGCCGGGAGATCGGCGCCGCCGACTTCGCCGCGCAGTGGCGGGCCCTGTCCGGGAAGGACTCCGCGTACTGGACGGCCCGGAACGCCGGCTACGAACGCATCGCGAAGATCGAGCGGGGCGAGAACGACCTGGAGGTCCGGGTCACCTTCGCCCGCCCGTACGCCGACTGGAAATCGCTGTTCACACCGCTGTACCCGAAGCAGGTGATGGGAACCCCGGACGCCTTCAACGACGGGGCCCGCAAGAAGCTCAAGGTCACCGCCGGGCCGTTCGCGCTGAAGGACATCGACCGCAAGGGCGGCGCGGTCACGCTCACCCGCAACCCCCGCTGGTGGGGCCGCACCGCCAAGCTCTCCACCCTGGTGCTGCGGGCCGTGCCGCGGACCGAGCGGGTCGAGGCGCTGGCCGAGGACAAGATCGACATCGCCGAGGTCGACTCGGTCCAGGCCGAGCGGATCATGCTCGCCTCCCGTGACAAGAAGGAGGCGGGGGCCGCCGGGCCGCTCTCGCAGAGCGACTCCGCGAAGGCGCTGCGTTCCTGGGCCGTCGCGCACGGCTCGGACGAGGAGGCCGCCGGAGACGAGATCAGCGCACGGAAGAAGCGGCGCGCGGCGATCGCCGCGTACACCGCCCAGCAGTCCGCCCTGCGCGGCTTCACCGTCCGCCGCTCCCTGGAACCCGCCTTCACCCAGCTCGCCCTGAACGGTTCCGACGGCCCCCTCGCCGACGAGCGGGTCCGCCGCGCCGTGGCCCGCGCGATCGACCGTGAGAAACTCGCCGCCCTGGTCCTGGAGCCCCTCGGCCTGCCCGCTGTCCCTGTGGGCAGCCACCTCGCCCTCGCCGGCCAGGCCGCCTACGCCGACAGCAGCGGCGCTCTCGGCGGTCAGGACACCGACGAGGCGCGCGCCCTGCTCGCCGACGCCGGCTGGGAGCAGGGTGGCCCCCTGGAGCCCGTCAAGCCCACGGAGAGCGAGAAGGCGGCCGGTGCGGAGGCGGAGACGACCGCGACGAAGGACGCCTCCGGCTCAGCCGAGCCCAGCTCCGGCAAGCCCACCTCCGGCAAGCCCAGCTCCGACAAGCCCGCCTCCGGCTCCGACAAGCCCGGCTCCGGCGCATCCCGCTCCGCCGCGGATGAGAGCACGTACACCGTCGGCCAGGACGACAAGCCCCGCGACGCCTACGAGAAGGAGGGCGAGGAGGGCGCGCACCTCGCCCAGGACGGCAGGCAGTTCCAGCCGGGCGGCGCGCCCGGCGCGTACGCGCCGCAGGGGACGCGGGCGCCCGCCGGTGCCGCCAGGGGTCCGCTCGCCAAGAACGGCAAGCTGTTGACCCTGCGGTTCGTACTGCCGTCGGGGCCGGGCACGGAGTCGCTGCGGGCCGTCGGCGGGCGGATCGCGGCGATGCTGGAGCGCGTCGGGATCCGTACGGAGATCTCCAAGGTCGCGGACGAGAGCTACTTCAAGGACCACATCGCGAACGGGCAGTACGACCTCGCGCTGTACTCCTGGCCGACGTCCGCGTACCCCGCCACCGACGCCCGGCCGATCTACGCCAAGCCGGTGCCCGCGGCCGACGGCTCGCTGAGTGTCGAGCAGAACTACACGCGCGTCGGCACCGACCGGGTCGACCAGCTCTTCGACCAGGCGGTCTCCACCCTCGACGAGGCCAGGACGCGCTCCTTGATCCGCAAGGCGGACGCCCGCATCTGGGCCGCCGCCGGGTCCATCCCCCTCTACCAGCGGCCCCAGCTCGTCGCCGCCCGCACCGACCTCGCGAACGCGGGTGCCTTCGGCTTCCAGACCCCGATCTACGAGGACATGGGCTTCCTGAAGAAGGGCGCGAAGGGACCGGCGCGGCCCACGGCGACGTAGGGGACCACTCCCTCGAGCTCGAGGACCCTGGCCGCCGCCCCGTGTCGTAGGGGGCGGCGGCCGACGTATGGGGCGGCCCGAGTCGCGTCGGAGCCTGTCTGAGCTGGGTCTGGGCAGGGCCGGAGCAGCCGGGGGAGCCCTTGCTGCGTCGGCCCCGTACCATGGGGTGAGGCCGTGGCGTGTCCAGCCCGGCAGGGTCCGCGTGACGAGAGACATACGCGAGGGCCGTCCACACACCCCGGGAGATCGCCGCACTATGGCCACGCGCCACGACATTCGCAATGTCGCCATCGTCGCTCACGTAGACCACGGTAAGACGACTTTGGTAGACGCCATGCTCAAGCAGGCCGGTGCCTTCGCCGCGCACGCCGCCGAGTCGCTCGACGACCGCATGATGGACTCGAACGACCTGGAGCGTGAGAAGGGCATCACGATCCTGGCCAAGAACACGGCGGTGAAGTACCACCCGAAGGATGGCGGCGACGTCATCACCATCAACATCATCGACACCCCCGGCCACGCCGACTTCGGTGGTGAGGTCGAGCGCGGTCTGTCGATGGTCGACGCGGTGGTCCTGCTCGTCGACGCCTCCGAGGGCCCGCTGCCGCAGACCCGATTCGTGCTGCGCAAGGCGCTCCAGCAGCGCCTGCCGGTCATCCTGTGCATCAACAAGACGGACCGCGCGGACTCGCGCATCGACGAGGTCGTCAACGAGACCTACGACCTCTTCCTCGACCTCGACGCCGACGAGGACCAGATCGAGTTCCCCATCGTCTACGCGTGTGCGCGTGACGGTGTCGCCTCGCTGACCAAGCCGGAGGACGGCACCGTCCCGGCCGACAGCAACAGCCTGGAGCCGTTCTTCTCCACGATCCTGTCGCACGTCCCGGCCCCGTCGTACGACGAGGAGGCCCCGCTCCAGGCGCACGTCACCAACCTGGACGCCGACAACTTCCTCGGCCGTATCGCGCTGCTCCGCGTCGAGCAGGGCGAGCTGCGCAAGGGTCAGACCGTCACGTGGATCAAGCGTGACGGCACGATGGCCAACGTCCGCATCACCGAGCTGATGATGACCGAGGCGCTCACCCGCAAGCCGGCCGAGGTGGCCGGCCCCGGTGACATCTGCGCCGTCGCCGGTATCCCGGACATCATGATCGGTGAGACCCTCGCCGACACCGAGAACCCGATCGCGCTGCCGTTGATCACGGTCGACGAGCCGGCGATCTCGATGACCATCGGTACGAACACCTCGCCGCTGGTCGGCCGCGGCGGCACCGGCAAGGGCGCGGACAACAAGGCCGCGGTCAAGGACCGCAAGGTCACCGCCCGCCAGGTCAAGGACCGCCTCGACCGTGAGCTGGTCGGTAACGTCAGCCTCCGGGTCCTCGACACCGAGCGTCCCGACGCCTGGGAGGTGCAGGGCCGCGGTGAGCTGGCGCTGGCCATCCTGGTCGAGCAGATGCGCCGTGAGGGCTTCGAGCTGACCATCGGCAAGCCGCAGGTGGTCACCAAGATCGTCGACGGCAAGGTCTACGAGCCGGTCGAGCGCATGACGATCGACGTGCCCGAGGAGCACATGGGCGCGGTCACGCAGCTCATGGGCGTCCGCAAGGGCCGGATGGACAACATGTCGAACCACGGCTCCGGCTGGGTCCGCATGGAGTTCGTCGTCCCGTCCCGCGGCCTCATCGGCTTCCGTACGGAGTTCCTGACCGGCACGCGCGGCACGGGCATCGCCCACTCCATCCACGAGGGCCACGAGCCGTGGTTCGGCACGCTGACGACCCGTAACAACGGCTCGCTCGTCGCCGACCGCTCCGGCGCCGTCACCGCGTTCGCGATGACGAACCTCCAGGAGCGCGGCGTGCTGTTCACCGACCCAGGTACCGAGGTCTACGAGGGCATGATCGTCGGTGAGAACTCGCGCTCCGACGACATGGACGTGAACATCACCAAGGAGAAGAAGCTCACGAACATGCGGTCCTCCTCGGCCGACTCGTTCGAGGCGATCGTCCCGCCGCGCAAGCTCTCCCTGGAGCAGTCCCTGGAGTTCTGCCGCGATGACGAGTGTGTCGAGGTGACCCCGGAGGCCGTGCGCATTCGCAAGGTCAACCTGGACGCCCGTGAGCGCGCGCGTGCCGCGAGCCGCGCCAAGCACGGCTGACGGAGCGCGGACTCGGTCCGGTCCCCGCTTCTGCGGGGGCCGGTACCGTGTCGCGTCCGGTGGCGACGTGGTCGCGTACCGGGCAGGTGCACCACGCGCCGCCGTGCTGGTGGTCGCCCGTCGTGCCGGCTCCGGTGTTGATCGGTTCCCAGGGCTCCTCCGAACGACGCTACGCGTGTAGACTGGCGCGGCCGCACTTCTCACCGGTGCGCCACCGAGCCATCTGTCGAAGCGTCAAGTACCGGTTCCCCGGCCCGTGGAGGGTCGGGCTTCAGGTGTATTCGCATACAGGGGAGGTCCCATGGGGATGTTGGGGATTCCGGGGAGGTTGCGAAGGGCGCGCAAGGGAGGCTGGACTTCCGGCCGGGGTCCTTCGGTTGACTGTCTGTCGGCTGTGTGCCGCTGTTCGGATATCGGTGTTGCAGCGATCAAGTTTCGGACATGTAAACAAAAATCGTTCCGCGTATGTCCGATTCGCCGGTTTCTTGTCTCACCTGTCAAGCGCGACCAGGTGTCAATCTTTGCAATTTTTGCTCAAAATATGGACGGTAGGGAGATCCCTATGCCTTCCGCCCTTGACGCGCGTTGACCCGTTTGGCGAAAGTTCCCCCAAACCACAGAACCTGCCGGTATCTGTGCTGCGCTCAACTCTCCAACCCCCCGGGGGAAGAACAGACATGACCAGTCCAACCAAGGCCGAGGGCTCCGGGTCCGCGGTCGCCTTGGACCCCGAGCTCGAGACGACCGCCGAGGTCGCCAAGGGTGAGAAGAAGCTTGAGGGTCGTTCCCCCGGGCAGTTGATGTGGCAACGGTTCAAGCGGGACCGTACTGGAGTCATCTCCGCGTGCGTAGTGATTTTCTTCTTCGTCATCGCGGCGCTCGCGCCGGTCATCTCGGCGCTGTACGGCAAGAACCCGTACACGCTGTACGCGCAGGAGCCCGACTACCCGTTCCTGCTCGACGACTTCGCGATGCCCACCGGTTCCTTCGGTGGCATGTCGGGTGACTTCTGGTTCGGCGTCGAGCCGAAGCTGGGCCGCGACGTGTTCACGATGCTGCTGTACGGGATGCGGACTTCGCTGTACATGGCGGTCATCGTCACGCTGGCGAGTGTGATCACCGGAGTCCTCATCGGCATGGTCGGCGGCTACTTCGGCGGTCGCGTCGACTACTGGGTGGGCCGGGTCACCGACTTCTTCCTCGGCTTCCCCCAGCAGCTGTTCTTCATCGCCTTCATGCCCGTGGTCACCGCGCTGTTCGTCGACCCGAAGGACGAGACGCCGACGTACCTGCGTGCCGTGGCCATCATCCTGGTGATGTGGTTCCTCGGTTGGATGGGCCTGGCCCGTCTGGTCCGCAGCTCGGTGCTCTCGCTCCGTGAGCGCGAGTTCGTGGAGGCGGCCAAGGTGTCCGGGGCCTCGCCCTGGCGCATCGTCCGCAAGGAGATCCTGCCGAACATCGTCACCCCGATCCTGGTGCAGGGCACGTACATCCTGCCCAGCACGATCCTCTCCATCGCCTTCCTCTCGTTCGTCGGTGTCGGCTTCGTCGAGCCCACCCCCGACTGGGGCCGCATGTTCGCCATCGGCGCCGATGTCTACGAGCAGGACCCGATGTTCATGGTCTTCCCGGGCGTGGCGATGGTGGTCTTCGTGCTCTGCTTCAACCTTCTCGGCGACTCCGTCCGGGACGCATTCGACCCCAAGACCGGACGGTAATCGTCCATTGGTGGGTGGGGGGACTGCCACCCCCGATCCGGGTTCATCCCGGGCCGTCAGGCAGTACTCGTGGACAACAATCGACAGGTAGGTGCATAGGCATCATGAAGCCCATCAGAAACCGCACCACGCGCGCCGTGGCCGTCGCCCTCGTGGCCGGCTCGCTCGCGCTGGCCGGCTGCGCGGACAACGGCAAGAGCAACACGAAGGACAACTCCAAGTCCCAGGAAGACGCCGCCGAGCAGTCGAAGCCTGTCGCCTACGGTGACGCCGCCGCCTCCACCGGCCCGGCCGAGCCGGTCAAGGGTGCCAAGCCCGGCGGTGTCATCAACGTCTACGCGCAGTCGGACATGACCCACCTGGACCCGGGTCAGATCTACGTCTCCGATGCCGGTCAGATCGCCAACCTGCTCCACCGCGGTCTGACGAACTACCAGGAGGACGACAAGGGCAACCTGACGGTCGTCGGTGACATCGCCACCGACTCCGGCAAGTCCTCCGACGGCGGCAAGACCTGGACGTACACGCTCAAGGACGGCATCAAGGACGAGGACGGCAACGCCATCACCTCGGCGGACGTCCGTCACACCATCGAGCGCCAGTACTCCAAGGTCATCTTCGACGGCCCGACGTACATCCAGAGCTGGCTGTCGGGCGCCGACTACCGCAAGGCGCTGCCGGACGGCCCGTACAAGGGCAAGCACCTGCCGGACTCCGTCCTGGAGACCCCGGACGACAAGACGGTCGTCTTCCACTTCGACCAGCCGCGCCCGGACCTGCCGCAGGCCCTCGCCATGGCCGGCTACGCCATCGTGCCCGAGAAGCAGGACACGAAGGAGAAGTACGACAAGGCCCCCGCGGCCCTCGGCCCGTACAAGATCTCCGAGTACAAGGCGGGCAAGTCGCTGACCCTGGTCAAGAACGACCAGTGGGACGAGAAGACGGACTCGGTGCGCCACCAGTACGTCGACGGCTACCAGTTCACCACCACCATCGACCAGCCCAGCCAGACCAAGCGTCTGATCGCCGACCAGGGCGAGGCCAAGAACGCCATCCAGTTCACGGACTCGGTGGACCCGGCCCAGCTGTCCACGGTCATCGGTGACGCCGCTGCCAAGAAGCGCACGATCCAGGGCTACCAGCCCTACGTGTGGCAGATGACCTTCAACCTCGACAGCGCCAACATGAAGGACAAGAAGGTCCGCGACGCGATCACCTACGCGATCCCGTCCCAGGCCATGGTCCAGGCCGACGGTGGCCGCTACGGCGGTGAGATCGCCGGTGGCCTGATGGCCCCGACCCTGCCGGGCTACGACAAGTCCTACGACCCGTTCGGCAAGCTGAAGAAGCCCAACGGTGACCTGGACAAGGCCAAGGAGCTGCTCAAGGAGGCGGGTGTCAAGGACGGCACCAAGCTCACCTACGCCTACTCCAACACCCCGCGCGGCCAGGCCCAGATGGTGATCATCAAGGACACGCTGGCCAAGCTCGGCTTCGACGTCCAGGCCAAGGAGATCGACCGGGCGAGCTTCTACGAGCAGATCGGCAAGCTGGACAACCCGTTCGACCTCTACATGACCGGTTGGGGCCAGGACTGGTCCTCCCCGTCCACGGTCATCACCCCGGTCTACGACGGCACCCTGGTCGCCGACGGTGGCTCGAACTACTCCCACATCAAGGACGCCAAGGTCGACGCGCTGATCAAGAAGGCTCTGACCGAGGAGCCCGAGGCCGCGGCCAAGACGTGGGAAGAGGCTCACCACCGCATCGTGGAGGAGATCAACCCGGCCGCCCCGGTCTACTACTCGAAGCAGATCCAGCTCTTCGGATCGAACATCGGTGGTGCGCGGTACAGCACGGAGTCGAGCTACATCGACATCAACGACCTGTTCCTGAAGCAGCCGTAATCCGTCAGCCCGGCTGATCCGCGGGGGTGTGCGCCAGGCGGAGCGCACCCCCGCGGTCGGTACCACCCCCTCCGACCGCCGCGTTTTCGAAGAGAGCATCCACCCGCCATGCTTCAGTTCCTCATCCGCAGGCTGATCGGCGCCGTCGTCACCATGTTCCTGATCGGCGCCTTCACCTTCTTCCTGTTCTATACGATCCCCCAAGACTTCGCGCAGCTGTCCTGCGGTAAGAACTGCTCGCCCGAGAACATCGCGGTCATCAGAGAGAACCTCGGCCTCGACAAGCCCATCACCACGCAGTTCTGGGAGTTCATGTCCGGCATCGTCGTCGGCCGGGACTTCCCGGTGGGGCACTGCTCGGCGCCATGCCTGGGTATGTCGTTCCAGAGCGGTGAGTTCGTCTGGGACTCCATCATCGACAGCTTCCCCCTCACCCTGTCGCTGACCCTCGGCGGCCTGGTCATCTTCCTGGTGGTGGGCCTCGGTTCCGGTCTGCTCGCAGCCTGGAAGCGCGGCACGATGATCGACAAGGCCGTCAGCGGCGCCTCGATGGTGCTCAGCTCGTTCCAGATCTACTTCCTCGGCCCGATCGTCCTCGGCATCTTCGTCTACAGCACCGGCTGGATGGAGAGCCCCAAGTACGTGCCGTTCACCGAGGATCCGGCGGGCTGGCTCATGGGCCTGCTGATTCCCTGGGCCGTGATGGCGACCATCTTCACCGCCCAGTACACGCGTATGGCCCGCTCGACCATGATCGAGCAGCTCTCGGAGGAACACGTCCGCACGGCCCGGGCCAAGGGCATGAAGCAGCGGTACGTATTCTTCCGTTATGCCTGGCGTGGTTCGCTCATCCCGATCGTCACCATCATCGGCATGGACCTGAGCGCGCTGTTGTCCGGCGCGGTGGTCACGGAGTTCACCTTCGACCTCGCCGGAGTCGGCCGTCTTGCGGTCAGGTCGTCGATGGACAAGGACATCCCGCTGACGATGGGCGTGATGCTGTTCGGCGCGTTCTTCATCCTGATGCTGAACATCATCGTGGACATCGCCTACGCCTACATCGACCCGCGCGTGCGCCTCAGCTAGGAGAAATACCGTGACCACTCTGACCAAGACCGAAGGTGAGAAGGCCCCGACCGGGCCGGAGGCCTTCCTCTCGGTCCGCGACCTGCGGGTGCGGTTCTCCACCGAGGACGGCATAGTCAAGGCCGTCGACGGGCTCTCCTTCGACGTCGAGCGCGGCAAGACGCTGGGCATCGTGGGTGAGTCGGGCTCCGGCAAGTCCGTGACCAACCTGACCGTCCTCGGTCTGCACAACCCCAAGACCACCACCGTCGAGGGCGAGATCATCCTCGACGGGAAGGAACTCGTCACCGCCAAGGAGAAGGAGCTGGAGCAGCTCCGCGGCAACAAGGTGGCGATGATCTTCCAGGACCCGCTGACGGCGCTCTCGCCGTACTACACGGTGGGCCGGCAGATCGCCGAGCCGTACATGAAGCACACCGGCGCCTCCAAGAAGGAGGCCCGGCAGCGGGCGATCGAGATGCTGGCCAAGGTCGGCATCCCCCACCCGCAGAGCCGCGTGGACGACTACCCGCACCAGTTCTCCGGCGGTATGCGTCAGCGCGCCATGATCGCCATGGCTCTCGTCTGCGACCCCGACCTGCTGATCGCGGACGAGCCGACCACCGCGCTCGACGTGACGGTGCAGGCGCAGATCCTCGACCTGCTCAAGGACCTCCAGCAGGAGTTCGGCTCCGCGATCATCTTCATCACCCACGACCTCGGCGTCATCTCCGACATGGCCGACGACCTGCTGGTGATGTACTCGGGCCGGGCCGTGGAGCGCGGCAGCGTCCGCGAGGTGCTGCGCGAGCCCAAGCACCCCTACACCTGGGGTCTGCTCAGCTCGATGCCCCGCCTCGGCGGCGACACCGGGCAGGCGCTCACCCCGATCCCCGGCTCCCCGCCCAGCCTGCTCAACCCGCCCACCGGCTGCCCGTTCCACCCGCGCTGCGCGTTCACCGGTGAGGTCACCGGCAACCGCTGCAGCACGGAGCGGCCGCCGCTCGGCGAGGGGCGTGCCTCTGCCTGCCACCTGACGGCGGACCAGAAGCAGACCATCTTCATCGACAAGATCCAGCCCCGGCTGCGCTAGGGAGAACCGAGACATGAGCGACAACCTCACCCTCCCCATACAGCAGGGCTCCAAGGACACCGCGGCCGAAACACTCCTCAAGGTCGAGGGCCTGACGAAACACTTCCCCATCTACGGCGGCTTCCCGATCAAACGCAAGGTCGGCGCCGTCCAGGCCGTGGACGGCATCGACCTGACCGTCGGGGTCGGCGAGAGCGTCGGTCTCGTCGGTGAGTCCGGCTGCGGCAAGTCGACCACCGGACGGCTGATCACCCGGCTGCTGGAGCCCACCGGCGGGAAGATCACCTACAGGGGCCAGGACATCACGCACGCCTCGCGCAAGCAGTTGGCGCCGGTGCGGTCCGAGATCCAGATGATCTTCCAGGACCCGTACTCCTCCCTCAACCCGCGGCAGACGGTCGGCACGATCATCAAGTCGCCGATGGAGGTCAACGGGATCAATCCTGAGGGCGGCCGGGAGAAGAAGGTCCGCGAGCTCCTCGAACTGGTCGGTCTCAACCCGGAGCACTACAACCGCTTCCCGCACGAGTTCTCCGGCGGTCAGCGCCAGCGCATCGGTGTCGCCCGCGCGCTCGCCCTGAACCCGAAGCTGATCGTCGCGGACGAGCCGGTCTCGGCGCTGGACGTGTCGATCCAGGCGCAGGTCGTCAACCTGCTCCAGAAGGTCCAGGACGAGCTGGGCATCGCGTTCCTGTTCATCGCCCACGACCTCGCCATCGTCCGGCACTTCTCGAAGCGCGTCGCGGTGATGTACCTCGGCAAGATCGTCGAGGTCGCCGACCGTGACTCGCTCTACAACCGGCCCCGGCACCCGTACACCCACGCGCTGCTCTCGGCGGTGCCCGAGGTGGCGATCGACGACGAGGTCGAGGTGAAGGAGCGGATCCGGCTCGCCGGTGACGTGCCCTCGCCGATCGCGCCGCCGTCCGGCTGCCGCTTCCGCACGCGCTGCTGGAAGGCCCAGGACAAGTGCGCCTCCGAGGAGCCGCCGCTGGTCCAGCTCTCCGGCAACCTGGCCGGCCACCTGACGGCCTGCCACTTCCCGGAGGACCCGACGACCGAGGCCCGCGCCGAGGACGTCGTGCTGGACCCGGCGCTCAAGGCGTTGGAGGACAGCGCGCCGGAGGGGTCGGGCGCGAAGATCGCCAAGGACTGACGCCAAGGCTCGGACTGGCCCCAAGGGGTGGACCGGCGAGGCCAGTTCGTCCGATCGGGTTCGGGCGATCGGATTCGGCCCGGCCGAGTCCGGTCGGTTCGAGTACGGCTCGTTGGAGTCTTCGAGGGCTCGTCGTACGACGGTGGTGGTCCCGGTGACGGGGCCGTCGGCGCGGTACGGCGGGCCCTCTTCCGTGCGGAGCTGCTGTCGACGGGGGCGTGCGAGCAGATGAGGACGGCTTCCGGGGGACCGATCGGCGACGGTACGGCGGCCGCCGTCCTCTTCGACGTGGACGGTGTGCTGCTCGACACCGCCGACGCACACGGCAGGGTCTGGCGGGCCTGGGCACGGGAGCGGGGGCTGGACCCCGAGGCCGTGTGGCAGGCCACGCAGGGGCGCCGACGGGCCGACATCCTGAGATCGCTGGCCCCGGAGCGGGACCCGGTCGGCGAACACCGGGCCCTGGACCGGCTGATGGCCGCCGAGGAGCCCGGCATCCGGGCCTTCGCCGGGGCCGCCGGGCTGCTGCGCGCCCTGCCGCCGGGCCGCTGGGCCGTCGTCACCTCCAGCCGTGCCGGGCCGACCGCTGCCCGGCTGGCGCGTACGGGGCTCATCGTGCCCGAGGTCCGGGTGTGCGCCGAGGACGTCTCCGAGGGCAAGCCGTCGCCCGAGGGCTGTCTGACCGCCGCCGCGCGTCTGGGTGTCGATCCGCGCCGGTGCCTGGTCGTCGAGGACGCGCCGGCGGGCGTCGCGGCGGGGCTCGCGGCCGGCTGCACGGTGTACGCGGTGGCGTCTACGCACAGCCCAGACGAACTCCGAGGCGCGCACGGGTGTTTCGGGTCGCTGAGGGAGGCGGCGGGGGCCGTGCTGCGGGCTGTGGGCGGAGCCTGTGCCCGGTAGGAAATCGGTGGCGGGCCGTGGCGGGCGGCGAGACCCTGGTCCGTGACCGAGCCCTGGTCCGCGCCCGAGGCCCCGTCGGCGACGCCGTCCCGACCCGGGCCGGCGGCCCACGGACGCCCCACACGCACACCCACTCACGACGGAGAACCAGTTGAGCCCCACGCCTCCCGCCATCCACAGCCTCACCTTCGACTGCACGGCCGACCCGTACGACGTCGCTCTCTTCTGGAGCGAACTGCTCGGCCGGCCCTTGGCCGACGACGACAAACCCGGTGACCCGGAGGCGCTGATCGCGGATCCGGCCGGTGGGCCGCGGTTGCTGTTCGTCCGGGTGCCCGAGGGTAAGACGGTCAAGAACCGGATCCACTTCGACCTCAAGCCTCGAGGCCGTACCCGTGCCGAGGAGGTCGAGCGGGCGGTCGCGCTGGGCGCCCGGGTGGTCGCCGACCACACCCGCCCCGACGGCGGCGGCTGGGTGCTGATGGCCGACCCCGAAGGCAATGAATTCTGCGTGGAGCGCGGTGAGTTGGGCTGAAGCTCAGTTGTTGCTCAAGTTGCGTGCGAGGCCCGTGAGTTCGCTGATAGAAAGAGGACACCTTCCGGTGGGAAGGTAACGGGGAAACGGGGACAGCTGAATGAGGATCAGAAAAGAAATATCGCCGGAATGGTCGCGGCTCTGCTCCTCGCTGTGCTGACCTGCATGACTGGACGCGAAGACCGTCTGGTGCACTCGGGATGACTTACATCGTCAAGTACTCCCTGAAGTGACCGATTTCCCGGTCGTGCTCGCAGGGTGAATTCACTGGTGGGTCAACGGGGGATCCACCGGGAATGCGCACTGCGGAAAGGCCCGGGTCCGTCTCTCCACGGACCCGGGCCCTTTTCTTCGCCGTTTAGGCCAGCCGTACCCGGGGATCGATCAGCGCGTACACCGCGTCGACCACGATGTTCGCGATGACGATCGCCGTGGCCGCGACGAGGACGACGCCGAGGAGCAGGGGCAGGTCGTTGTCGCGGACGGCCTTGATGGACAGGGCGCCGATGCCGTGCAGGCCGAAGGTCTCCTCGGTGATGATGGCGCCGCCCAGGAGGTAGCCGATGTCGAGGCCGAGAATGGTGACGACGGGGCCCATGGCGCCGCGCCACGCGTGGCGGAAGAAGACCGTGGGCCGGGACATGCCCTTGGCGCGGGCCGTGCGGACGTAGTCCTCGGCGAGGCTCTCCACGAGCTGGGAGCGGGTCATCCGGGTGTAGTTGGCGGTGAAGATGATCGCGAGGACCAGCCAGGGCAGGAGGAGGCCCTTGAACCAGGTCAGCGGGTCCTGGGTGAGGCCCACGGCGTCCGAGGGGCGCGGGAGCAGGCCCCACTGGTCGGAGAGGTAGTACATCGCCACCACGCCGACGATGTAGATCTGGAGCGACGAGCCGACCAGGGACGCCGACGAGGCGATCTTGTCCAGTGCCCTGCCCTGCTCGACCGCCGCGATCATGCCGGTGCCCACGCCGAACACGACGAAGACGACCGTGCTGCCGAGGGCGAGGGAGAGCGTGGTCGGAAAGCGGTCGGTGATCAGGCCGAGCACCGGTTCGTGGTTGGTGAAGGAGTAGCCCAGACAGGGGGCGGGGCAGTGGCCGAGCCCGGCGTAGTCCCGGCCGGCGAAGACCCCCGTCAGCCAGTGCCAGTACTGGACGGGCAGGGGATCGGCGATGCCGAGGTTGTGCCGGACCAGTGCGAGCGTCTGCGGGGTGCACAGTTTGCCGCAGGCGGCGCGGGCGGGGTCGCGCGGGGCGACGTAGAAGAGGAGGAAGGTGATGGCGCTGATGATCAGCAGGATCAGCAGCGCGCTCAGTGTCCTGCGTGCGACGAAGCGGAGCATGGCTGCGCGGGTCCCGGGTCCGCTCAGGCCTTGGCGTACAGCTTGTGGATGATGAACGCCGAGAAGAGCGGGTCGAACTGGGCGCCGCCCACCTTCGAGCCGTACAGGTAGTAGCGCCGCTGATAGGTCTCCGGGATGATCGGCGCCTCCTTGGCCATGATCTCCCTGTCCAGTGCCGCCCAGGCGGCGTTCTCCTTCGCGGTGTCCGTGAGGGTCGCGTCCTTCTTGATCGCCGCGTTGACCCAGCCCACGTTCAGCTGGGAGACGTTGGGGGCGTTGTCGGCGATCGTGGTGCCGTCGAAGAGCGGCTGGATGAGGGTGTAGGCGGCGGGCCAGTCGGGGGACCAGCCGTACCACATCACGTCGAACTGGTTGTCGATCTGGCCCACTTGGTCGTAGTAGCTCGTCGACTCCACGGCCTTGACCACCGGGTCGAAGCCCGCCTCCTTCAGGGCGTTGACGATGACGACCTTGGTCTTGTCGTACGCGTCGTTGGAGCCCTGCGGATAGGTGTAGACGATCTTCTGGCCGAGCTTGCCGGCCGCCTTCAGCAGCGCCTTCGCCTTCGCCGTGTCGCCGCGCGGGTTCTTCAGCTTGCCGTAGACGTCGAACTTCACCCGGCCCGCGATGTCCGGGCTGAGGATGGTCGTCGCGTAGTCACCGGCCGACGGGCCGCCGTAGATGGAGCGGATCTGCTCCAGCGGCCAGGCGTGGTTGAGGGCCTGGCGGACCCGGACGTCCTTGATGCGGCGGCAGTTGACGGCGTAGTAGTACAGGCCGGTCAGCAGACCGTCGACGGTGCGGGACTCCAGCGTGCTGTCGCTGATCACCTTCTGGATGCGCTCGGCGGGCACCCCGCTGTAGGCCATGACCGCGTACCGGTCGGTTCCCGAGTCGGCGATCAGCCGGTCGGTGGCCGGGAGGGCCTCGGGGCCGAACTCGAAGACGACGGAGTCCGGGTAGGCGTTGCGGATCGCGTCCGTCCTCGGGTCCCAGTGGGTGTTGCGCACCAGCGTCAGGGACTTGTCGACCGAGTGCTGCCTGATCCGGTACGGGCCGCAGGAGACCGGGTCCTTGTCGTACTTCTCCTTGCTGTCGTGCGCGACCGGCACGGCACCGTAGGAGTGCATCGCCAACGCCCAGTTGAGGTCGGGACGGGCCGTCTTCAGGTGGAAGGTGATGGTCCTCCTCGCGGTGTCCGTGACGACGGAGGAGAGGTGCTTGCCGCCGTACGGGCCCTTGTAGACGGACCGGAAGTCGTGCGAGCCGGTCAGCCAGGTCTGGACGTAGGTGGCGCCCTCGGTGGTGAAGCTCGCGAAACCGCGCTCGATGCCGTGCCGTACGTCCTCGACGGTCAGCTCGCTGCCGTCCTCCCACTTCAGGCCGTCCTTGAGGGTGAACGTCCAGGTCCTGCCGCCGTCCGCCATGGTGCCGGGGTCGGTGGCGAGATCGCCGACCAGCTTCATCGAGCCGTCGGAGGCGATCTTGTAGCCGGTGAGGCAGCGGACGTAGAGGTTCGCGACCGTGGAGTTCCACGCGAAGTAGATGCGCTGCGGGTCCAGGTGGGAGAAGTCGTCCGGGCCGATCGGATGGATCGTGCCGCCCTTGCGGGCACCCGCGATCTCCGGCGCCGGGCCGGTGGAGTCCGTCGCGGTGCCCACCGCGACCTTGGAGTAGGTGGCGGCCGAGCCGGAGGCTGTGCCACTCCCCGTGGTACCGCCCCCGCCGCCGCTGCTGCACGCGCTGAGGACCAGGGAGCCGCCGGCCGTCGCGACCGAGCTTGCGATGACGAAGTTTCTGCGGGAGATCGACATGGGTGTCCTGCCTGAATCAGGGAGAAGGAGCTTCGGGGCGGGGTTCAGCGCCCGGTCTTCGGGTCCAGCGCGTCGCGGACCGAGTCGCCGAGGAGGTTGAAGGCGATCACGAAGATCACCATCGAGAGGCCGGGGAAGAGCATGTACGTGATGTCGCTCTGGTAGACCTGCGCGCCGCGCTGGATCATCACGCCCCAGTCCGGGGTGGGGTCGCTGAGGCCGACGCCGAGGAAGGCGAGGGCCGCCTCGGTCGTGACGTACATCGGCAGCGCGAGGGTCGACTGGATGAGGACCGGCGTCCACAGGTTGGGCAGCAGCTCCCGGAGGACGATCCGGGCGGGGGAGGCGCCGGTGACCTTGGCCGCCTCCACGAACTCCCGCTCGCGCAGGGCCAGTACCTCCCCACGCAGCAGCCGGGCGACGGGCGCCCAGCCGAAGGCGGTCATCACCGAGATGAGGCTGACCACCGTCAGCCAGGTCGGGGTGTTCTCGTCGGGCGGGACCAGGATCGAGAGCAGCACCGGCCACATGGCGATGAAGAACAGCGTGGAGGGGAAGGCCAGCAGGATGTCGACGATCCGGCCGACGAGGTTGTCGACGCGGCCGCCGAGATACCCCGCCGTCACGCCGACCACGATGCCGAGGCCCGTGACCAGGAGGGTCGTCACCGTGGCGATCAGCAGGGAATTGCGGACGCCGTAGAGGAGGAGGGTGAAGACGTCACGGCCGAGCTGAGGTTCGACGCCGAACCAGAAGTCGCCGCTCACGCCGCCGTTCGGGGCCACGGGGAAGCCGAACTGGTTCAGCAGGCCCGGCTGGTTCTGCCCGTACGTCGTGTACGGGTTCCTGCCGTAGAGCTTCGCGATCAGGGGGGCGGCGATCGCGGTGGCGAAGAACAGCAGGACGACGTAGGCCGACACGACACCGGCCCGGTCCCGGCGGAAGCGCCGCCAGGCGATCCGGCCGGGTGAGCTGGTGCCGCCGGTGCGGTGCGGGGTGGTGGGTGCCGTCTCGAAGGGGGCGGCGGTGAGTGCGGGTGTGGTCCCCATGACGTGACCCTTCAACCGTGGTCGGGGTCGGGTCAATGCGGTTGTGGTGGGTTTGACCAAGGGGAGGGGGATTGCCGACCCCGCTCTTACTGGGGCGAACCCTTCTCTTACCGGCTCTTCGGGATTTGGGGGGTCGTGAGAGGGGTGGGTGGGCGCCTGTTTCGTCGGCGGGTGCGGATGGTTCGTGGTGGCTCGCGCAGTTCCCCGCATCCCTTGACGGCACCGGGTGCGCCCCACGCCTTCAAGGGGCGCGAGAAGCGCCACTCGGCCGCACTCGCCGACGCCCCCATTCGGTCCCCCAGATATGCGCTATGCGCACTATGCGTCGATATTGTCCGGTAACAAGAAGATCGCGCACGTAGGACGAGGAGGCACCGATGCGTGGAGCCACGCACGCCCGATGGATCGCCGGCGCGGCGGCGATGGCTCTCGCCGCGACCGCCTGCGGGGGCGGGGACGACAGCGACGGCGGCAGCGGCAGCGGTGACACCGGCGCGGTGCTCAGCTCCTCCTGGGGCGACCCGCAGAACCCGCTGGAGCCGGCCAACACCAACGAGGTGCAGGGCGGCAAGGTGCTGGACATGATCTTCCGCGGGCTGAAGCGGTACGACCCCAAGACCGGCGAGGCGAAGGACATGCTCGCCGAGACCATCGAGACGACCGACTCGCAGAACTTCACCATCACCGTCAAGGACGGCTGGACCTTCCAGAACGGCGAGAAGGTCACCGCCAAGTCCTTCGTGGACGCCTGGAACTACGGGGCGAGCCTGAAGAACAACCAGAAGAACGCGTACTTCTTCGAGTACATCGAGGGCTACGACAAGACCCACCCGGACGACGGCGGCAAGCAGACCGCCGACACCCTCTCCGGGCTGAAGGTCGTCGACGAGAACACCTTCACGGTCAGGCTCACCCAGAAGTTCTCGACCTTCCCCGACACCCTCGGCTACAACGCCTTCGCCCCGCTGCCGCAGTCGTTCTTCACCGACCACGACGCCTGGCTCGCCAAGCCCGTCGGCAACGGCCCGTACGCCGTCGACTCCTACACCAAGGGCTCCCAGCTGTCGGTGCGCAAGTGGGACGACTACCCGGGCGAGGACAAGGCGCAGAACGGCGGCGTGGACCTCAAGGTCTACACCGACAACAACACCGCCTACACCGACCTGATGGCGGGCAACCTCGACCTCGTCGACGACGTCCCCGCCGCCCAGCTGAAGAACGTCGAGGCCGACCTCGGCGACCGGTACATCAACACCCCGGCCGGCATCATCCAGACCCTGTCCTTCCCGTTCTACGACGAGAACTGGAACAAGGAGGGCTCGGACAAGGTCCGTGAAGGGCTCTCGCGGGCCATCGACCGCGACCAGATCACCGACACCATCTTCCAGAAGACCCGCACGCCCGCCACCGACTGGACCTCCCCCGTCCTCGGCGAGGAGGGCGGCTACAAGGAGGGCCTGTGCGGTGAGGCCTGCGAGTACGACGCGGACGTGGCCAAGAAGCTGATCCAGGAGGGCGGGGGCCTCCCCGGCGGCCAGGTCAAGATCACGTACAACGCGGACACCGGCTCCCACAAGCAGTGGGTCGACGCCGTCTGCAACTCCATCAACAACGCCCTCGACAACGACAAGGCGTGCGTCGGCAACCCGGTCGGCACCTTCGCCGACTACCGCAACCAGATCACCCAGCGGAAGATGAGCGGCCCGTTCCGTGCCGGCTGGCAGATGGACTACCCGCTCATCCAGAACTTCCTGCAGCCGCTGTACTACACCAACGCCTCCTCCAACGACGGCAAGTGGTCCAACGCCGAGTTCGACAAGCTCGTCGACCAGGCCAACGCCGAGTCCGACACCGCCAAGGCGGTGGAGACGTTCCAGAAGGCCGAGGAGGTCGTCCGGGACAACATGGCCGCCATCCCGCTCTGGTACCAGAACGGCAGCGCGGGCTACTCGGCGCGCCTCTCCGACGTCGCCCTGAACCCGTTCAGCGTGCCGGTGTACGACCAGATCAAGGTCGGCTGACGTCCCATGGGACGGTATGTCGCCCGGCGCCTGCTCCAGATGATCCCGGTCTTCGTGGGCGCCACCCTCCTGATCTTCCTGATGGTGAACGTGATGGGCGACCCCATCGCGGGCCTCTGCGGCGACCGGGAGTGCGATCCGGCGACGGCCGCCCAGCTCAGACGGGAGTTCGGCCTCGACAAGCCCGTGGGGCAGCAGTACCTGACCTACATGGGCAACGTCTTCACCGGCGACTTCGGCACCGCGTTCAACGGGCAGGAGGTCACCGAGCTGATGGCCTCCGCCTTCCCCGTCACCATCCGGCTGACGATCGTCGCGATCCTCTTCGAGATCGTCATCGGCATCACCCTCGGTGTCGTCACCGGCCTGCGGCGCGGGCGGCCCGTCGACACCGGGGCCCTGGTGATCACCCTGGTCGTCATCTCGGTCCCCACCTTCGTCACCGGTCTGCTGCTCCAGCTGCTGCTCGGCGTGGAGTGGGGCTGGATCAGTCCGTCCGTCTCCTCCGACGCCACCTTCGACGAGCTGATCGTGCCCGGGCTCGTCCTCGCCTCCGTCTCCCTCGCGTACGTGACCCGCCTGACCCGGACGTCCATCGCGGAGAACACCCGCGCCGACTACGTCCGCACCGCCGTCGCCAAGGGACTGCCCCGGCACCGGGTGATCCGCAAACACCTCCTGCGGAACTCCCTGATCCCGGTGGTCACCTTCATCGGCACCGACATCGGCGCGCTGATGGGCGGCGCCATCGTCACCGAGCGGATCTTCAACATCCACGGTGTCGGATACCAGCTCTACCAGGGCATCCTCCGCCAGAACACCCAGACCGTCGTCGGCTTCGTGACCGTCCTCGTCCTGGTGTTCCTCATCGCCAACCTGCTCGTCGACCTCCTCTACGCCGTACTCGACCCGAGGATCCGCTATGCCTGAGCCGCTGCCCGAGGAGCCGCACGTCTCGGGCGGTCAACGCGCCGCCGAGGACGGGGCGATCGCCGCGACGGGACTGGACGGCCGGATGGACCTCGCCACCACCGAGGGGGAGACCTTGGAGAAGGGGCTCGGCAACGCCGACCTGGGCGGACCCTCCGACAAGGCGCGCAGCCTCTGGTCCGACGCCTGGCGCGACCTGCGGCGCAACCCCGTCTTCATCATCTCGGCCCTGGTGATCCTCTTCCTGGTCGTCATCTCCCTGTGGCCGTCGCTGATCGCCTCCGGCAACCCCCTCAAGTGCGACCTCTCCAAGGCCCAGGAGGGCGCACAACCCGGCCACCCGTTCGGGTACGACGGCCAGGGCTGCGACGTGTACACCCGTACCGTCTACGGGGCGCGGATCTCCATCGCCGTCGGCGTCTGCGCCACGCTCGGCGTCGCGATCCTCGGGTCGGTGCTGGGCGGGCTCGCCGGGTTCTTCGGTGGCCTCTCGGACTCGATCCTGTCCCGGATCACCGACGTCTTCTTCGCGATCCCGGTGGTCCTCGGCGGTCTGGTGCTGCTCTCCGTGGTCACCAGCAACAGCATCTGGCCCGTGATCGGCTTCATGGTGCTGCTGGGCTGGCCGCAGATCTCCCGTATCGCCCGGGGCTCGGTCATCACCGCCAAACAGAACGACTACGTCCAGGCCGCCCGCGCCCTCGGCGCCTCCAACTCCCGCATGCTGCTGCGCCACATCACGCCCAACGCCGTCGCCCCGGTCATCGTCGTGGCCACCATCGCCCTCGGTACCTACATCGCCCTGGAGGCGACCCTGTCCTACCTCGGCGTCGGCCTGAAACCGCCCAGCGTCTCCTGGGGTATCGACATCTCCGCCGCCTCCCCGTACATCCGCAACGCCCCCCACGCCCTGCTGTGGCCCTCCGGGGCCCTGGCGATCACCGTCCTGGCGTTCATCATGCTGGGCGACGCGGTGCGCGACGCCCTCGATCCGAAGCTGAGGTGAGCCGCCGCCATGCTGCTCGAAGTGCGTGGTCTGCACGTGGAGTTCCGCACCCGGGACGGGGTCGCCAAGGCCGTCAACGGGGTCGACTACGGGGTGGACGAAGGGCAGACGCTGGCCGTGCTGGGGGAGTCCGGCTCGGGGAAGTCGGTCACCGCGCAGGCGATCATGGGCATCCTCGACATGCCGCCCGGCAGGATCACCGGCGGTGAGATCCTCTTCAAGGGCCGGGACCTGCTGAAGCTCAAGGAGGACGAACGCCGCAAGGTCCGGGGCGCCGAGATGGCGATGATCTTCCAGGACGCCCTGTCCTCCCTCAATCCCGTCCTCTCCGTCGGCGACCAGCTGGGCGAGATGTTCGTCGTGCACCGGGGCATGTCCAAGAAGGACGCCCGGACCAAGGCCGTCGAGCTGATGGACAGGGTCCGTATCCCGGCCGCCAAGGAGCGCGTACGGGACTACCCGCACCAGTTCTCCGGCGGCATGCGCCAGCGCATCATGATCGCCATGGCGCTGGCCCTCGAACCCGCGCTGATCATCGCCGACGAACCGACGACCGCGCTGGACGTCACCGTCCAGGCCCAGGTCATGGACCTCCTCGCCGAACTCCGGCGCGAGCTGAACATGGGGCTCATCCTCATCACCCACGACCTCGGTGTGGTCGCGGACGTCGCCGACCGCATCGCCGTGATGTACGCGGGCCGGATCGTGGAGTCCGCCCCCGTCCACGACATCTACAAGGCCCCGGCCCACCCGTACACGCGCGGCCTGCTCGACTCGATCCCGCGCCTGGACCAGAAGGGCCAGGAGCTGTACGCGATCAAGGGCCTGCCGCCCAACCTGATGAACATCCCGCCAGGCTGCGCCTTCAACCCCCGCTGCCCGATGGCCCGCGACGTGTGCCGGACCGACGTGCCCCCGCTGTACGACGTGGAGCCGGCGGACGGGATCCGGATGAGCGCCTGCCACTTCTGGAGGGAGTGCCTCGATGACCACCACCACCGCTGAGGCCGAGCCGATCCTGGAGGTCAGCGGCCTGGTCAAGCACTACCCGCTCACCGAGGGCATCCTCTTCAAGAAGCAGGTGGGCGCCGTGAAGGCGGTCGACGGCGTCGATTTCGCCCTCGGCAGGGGCGAGACCCTCGGCATCGTCGGCGAGTCCGGATGCGGCAAGTCCACGGTCGCCAAGATGCTGGTCCACCTGGAACGGCCGACCGCCGGATCGATCCGCTACAAGGGCGAGGACATCACCAAGCTCTCGGGCAGGGCGCTCAAGACCGTCCGCCGCAACATCCAGATGGTCTTCCAGGACCCGTACACCTCCCTCAACCCCCGGATGACCGTGGGCGACATCATCGGGGAGCCGTACGACATCCACCCCGAGGTCGCGCCCAAGGGCGACCGCCGGCGCCGGGTGCAGGAACTCCTCGACGTGGTCGGCCTCAACCCCGAGTACATCAACCGCTATCCGCACCAGTTCTCCGGCGGCCAGCGCCAACGCATCGGCATCGCCCGGGGGTTGGCGCTGCGTCCCGAGATCATCGTCGCCGACGAACCCGTCTCCGCCCTGGACGTCTCCGTCCAGGCCCAGGTCATCAACCTGCTGGACCGCCTCCAGGGCGAGTTCGGACTGTCGTACGTCTTCATCGCCCACGACCTGTCCATCGTGCGGCACATCTCCGACCGGGTCGGTGTGATGTACCTGGGGCGGATCGTGGAGATCGGCCGCGACGCCGAGATCTACGACCATCCGACGCACCCCTATACGCAGGCGCTGCTCTCCGCCGTGCCCGTCCCGGACCCCGAGGCCCGCGAGCACCGGGAACGGATCATCCTCTTCGGCGACGTGCCCTCCCCGACGAACATTCCCTCCGGGTGCCGCTTCCGCACGCGGTGCTGGAAGGCCCAGGAGCGCTGTGCGCTGGAGGTGCCGCTGCTGGCGGTCCCCGCGGAGTTCCGGCTCACCACCGGCCCGGCCGCCCATGACTCGGCCTGCCATTTCGCGGAGGAGAAACAGGTCGTGCCGCCGGAGGAGCCGACGGACGATCTTGCGGATGAGGCGGAATAAGCCTACAAATCCACACCAAATGCTTTAACACGCAGGCAACTTGGCTGACGCGGTTCCGATATACGGACGCGCGAATCTACAACGCGTACGGCCGTGCGGGTGCCGTAAACGGGCCGGGGCTCGCCATGTAGCCCCGGCCCGTTGCCGTGCCGCTCCCGGCTAGGCCGGGCCCAGCGAACGCTTGAGGAAGTCGACCTGGAGCAACAGCAGGTTCTCCGCGACCTGTTCCTGCGGGGTGATGTGGGTGACACCCGAGAGCGGCAGCACCTCGTGGGGGCGGCCGGCCGCGAGGAGCGCGGAGGACAGGCGCAGCGCGTGGGCGAAGACCACGTTGTCGTCGGCGGTGCCGTGCACGATCATCAGCGGGCGGTGCGGCTCGGCGGGCGAGGACAGGCCCTCGTCCGTGATCAGTGAACTCCTCGCGTAGGCCGCCGCGTTCTTCGCCGGGTCGCCCAGATACCGCTCGGTGTAGTGCGTGTCGTACAGCCGCCAGTCGGTGACCGGGGCGCCCGCGATGCCGGCGTGGAAGACGTCCGGGCGGCGGAGCACCGCGAGGGCCGCCAGCCAGCCGCCGTACGACCAGCCGCGGATCGCGACCCGGGTGAGGTCCAGCGGATGCGACTTCGCCAGGTCGTGCAGCGCCTCCACCTGGTCGTCCAAGGAGAGCGTGAAGTCCCCGTCGATCTCCTTCTCCCAGGCGGGGGAGCGGCCGGGGGTGCCGCGTCCGTCGGCCACGACCACCGCGAAACCCTGGTCGGCGAACCACTGCGAGGTGAGGTGCGCGTTGTGCGCGGCGAGCACCCGGGGGCCGTGCGGACCGCCGTAGGGGTCCATGAGCACCGGGAGGGGTGTGACCCCGTCGTAGTCGCTCGGCATAAGCAGGGCGCACGGTACGCGGCGTGCGCCCCCCTGTGTGAAGTGCACGCGCGGTGACATACCGGGATCTTCCGCGCACGATGCCACGGTCGCCACCCGCTTGCCGTCGCGCAGTACCTGAACCTGAGCACCGGCCCGCCCCGGAACGGCCGAGACGAGCACGGTCACGCCCCCGGCGCGCACGGCGGAGTGCACGCCGGGCTCCTGGGAGACGCGCTCCATGCCCAGCTCGTTCACGCGGTAGACGTGGATCTCGCCGATCTCCGGATCGGCCGCCGCCTCACCCGCCGAGGCGGAGACCAGCACATCCGCGTCCGCGACGTCGAGCACCGCGCGGACGTGCAACTGCGGCCCGGTCAGCGGGCGTTCGCCGACGGCCAGCACCCGCGCGCCGCCCTCGTCCGCGACACGCACGAGCCGGCCCGACGGACTCCACGCGGGCACTCCAGGGAAAAGATCAAGCCAATGTGGATCTTCGTCGGCGTGCACCATCCGGGTCGCCCCGGAATCCGGGTCCACGGCCAGGTACAACTGGCTGAGCTGGTCCCGCGCCTGCACCAGGATCAGCGGCGCACCCGCCGCTGACCAGTGCACATGCGCCAGATACGGGTAACGGGCCCGGTCCCACAGGACCTCCGTGCGCGCCCCGGCGAGGTCGATCACGAAGAGCCGCACCTCCGCGTTGGCGGTTCCGGCCACCGGGTACGCCACCTGCTGCGGGTCCCTTTCCGGCTGCGCCGGGTCCGAGATCCACCAGCGGCGCACCGGCGTGTCGTCCACGCGCGCCACCAGCAGCCGGTCCGACTCCGGCGACCACCAGAAGCCCCGTGAACGGCCCATCTCCTCCGCTGCGATGAACTCGGCCAGACCGTGGGTGACGTTCCCCGCCCCCTCCTCGCTGAGCGCCAGGTCCTCACCGCCCTCGATCCCGACCACCCGCAGCCCGCCCCGGGCGACGTACGCGACGTACCGGCCGTCGGGCGAGGGGCGGGGATCGATCACCGGTCCGGGAACGTCCAGTTCACGTGCCGTCCCGGCCCGCAGCTCGGCCACGAAAAGCCGCCCTGACAAGGCGAAAGAGGCCAACTCCACGGCCGCGTCCGTGGCGTAGCCGACGATCCCGGCGCCGCCCTCACGCAGGCGCTCACGCCGCGCGCGCTCCTGTGCCGACAACTCCTCGGAGGACCCGGCCAGCAGTGCCCCCGGGTCGGCCGCCACCCTCTCCCGGCCTTCGGCCCGGGGGACCCCCGTCTCGCTCCGCCCGGCGCCGTCCCCGAGGTCCAGCACCCACAGCTTGTTGGCGCGGTCGGTGCCGGACGAGGACCGCAGAAACGCCACGCGGGAACCGTCCGGTGCGACGGAGAAAGCCCTCGGCGCGCCGAGGGAGAAACGTTGGGTCCGGGCGTGTCGGCGAGGGAAGGACTCGGGCTGGGTCGTCATGCCCCGACCATATTGGCCATGCGCCCCCTTGTGCGGCCGTGCGCCGACCGATGCGCGCGTATGGATAGTTATGATCACTACCGCTGGGTGGGTATGAACCTGCTGGCCGCTGTATGGATTTACAACTGCGTCACCCACGTCACCGGTTGACGACGGCCCCCGCCGTCAGCCTTCGACAAACTGCTTCGCTCCCCAGGTCCCAGGGAACTTTTGGAGGTGAGCCGCCGTGGCACTCTCGATTTCGGCGGTGGTGCTGCTGGCGATCATCGTCTTCATCCTGATCAAGAAGTCAGGGCTGAAGGCACCACACGCGATCATCTGCATCCTGCTCGGGTTCTATCTCGCCTCCTCGACCATCGCGCCGACGATCAGCGAGCTGACCACCAACATCGCGGGCATGATCGGCAGTATCAAGTTCTGACACCTCCGGCCGCCGGGGGCCTCTCCCAGGGCCCGTCCCACCGGGCCCGCGACCCCCGCGGCCGACCGTTCCTGTGAAAGACCGCGCCCGCCATGGGCGCGGAGCAGGGGCCTCGTAGGGTGGCCCCATGACGGATCTGCTCACCCGCCGACTGCTCCTGGTGCACGCGCACCCGGACGACGAGTCGATCAACAACGGCGCGACCATGGCCAGGTACGCGGCCGAGGGAGCGCGGGTGACGCTGGTGACCTGCACCCTCGGCGAGGAGGGCGAGGTCATCCCGCCCGGCCTCGCCCACCTCGCGCCCGACCGCGACGACGCACTGGGCCCGCACCGGGTGGACGAACTGGCCGCGGCCATGAAGCAGCTCGGCGTCACCGACCACCGCTTCCTCGGCGGCCCCGGCCGCTACCGCGACTCCGGGATGATGGGTGTCGAACAGAACGAGCGGCCCGGCGCCTTCTGGTCCGCCGACGTCGACGAGGCCGCCGCCCACCTGGTCGAGGTGATCCGCGAGGTACGCCCCCAGGTCCTCGTCACCTACGACCCGAACGGCGGCTACGGCCATCCCGACCACATCCAGGCCCACCGCGTCGCCATGCGCGCCGCCGACCTGAGCCCCGACCCGGACTACCGCCCCGATCTGGGCGAGCCCTGGGAGATCGCCAAGGTCTACTGGAACCGGGTGCCGCGCGGGGTGCTCCTGGAGGGCTTCGGCCGGCTCCGCCGCGATCTCGCCGAGCCCGGACGGCTGCCGTTCGAGCGGGCCGCGAGCGTGACCGATGTGCCCGGAGTGGTGGACGACCACATCGTCACCACCGAGATCGACGGCACCGACTTCGCGGCAGCGAAGGCCGCCGCGATGCGCGCGCACGCCACCCAGATCGAGGTCGCCGAGCCGTACTTCGTCCTCTCCAACCGGCTGGCCCAGCCGCTCCTGACGACCGAGTACTACGAGTTGGTGCGCGGCAGACGCGAAGGCGGACGCCGGGAGAGCGACTTGTTCGAGGGGATTCCCGACAATTCCTTGGACGAACGGCAGACTTTCGACGAACACCAGAACGGAACGGCCCTGTGATGCGTACGCATGGGTATGACACACGAGTGGTGCGCGCGCACGGCCGCCGAGAGGAGGGCCGGCGATGACCGCGAAGGACCGGCCGACGGGCGGGCAAGGCAGCGCGCTCGCCCAGCCGTTGACGTTCCCCCCGCTGGGGCGGGCCGCCGCCCACCTGGGGCTCTTCGTGCTGGGAGCCGTGGTCGGCTTGGCCGGCGGACTGCTCCAAGCCGCCTGGTTCCCCGGGGGGTTGCTGCTCGCGCTGCTCGGCGCGGCCGGGCTGTTCCTGGGCGGTGCCCGGGCGACGGGCGGCCGGGCCGGGGCCGTTGCGCCGGCCGCCGGCTGGATGATCTCCGTCGTCCTGCTGACGTCCACCCGGCCGGAGGGGGACTTCCTCTTCGGCGCGGGAGCGGGCTCGTACCTTTTCCTGCTCGGCGGCATGGCCGTGGCTGTGATGTGCGCCACCCTTGGACGGGGGTGGCAACCGACCGGGCCCGACGCCCGACTTGGGAAGTGACGTACCACTTCGCCGCAGCGCGGGGGTGCGGGTCCCGTGTGGGTTTCCCACGCGGTCGTGGGATACGCGCCGGAAGTGGCCAGTATGGTGGTGCGCGCCGCCGAGCTGCCCGCTGAGTTGAGGTCGTGACGGGCGGCGGAGCAAACCGGGAGAACCTGCCTTGAGTCGTGAAACTGACACTTCGTCCTCCGGGGCCAATGGGCGCGGCAGCACCGCGTACCCGTCGGGGACACCGCCGTACGGCACGCCCATGGCCACCCAGGCCGGTGCCGACGCGGCCCGGGCGGCCGCCGGCGAGCGGCCGGACGGACCCAAGACCGAGACCACACTGACGACGCGGGTCCGGATCAACATCCCGGGCTCGCGACCCATCCCGCCGGTCGTCGTCCGCAAGCCGGTCGGCGACGGCGACGGCGCCGCGGACGACACCGGGTCCGAGTCGGAGACCACCGGCACCACGGCCATGCCCGTGTTCACGGACACCCCGGCGCCCGCGCCCGAGTCCGCCGCGCCCGCCGACGACAACAAGCCCACCAGCGACTGGTTCGCGCCCCGCAAGGGCGCCACCCCTGCCAAGGGCACGAGCACCGGCGGCAGCAACGGCGCGGGGTTCTCCACCGGCTCGATCGGCGGTCCCGGCACCGGTGCGCCCGGCGGTCCCGGCACGGGTGCCCGCGGCGGTGCGGGCGGACCCGGCCCGATGGCCGGCGGACCGCGCCCCGGCGCGAGCACGGGTTCCAGGCCCGGCGGCGCGAACGGCGGGCTGCCCGGCGCCACGGGCGGCCAGCCGGTCGCTCCCGGCCACGGCGGCGGCACCGGCTCCTTCGACGTCTCGGCCGCGCTCGCCGGCACCAAGCCCGAGCGCGACGACCTGCCGTACTTCTCGGGCGACGGCGGCCACCTCGGCGGCCCGGACGGCCGCTCCGGCCCGGCCGGCCCCACCGGCGGCCCCGTCACCGGCGACAGTCCGCTCGGCCCGCCGCCCGCCCAGGGCGGGCCCGGTGGCCCCGGCTACCAGGGCAACCCCTTCGGTGGCCCCGACGCCGACTTCTCCGCGCCCGGTGCCTCCGGCGCCTACGCCCGCCCCGGCGGCGGCATCAGCGACGACACCGCGGTCCTCACCCCGCAGCGGCCCGCCCCCGAACCCGGCACCCCGGGCTACGGCGGCTCCGGCCCGGTCGTCGACAACCCCTCCGGCCACACCCTGACCAGCGGCATCCCGGTCGTGCCCCCCGGCACCCAGGGCGCACCGTTCGGCGCGGGCGGCCCCGACGGCGCCGTGCAGCACACCCCGCCCAAGCTGCCGGACCCCGGCCCGCAGCAGAAGTCCGCCCCGGCGAAGAACACCAAGTCCGCCAAGCCGGCCAAGAAGAAGGGCCGCAGCAAGCTCGGCCTGCTCGTCGGCGGTGTGATCGTCCTCGGCGGCGGTGTCTACGGCGCCGGTCTGCTGATGAACCACTCGGACGTCCCCAAGGGCACCACCGTCCTCGGCGTCGACATCGGCGGCGGCACCCGCGACGAGGCCGTCAACAAGCTCGACGTGGCCTTCGGCAAGAGCACGAACGAGGCGCTGAAGCTCACGGTCGACGGCGAGACCGTCTCCCTCAAGCCCGACCAGGCCGGACTCCAGTTCGACAAGCAGGCCACGGTCAGCGCCGCCGCCGTCAGCGACTACAACCCGGTCTCGGTGATCGGCGCGCTCTTCGGCCAGGAGCGCGTCGTCGAGCCCGTCATGCCCGTCGACGAGGAGAAGCTCCACGCCGCCCTGCGGCGCGCCGCGGGCAGCTCCGGCTCGGCGAGCGACGGCACCGTCAAGTACGAGGCAGGCAAGGCCGTCCCCGTGTACGGCAAGGCGGGCAAGGGCATCGCGGTCGACGAGTCCACCGACGCCGTCGAGGAGGCCTACCGCACCCAGGTCGAGACCGGCCAGTCCGCGACGGTGCGGCTCCCGACCACGACCAAGGAGCCGTCGGTCGACAAGGCCGAGGTCGACCGGTTCATGAAGGAGTTCGCGGAGCCGGCCATGTCGGGCACCGTGACCGTCCAGACCGACGCCGCGCACAGCATTCAGCTGAGCCCGGAGAACTCCCTCTGGAAGTTCCTCACCGTCAAGGCCGTCGACGGCAAGCTCGTCGACTCCTACGACGAGAAGGCCCTCAAGGAGCTCTACGGCGGCACCTTCGACGGCGTCCTCATCACCCGGGGCAACGGCGAGAAGACCCCCGTCACCGTCGAGGACGTCTACGGCGCCCTCCGCCTCGCCCTGAAGAGCGCCACCGAGCGCACGGCGGTCATCGAGACGGACCCCAGCTAGCGGCACCCGGCGGGCGCCGGTGAGCGGATCACGCCGGCACGACGAGGGGGCACCCGGTACATCCCGGGTGCCCCCTCGCCGCTGTCGCGGGTCGACTTCCGGCATCCCGGGACGAGGCCCGAACCCGCGCCCTCAGTTCAGCCGGGCCCGAGCCGCCTCCGCCTGTCTGCGCATCTTCTCGGCGGCCCCGGCATCCACCCCGGCCACCACCTCCGCGTACTCCTCCAGCGCGGCGGCCCCCCGCACGAACTCCCCACGCTGCACCAGCAACCGCGCCCACTCGTACCGCAACCGCCCCGGATGCGAAGGCATCGCCAACGACAACTCCAGCGCCCACAACGCCACATCCGTCCGCTCGGGCCGCGCCGCCGCCCAGGCCCGCACGTTGTTGAGGACCCGCACCACCACGTCGAGCGGATCGGCGGGACTCAGCATCGCGGGGTCCAGCGGGGCGCCCGTCGCCCCGGCCACCAGCAGTTCCGCGTCGTTCCCGCTCAGCACCCGCCCCCCGTCGAACGGATCGGCGAGGACCTGGTCCTCACGCGGCCCGAAGCCCACCACGAAGTGCCCCGGCAGCGCGACCCCGTACACGGGCGCACCCGCCCGCCGGGCCACCTCCATCCACACCACGGACAACAGGATCGGCAACCCCCGCCGCCGTACGAGCACCTGGTGCAGCAGCGACGACTCCAGCCGCTGGTAGTCCCCGGCGGACCCGCGGAACCCGCACCGCTCGCCGAGCAGCTCGGCCGCCGCGACCGCCCACGCGCGCGGCGCCCCCGGCCGGTACGGCATCAGCCCGGCCAGCCGGTCGAGCTCGATCTCGGCGGCGTCGACGCCCGCGTCGTCCAGTGTCCCGTCGCCCGCGGCCCCCACCAGCAGACACAGCAGGGCCAGGTCGGGCCGCTCGGCCCGCGCCTCCTGCGCGAACCGCCGCCGCACCTCGCCCGCCCGCTCCGGCTCGGGGGGAAAGGGCGGCGGCACGGCGGGGTGATGCCCGCTCACGACGAACCATCCGGCGCGGAACCGGGACCGGGGCCAGAACCGGCGTCATCGCGGTCATCGCGGTCGGCGCGGTCGGGGGCGTTCCCGGGCTCCCGGTAGTGGTGGTACGCGTGATGCGCCGCGAACCCCAGCCTCCCGTACAGCGCCCGCGCCCCCGCGTTGTCCGTCTCCACCTGGAGCCATCCGGCCGAGGCCCCTTCGTCCCACGCCCGCCGGGCCAGCGCGGCCACCACGGTCGTCGCGAGCCCCCGCCGCCGCTGGGCGGGATCGACCTCGACGGCCGCGAAACCGGCCCACCGCCCGTCCACGACGCACCGCCCGATGGCGGCCGGACCCGCGCCCTCGGCCCCCGGCACGGTCGCGAACCACACCGACGGCCCGCTCCCGAGCACCTTCAGCGCGACCTCGCCGAGCCCCTTGCGCTGGTAGCGGCCGAGCCACGCCTCGTCCGCCGTGCGCGACAGCTCGACCCCGGCCCCCTCCCGGTCCGCGACCGGCGCGAGCGCGCCGATCCACAGCTCGGCGGTCACCTCACACACCCAGCCGCGGTCCGCCACCTCCGCGCACAGCAGCTCCTGCGTGCCCTCGGCGCCCGTGGCCAGCTGCAGGAAGGCGGGCAGCCGCCGGGCCGCGTACCAGCCGCGTACGGCCGTGAGCGCGTCGTCGAGGGGCATCCCCGGGTCACCCAAGGGCAGCACCGAGTTGGCGCGCCGGGTGAAGCCGGAGGCGGCCCGGAGCTCCCACTCACCGAGCAGCTCCCGTTCGACCGGCTGCCAGGCTCTCGCCGAGACCCGCGCCAGCTCCCGGTACGAGGCGGCGGGCCCACGCCGACGGGCCGGGGCGGCGGGTACGACCTTCCCCGCGACCAGGGACGACTCCTCGATCCGTACCCGCTCCCCGTTCCGGCGGGTGATCAACAGGACGCCGCCGTCCCATGATGTGAGAACACCAACCGTGTCGGTGAATTTCCCACCGCCGGCGGCAGCGTCGGCGACGCACCGCACGGACACGCGTTTGCCCACGTCAGCAGCAGAGACACGGATCTCGAGCCGTCCACCGGCAGAGATTTCCACAGGTCTGTCCACCCCTCCTGTTCGGATCATGCCCAGGAACGGAGATACTAGGTGCGGGCATCGACGACGCCGCGCTCCCGCGCGCCAGGCGGCGGAGCCTGAGGAGGCCCGCCAGCGCCCTATCGAGGAGGAACGACAGCGTGACCTACGTCATCGCGCAGCCTTGTGTCGACGTCAAGGACAAGGCGTGCATCGAGGAGTGCCCGGTCGACTGCATCTACGAGGGGCAGCGATCCCTCTACATCCACCCGGATGAATGCGTCGACTGCGGTGCCTGCGAGCCGGTGTGCCCGGTCGAGGCGATCTTCTACGAGGACGACACCCCGGAGGAGTGGAAGGACTACTACAAGGCGAACGTCGAGTTCTTCGACGAGCTCGGCTCGCCCGGTGGTGCCAGCAAGCTCGGTCTGATCGAGCGCGACCACCCCTTCGTCGCCGCACTCCCGCCGCAGGCCTGAGAGCGACGCCGCAGGCCCCGGGGTGACGCCCCGGCGGCCCGCATCCGCGCCGCCCCGGTCCCGTACGGCCCGATCACCATGATCGCCGTACGGGACCGAGGCGTTCGCCAGCGAGAAAGTGAGCCAGATCCCGTGTCCGCAGTCAGCGACCGCCTCCCCACCTTTCCCTGGGACAAGCTGGAGCCGTACAAGGCGACGGCCGCCGCGTACCCCGGTGGCATCGTCGACCTCTCCGTCGGCACCCCCGTCGACCCGGTGCCCGACCTGATCCAGAAAGCGCTGGTCGCCGCGGCGGACTCGCCCGGCTATCCCACCGTCTGGGGCACCGTCGGACTGCGCGACGCGATCACGGGCTGGCTGGAGCGCCGTCTCGGCGCTCGCGACGTCACCCACCACCACGTCCTGCCGATCGTCGGCTCCAAGGAACTGGTGGCCTGGCTCCCCACCCAGCTGGGCCTCGGCCCCGGCGACCGGGTGGCGTACCCGCGCCTGGCCTACCCGACGTACGAGGTGGGCGCCCGGCTCGCCCGCGCGGACCACGAGGTCTACGACGACCCCACGGCCCTGGACCCGGCCGGTCTGAAGCTCCTCTGGCTGAACTCGCCGTCCAACCCCACGGGCCGGGTGCTGTCCAAGGCCGAGCTGACCCGGATCGTGGCGTGGGCCCGCTCGCACGGCGTCCTGATCTTCTCCGACGAGTGCTACCTGGAGCTGGGCTGGGAGGCCGACCCCGTCTCCGTCCTCCACCCGGACGTCAACGGCGGCTCGTACGAGGGCATCGTCGCCGTCCACTCCCTCTCCAAGCGCTCCAACCTGGCCGGGTACCGCGCGGCCTTCCTCGCCGGCGACCCGGACGTCCTCGGCCCGCTCCTGCAGATCCGCAAGCACGGCGGCATGATGACCGCGGCCCCCACCCAGGCCGCCGTGGTCGCCGCCCTCGGGGACGACGCCCACGTCCAGGAGCAGCGCGCCCGCTACGCGGCCCGCCGCACGGCCCTCCGCGACGCCCTCGTCGCCCACGGCTTCCGCATCGAACACAGCGAGGCCAGCCTCTACCTCTGGGCCACCCGGGGCGAGTCCTGCTGGACCACCGTCGCCCACCTCGCCGACCTCGGCATCCTCGTGGCCCCCGGCGACTTCTACGGCTCAGCGGGCGACCACCACATCCGGGTGGCGTTCACGGCGACGGACGAGCGCGTGGCGACAGCGGTGGAACGCCTCTCCCGGGCGTAGCGCACACGACGTGAAGGGGCCCGGGGAGTTCCCCGGGCCCCTTCGACGTACGGGCAGGTCAGCCGAGCGGGCTCTTCGCCGGCAGCTGCCCCGTCGGCAGCCCGCCCTTCGTCGCCGTCTTGGTCGTGTCACCCAGGACGGTGCCGGCGGATCCGGCAGCCTCCCCGGCGGCCTTCTGCGCGACGGGCGTCGTCGTCTTGACGGCCTTCCCGCCGGTCTTGCTCACGGTCGGCAGGGTCTGCTTGGACGCCTTGGTGCCGGCGTCGCTCGCGACCCCGGTGACGTTCTGCGTCGCGCCGTCCACGGTGCTGCCGGCGTTCGCCCCGTCCACGGCGGACAGGCCGCCGAGGTTCGGGGTGGCCGGGAGCTCGGGCGCCGCACTCGCGGAGCCGGCCGCACCGACCACGGAGGCCGCTCCCGCTGCGGTCAGCAGCGCGGCACGGGCGATCCGGCGGGTCAGGGGGAGGGACATGGTGCTCCTTTGACGGAAGAGAACGTTGAAGTGTCCGACCGCGCCCGGGAGTTGATCGTTCCGGGCTCGGACGCAGTGACTACCGCTCGAAGTCCCCGAAGGTTGCGGCGCCCCGACGTAAAGAGTTTGCAATGCGTCGCATTATCAAATGCGGATCCAGTCGGACAAACGCCACCCGCTCCGACAGTCTGCTGAATCCTTACGGCCCTGTGTTCCCAACGGATTCCGCACACCGGGGGTGAGCAGGGGAAAACCCGCGCACCCCGTCCACCCGACGCGCCGCGCCTACCCCGCACGGGTGAGCCGTGCGACCTACTGTCCAGTGACGATTCGGACCTCGGTGGTGGTGCCCGCCGCACCGCCCGCCGCGCCCCGGGCCTTGCGCCAGGCGCCGGCCCGTCCTTCGGCGACCCACTCCCGGCCCGCGTAGGAGACGCGCTCGACGCCGAGCCGGGAGGAGTTGGCCACGGCCCAGTGCGCCAGCTCCCAGCCGCGCCGGGCCCGGTCCGCCTCCTCGGCGTCCCCGAGGGGGATGGTCACGGTCCCGGCGGCGGGGGAGACGCTCGGACTCGGTGCCGCACTCGCCTCGGCGGAGGCGCCGTCCTCGGAGCTCACCACCGCCGCGGCCGACTCGAACGCGTCGTCCCCGAAGTCCCGGGCGAGCGCGCTGCGCACGGCGTCCGGCCCGCCCGCGTAGGCGGTGCCGGTGCCGGTCGTGTCCCGGCGCCCCTCGCACGTCAGCGTGGCCGCCGACCGCCCGGTCAGCGCGGCGGCGAGCAGCGTGGCGTCGGGCTCGTGCTTGGCGTATGCCTCCGGGTAGCCACTGCGCTGCACGCGCTGGGCGGCCACCGTCAGCGGCAACTGCTCGTAGCCGTCGACCTTGACGAGGTGCTCGTAGAACTCACCCGCCGCGTACACCGGGTCCTGGATCTGCTGCTCGGTGCCCCAGCCCTGCGACGGCCGCTGCTGGAAGAGGCCGAGCGAGTCCCGGTCGCCGTGCGCGATGTTGCGCAGGCTCGACTCCTGCAGCGCGGTCGCCAGCGCGATCGTCACGGCCCGCTCGGGCAGCTCGCGCGAGGTGCCGACCGCCGAGATCGTCGCCGCGTTGGCCGCCTGCTCGGGCGTGAACTCGTACGACGCCCCGTCGCCCGTCGCGGACACGACCACACACCGAGGGGTGCCGTTTCCACCGGTCAGATACTGCACGGTGACATACGCCCCGATTGCGGCGAGCACGACGAAGGCCGCCATGAACTGCAGCACACGACGGCCGCGGCGGCGGGGGCGGGGACCTGGGGAGAAGGGATACGGCTCGGACACGCGGTCCAAGGTACTGGAGAGTAATGGTCCTCGTGCAGGAGTTGTGAACAGTGATGTGAACGGGGGTGCGGAAGTGACCGGATCCACTCGCCGGGCGGCCCGGCCCCGGCAGCGCGTTAGGGTCGGGGACATGGCCGAGACCCCGATTGACCTCACGCTGGACGCCGCGACGCTGACCGCGCAGCTCGTCGACTTCCCCTCCGAGAGCGGCACCGAGAAGCCCCTCGCGGACGCGATCGAGACCGCCCTGCGCGCCCTGCCGCACCTCACGGTCGACCGGTACGGCAACAACATCGTCGCCCGTACGAACCTCGGCCGCGCGGAGCGCGTGATCCTGGCCGGCCACATCGACACCGTGCCCATCGCGGACAACGTCCCCTCCCGCCTCGACGAGGACGGCGTCCTGTGGGGCTGCGGCACCTGCGACATGAAGTCCGGCGTCGCGGTCCAGCTGCGCATCGCGGCCACGGTCCCGGCCCCCAACCGCGACCTGACCTTCGTCTTCTACGACAACGAAGAGGTCGCCGCGGACCTGAACGGCCTGAAGCACGTCTCCGAGGAGCACCCCGAGTGGCTCGCGGGCGACTTCGCGGTCCTCCTGGAGCCCACCGACGGCGAGGTGGAGGGCGGCTGCCAGGGCACCCTGCGGGTCCTGCTGACGACCAAGGGCGAGCGCGCCCACTCCGCCCGCGGCTGGATGGGCTCCAACGCCATCCACGCGGCAGCCCCGATCCTGGCCAAGCTGGCCGCCTACGAGCCGCGCCACCCGGTGATCGACGGCCTGGAGTACCGCGAGGGGCTGAACGCCGTCGGCATCTCGGGCGGCGTGGCGGGCAACGTCATCCCCGACGCGTGCGTCGTGTCGGTCAACTTCCGCTACGCGCCCGACCGCAGCGAGGAGGAGGCCATCGCCCACGTCCGCGAGGTCTTCGCCGACTGCGGGGTCGAGGAGTTCGTCGTCGACGACCACAGCCCCGGCGCGTTGCCCGGCCTCTCCCACCCGGCGGCCGCGGCGTTCATCGAGGCGGTCGGCGGCACGGCACATCCCAAGTACGGCTGGACGGACGTCTCCCGCTTCAGCGCGCTCGGCGTCCCGGCCGTCAACTACGGCCCCGGTAACCCCCACTTGGCGCACCGACGCGACGAACGGGTGGAGACGGCGAAGATCCTGAAGGGCGAGGAACGCCTGAGGTCCTGGCTGACGGGGTGAAGTGTCCGGCGCGACGGATGGCGCCGGACACGCTGACGTCCCCCTTCCGTAACCCGTATGGATCTACGCTGAGGTGAACCACCAGCACGGCGGAGGGAGCGGACATGGCGACCGGCAACCCCGAGGGCAAGAAGCAGCCACCCGAGGAGCAGCGGCTCGGACCGGTGCTGCGCAGACGCGGCCAGGTTCAGGCGAGCACGACGGATCAGCGGCTGCTGGACGCGGGCGGTCCCTCGGACTGGGTCCACACGGATCCCTGGCGGGTCCTGCGCATCCAGTCCGAGTTCATCGAGGGTTTCGGCACCCTCGCCGAACTCCCGCCCGCGATCAGTGTCTTCGGCTCCGCGCGCACTCCCGTCGACTCACCGGAGTACGAGGCGGGCGTCCGGCTCGGCCGCGGCCTGGTGGAGGCCGGCTTCGCCGTCATCACCGGCGGCGGCCCGGGCGCGATGGAGGCGGCCAACAAGGGTGCCCTGGAAGCGGGCGGCACCTCCGTCGGCCTCGGCATCGAGCTCCCCTTCGAACAGGGCCTCAACCAGTACGTCGACATCGGCCTCAACTTCCGCTACTTCTTCGTCCGGAAGATGATGTTCGTCAAGTACGCCCAGGGCTTCGTGGTGCTGCCCGGCGGCCTCGGCACTCTCGACGAACTCTTCGAGGCCCTCACCCTCGTCCAGACCCAGAAGGTCACACGCTTCCCGATCGTCCTCTTCGGCGAGTCCTACTGGGGCGGCCTGGTCGACTGGCTGACCAACACCCTCATCGCCGAGGGCAAGGCGGCGGAGAAGGACCTGACCCTCTTCCACGTCACGGACGACATCGACGAGGCGGTGGCCCTGGTCTCGAAGGAGGCGGGCAGATGACTCCCGGACGCCCCCCGCGCCCTTAGGGCGCGGGGAACCGCGCGAGAACCCCCACCGGACCGGCAGCCGGAATCAGTGAGACGGGGGCCAAAGGGGCGCAGCCCCTTGAGGACGGGACAGGCAGGAGCGGCGGGGGCGAAAGGAACTAGGCAAGCCCCCGCCGGGCAACGGCAGGCCCGTGCCACCCCGCGATCGCCCCCACCATCTCCACCACCTGCCGGGTCTCCGCCACCTCATGCACCCGGTACACCTGAGCCCCCAGCCAGGCCGAGACAGCCGTGGTCGCCAACGTCCCCACCACCCGCTCCTTCACCGGCTTGTCCAGCGTCTCCCCCACGAAGTCCTTGTTGGACAGGGACACCAGCACCGGCCACCCCGTCGCGACCATCTCCCCCAACCGTCGCGTCGCCTCCAGGCTGTGCCGCGTGTTCTTCCCGAAGTCATGCCCCGGATCGATCATCACGGACTCCCGGGGCACCCCCAACGCCACCGCCCGCTCCGCCAACCCTACGGTCACCCGCAGCACGTCCGCCATCACGTCGTCGTACTCGACCCGATGCGGCCGGGTACGCGGCTGGGTCCCACCCGCGTGCGTACACACCAGCCCCACCCGATACCGTGCCGCGACCTCCGCGAGCCGGGGATCGACCCCACCCCACGCGTCGTTGAGCAGATCCGCCCCCGCCTCGCACACGGCCTCACCGACCTCGTGCCGCCAGGTGTCGACGCTGATGATCACATCGGGAAACCGCCGCCGCACCTCCGCCACGAACCCCACGGTCCGTCGCGCCTCCTCCGCCGCGGTCACTTCCTCCCCGGGGCCGGCCTTCACCCCGCCGATGTCGATGATGGCCGCGCCGTCGGCGACCGCCTGCTCCACGCGCGCGAGCGCCGGCTCGTCACGGAAGGTGGCCCCCTGGTCGTAGAAGGAGTCCGGCGTCCGGTTCACGATCGCCATGATCACCGGCTCGTGCGGGCCGAATTCCCGCTTGCCCAGCCTGAGCATCCGCTGTGACCTCTCCCAGTACGTCCCGTCGATCGCCGGCCTTGCCCGACCGCCTGCGACCTTAACTGTCAGACTCGCATGGCACGATCGGAGCGAACACACTCGAGGGGACCCAGCGATGTTCATGTTCTTGTTCCTGGTCGTGGCGCTCGCCGTCGTGGTCGCCGCGGTGACGCTCGCGGTGGTCGGCGGCGGCGACAACGCGGTGCTGCCGGAGGCCGAGGGCGAGCGGCTCCAGGACCCGCTTCCGGCGCACCGCCCGGTCAACCGCGCGGACGTCGAGGCGCTCCGTTTCCCGGTCGCCCTCCGCGGCTACCGCATGGTGGACGTGGACGACGCCCTCGGCCGCCTCAGCGCCGAGATCTCCGAGCGGGACGCCCGGATCGCCGACCTGGAGTCCGCGCTCGCGGGGGCCCGCGCGGCGACCGCGACCTCGCTGCACAAGCCGGAGGAGGGCGACCACCGGTGAGTGACGGCACCGCCCTGCCCGGCCCCGACGGCGCGCTGCGCTGCCCCTGGGCCCTGTCCACCGACGACTACGTCGCGTACCACGACGAGGAGTGGGGCCGCCCGGTCCACGGCGACGACGCCCTGTACGAACGGCTCTGCCTGGAGGCCTTCCAGTCCGGCCTCTCCTGGATCACCATCCTGCGGCGCCGCGAGGGCTTCCGCTCCGCCTTCGCCGACTTCAAGATCGCCTCGGTCGCCCTGTTCACCGAGGCCGACCAGGAACGCCTGCTCGCCGACCCCGGCATCATCCGCAACCGCGCCAAGATCGAGGCGACCGTCGCCAACGCCCGCGAGCTGTCCACCTGGACCTCCGGCGAGCTGGACGAACTCATCTGGTCCCACGCCCCGGACCCGACGACCCGCCCGGCCCCGAGAACCCTCGCGGACGTCCCGGCGGTCACACCCGAGTCCACGGCCCTGTCCAAGGCCCTGAAGAAACGCGGCATCCGCTTCGTGGGCCCGACGACGGCGTACGCCCTGATGCAGGCGTGCGGCCTGGTCGACGACCACCTGGAGACATGCGTCGCCAGGAGCGCCCCCTAGGAGGCGCGGGGAACCGCGCGATCACTGTCCCCGATGCGCGGCTCCCCACGAACGGTCACCGCCCCAGGTATTTCGGCGTCTCCTTGTTCACGAACGCCCGCACGGCGATCTGGTGGTCCTCCGAGGCCCCCGCACGGGTCTGGAGTTCGTCCTCTTTCTCCAGCGTCTCGGCCAGCGAGTGCGTGAACCCGTACGCCACCGCCTCCTTGATCGCCGCGTACGCCACGGTCGGCCCCTCGGCCAGCATCCGCGCCACCTCCTCGGCGGCGGTGTGCAGCGAGCCCGCCGGCACCACCCGGTTGGCGATCCCCAGCTCGTACGCCTCCTGCGCCTTGATGCTGCGCGGGAACAGCAACAGATCGGCGGCACGGCCGGGGCCGATCACCCGCGGCAGCGTCCACGAGACCCCGGAGTCCGCCGTGAGCGCCACCCCGGCGAAGGACGTGTTGAAGGAGGCCGTGTCGGCGACCACCCGGTAGTCCGCCGCGAGGGCGAACCCCAGACCGGCGCCGGCCGCGACGCCGTTGACCCCGGCCACCACGGGCTTCGCCATCTCGGTGAGTGCCTTCACCACGGGGTTGTAGTGCTCCTTGACCGTGCTCATGACCTGTCCCGAGCCTTCGATCAGCAGCCCGATGTGCTCCTTGAGGTCCTGGCCCACACAGAACGCCCGCTCCCCGGCGGCCGTCAGCAGTACCGCCCGCACCGCGTCGTCCCCGGCGGCCTCCTCCACGGCCTTCCGCAGCGCGACCTTCGTCGCGATGTCCAGCGCGTTCATCGCCTCGGGGCGGTTCAGCGTGATCGTCGCGAGTCCGTCGTGCACCTCGTAGAGCACGGTGTCGGCCATGGCGGTTCCCCTCCGGTGTCGCGGCAGGCGACGTACTGGTCAGTACGCCCTCGTCACAGCACAGCATGGCGGAGTTCACCGCCGACGGCCGGGCCCGGACGTGTGACCTGCGTCAAAGAATCACCAATGGGGGAGCACCCGGCTGGGACCGGGCGGTGGCGCAGTATCGCAGTCACACCGCCGAATTGGGTGGTTTTGCTCGCGCGCGTTGCCCAAGCGATGCCGACCGATGTTGGTCATCGGGTCATGAGATGCGGGATAATGGCCTGGAAGCAATGTGTTCGATGCCGGTGTCGCGTGTCCCCAGGTGGGCCCGCGCCTGCCCTCCCGGGCCGTCGGCTTGGCGATGAGCTGGTTTCAGGAAGGGGTACGAGCATGGCGGCCATGAAGCCGCGGACGGGCGATGGCCCGCTCGAGGTGACCAAGGAGGGGCGGGGCATCGTCATGCGCGTTCCGCTCGAAGGCGGCGGTCGGCTCGTCGTCGAGCTGACCCCGGACGAGGCAGACGCCCTCGGCGACGCCCTCAAGAAGGTCGTCGGCTGACGCGCGTAGGACCATACCCTTTCAGTTGCCCCGGCACCGCCGCACTCGGTGGTGCCGGGGCGCTGTTGTGCCAGGGGGTGTGATCGGGGGCGGGTCGGGTTCCTGGGTGGCCGCTCAGCGCTTGACCGCGCACAGCAGGCCGTCGCCCACCGGGAGCAGGGACGGCACCAGCTCGGGGCTCTCCCGGACCGTGCGCAGCAGCTCCCGCAGGCGTATGACCTCCGTGGGCTGGGGGTTGGAGTCCACCGTCCGGCCACTGGCGAAGACACCCTCGAACGCCACGAGGCCACCGGGCCTGAGCAGACGCAACGATTCAGCGAGGTAGTCCAGGCACTCCAGCCGGTCGCCGTCGCAGAAGACCAGGTCGTACCCGGCGTCCGCCAGCCGGGGGAGCACGTCCAGGGCGTGGCCCGGGATGAAGCGCGCGCGGTTGCTGGCGAAGCCGGCCGCGCGGAACGCCTGCCGGGCGAACTGCTGGTGGTCCGGCTCCGGATCCACGGTGGTCAGCACCCCGTCGGGCCGCATACCGTGCAGCAGGTGGATCCCGGAGACGCCGGTCCCGGTCCCGATCTCCGCCACCGCCTTGGCGTCCACGGTGGCGGCGAGCACCCGCAGCGCGGCGCCCGTGCCGGGCGACACCGAGCGCAGCCCTGCCTCCCGGGCCCGTTCCCGGGCCCAGCGCAGCGCCTCGTCCTCGGCGACAAAGGCGTCGGCGAACGCCCAGCTCGTCAGCCGGTTGCCGGTAATGGCCCTCTCCTTATGTCCCCGTGGTTGCCTGGGCGTGACTGTATCCGTTGCCGTCGGGAACCTGCTGATGGGACCGGTCGTTTAAAGGGATGAGTGAATGGCGTGGTCGCGACGGGGGGCACGGTATGGATCGGTCCGAGGAGCAGGTGCGCGCATCGACGCAGCTGCTGACCAAGCCACATGGGCCGCGTCAGCCGGATGAGCCGCATCGGCGCGCATCAATTTCTTATAAAACCGCTTATCCGGAGCTAACGGGCGAGGTGGCTATGGTAGGGGCTCCACTGGACACCACCAGAGCCGACAGGGGAGGTGCGGCTGCGCCTGGGGATCGGGGAGGAGTGCTGCGGCGCTTTCTCGGATCGGCAGGCAGGCCGAAATCCGTGAACGACACCGCTGACCACAGCCACGCCGACGCTTCCGCCTCGGGCGGAGCACAGACCGCGACCTTCAGCACGGACGCGCACGCACAGGCGTGGACTCCGCCCACCTGGGAGGAGATCGTCAGCACCCACAGCGGCCGCGTCTACCGGCTCGCCTACCGTCTGACCGGCAACCAGCACGACGCCGAGGACCTCACCCAGGAGGTCTTCGTCCGCGTCTTCCGCTCCCTGTCGACCTACACGCCCGGCACCTTCGAGGGCTGGCTGCACCGCATCACCACCAACCTCTTCCTGGACATGGTCCGGCGCAAGCAGCGCATCCGCTTCGACGCCCTCGGGGACGACGCGGCCGAGCGCCTGCCCAGCCGCGAGCCCACCCCGCAGCAGATCTTCAACGACGCGCACTTCGACGCCGACGTCCAGCAGGCCCTCGACACCCTGGCACCCGAGTTCCGCGCCGCCGTCGTCCTCTGCGACATCGAAGGACTGTCGTACGAGGAGATCGCCGCGACCCTGGGCGTCAAGCTCGGCACGGTCCGCTCCCGGATCCACCGCGGCCGCTCCCAGCTCCGCAAGGCCCTCGCGCACCGCTCCCCGGAGGCCCGGGCCGAGCAGCGCCGCGGCTTCGTGGTGCCGCGGGTGGCCGTGCTGGGAGGAGGGGGCGCGACCGCGTGAGTGGATCCCGTCCTACACCTGCTGAGCAGCACCTGGGAGACCGTCTCTCCGCCCTGGTCGACGGAGAACTCGGTCATGAGGCGCGTGACCGCGTCCTGGCACACCTCGCCACCTGCGCGAAGTGCAAGTCGGAGGCGGACGAGCAGCGCCGCCTGAAGAACGTCTTCGCGGAGGCCGCTCCGCCACCTCCCTCCGAGAGCTTCCTGGCCCGTCTTCAGATGCTCCCGGCGGGCGGCGACGGCGGCTCGCCGCTGTCCGGTGGCTTCGGCGGAAGACTCGGAGGTGCGGCCGGGGTGCCGGGCCTGCCCGGCGACCCCTCCGACTCCCCGGACTTCGCCGACTTCGCCGTCTTCGGCTCCGGCGACTCCTTGGGGTACGTCCCGTCGGGACCGCACGGTGGCGCGCTGACGCCGTCGGAGGGTCGCGGGCTGCTAGGCGGCGGCCGAGGAGCGTCCAGCGGCCGTGGGTTCCTCGGTGACCGGGGTTTCCTGAGCGGCCGTGGCTTCCTCGGTGACCGGGGGGCGCTGGGCGACCGTGGCTTCCTGGGCGGCGGACGCGACCTCTCCGGCAGTGCGGACGACCGTCCGGACCGGGAGGAGAGAACCACCGACGACAGGGACGGCAGAGGGGCCACGGGCAACCGGGGCTTTCGGATCCATGACGTGAGCCGGCAGGAGGCCGAGCGTTCCGCCTCGCGCGGCATGCGGTTCGCCTTCGTGGCGGCGGGCGCGGTGTCGCTGGCCGCGATCGCCCTCGGCGGCGTGACCAACGGCATGCCCGTCGAGACGGCGGACGCCCGGGGCGGTTCCGGTGCCGGCAGCAACGTCACCCCGCTGCGGACCCAGGCCTCGGGCACGGTTCCGCCCCCCGAGGCCCAGCGCCGCCGGGGAACCGTCGGGCCGCTGCTCGGACAGGGGCAGCAGTCCCTGGGCAATGTGCCCGTAGCCCCGACGGAGATCTCCGCACCCCTGCTGCCCGGGGTCCCCGCTCCGGCAGGCCAGGACCGTCGGTCCGTACACCCGCTGACCGCCCCCGTGTTGGCCGGTGCCGCCGTCATGTCACCGCTCATACGTCCGCTCACCGACGCGCCGCCCCTGCAGCTGACCGACTGGTCCCCGACCCCCGAGCTCACGGGACCGGGCCTGCTGACGGCCCCCGACACCACCTCGTCCCCCACACCCACCTCGCCCGTCCTTCGCTGACCCCGAGTTCTGCGCGCCGGCCCGCGAACCTGGTTGAATCCAGAGTGGGCCGTCTCCGCTCGGGCCGGTTCCGGCTCGCGGCGCTCGGTGAACGGTGGGCGGCGGGCCGGTCCTTGGGACGGGCCCTAGGTGTGGGGAGAACATGGACGAGGGGAAGCCCACGAAGGCGAAGTGGTGGAGCCGCCCCCGAGCGCACGGCGCGGGGGCCGAGACGTCGGGGGACCACATCGGGGCGACGGCGGCCGATGGGCCGGAAAACCCCGAGGGCGACTTCGAGTTGGAGCGCCCGGCGGCGACGGTGACGGTACCGGCCCTCGACGAGTCCGACCCACGGACCGAGAGCGAGTCCGAGACCGAGGCCGGGATCGAGGCTGACTCCGACTTCGAACTGGCCCGCCCGGTTGTCCGGGTTCCGCCCGGGACCGCCCTCATGCCGACCGCCGACGCGGCCGGTGACACGGACGGCGACTTCGAACTGGAACGACCGGCCGTGAGGAACGCGGGGCACGACCCGGAGGGCGCGACGAGCTCGCCGACCGGGCCCGACGGGGTCGGTACCGGCGGCGCGACAGCCGCTGCCACCGCCGCGACCTCGGCCCATGCCACCGTCGCAGCCGCCCCCGCGACCACAGTCGTGGGGGTCCCCTCAGTCGCTGATGGGCGGCCCTCGGGCGAGGAAGGCGCCCTGAGCGCCCCTGACGCGCCCTCTGAGCGCCGCAGGCCGCTGCATGACCCCGATCCCTACAGCACCCCGCCCTACGGCGAGCCGGGCCCCTGGGCGCCCGCTCCGCCGGTCCAGCATCCGGCGACGACTCCGGTCCCCGGTACGAACGTTCAGCCGACGACAGCGGCACCCGACGTGCGCGCGGTGCCGGGGGCGTCGGCACTCGACGGCGCGACCGCGACGGAAGTCCTGAGCGGCGGTGGAGCGGCGTCGGCGGCTTCCTCGACGCACGCCGGAGCGCCCGCAGCGGCCGCGCACGAGTACGCCCACCCGACCACTCCTGTGACCCCGGCCCACGGCACCGCCGTACCGGCGGCCGCACCGCGGGCCGCAGCGCCTTCGTACGAGCAGGTGTCCGTGGCCGCCGCAGCGGCTCCGTTCCCGGACACGGCCCAGCCCACCGCCACGCTCCACCCCGACGCCTCTCAGCCCGCCGGGGCCTCGTACGCCTATCCGTCCCAGCCGGGCCCTGCGCCCTTCGGGGACTCGGCGCGGTCGGTGCCGCCCCCGTACGCGGGCGGAGCCCAGCCGGTGCCGCCCTCGCAGGGAGCCGGAGGCCGGCACCCCTCGGGGGCTCACGCCGATCCCGGGCGGCCGACGCACGGCTCGCAGGGCCCCTGGCAGAACTACGACCCGTGGGCCGGATCGGGGCCGCTGCAGCAGAACGGGGCCGCGGTGGACGACGTGGCGCGGCGGCGTCGGCGCAGGGGCAGGACGCTCCTGGTGGGAGCCCTGCTGATCGCCGTCGTGGCCGGCGGCGTCGGTGGAGCCGTGGGCGTGTACCTGGAGCGGAACGGCGGAGTCGGGGCCATAGAGCTGCCGCAGACCAGCGAGGGGGTGACGGGCCGGGCGCCCGACAGCGTCGCCGGGATCGCCGCCAGCGCGCTGCCCAGCGTCGTGACCCTGCACGTGAGCGGGGACAGCGCACAGGGCACCGGCACGGGTTTCGTGCTCGACGAACGCGGCCACATCCTCACCAACAACCACGTCGTCGATCCCGCGGGCACCGGCGGCGACATATCGGTGACCTTCAGCGGCGGTGAGACCGCCGAGGCCAGCATCGTCGGCCGGGACACCGGCTACGACCTGGCCGTGGTCAAGGTGTCCGGCGTCAGCGGACTCAAGCCGCTGCCCCTCGGCAACTCCGAGGAGGTCCAGGTCGGCGACCCGGTCGTCGCCATCGGAGCCCCCTTCGACCTCGCCAACACCGTCACCTCCGGCATCATCAGCGCCAAGGAGCGGCCCATCACCGCCGGCGGCGAGAGCGGTGACGTCAGCGACGTGTCGTACGTGGACGCGCTGCAGACCGACGCGCCGATAAACCCCGGCAACTCCGGTGGCCCGCTCCTCGACGGCAAGGCCCGCGTGATCGGCATCAACAGCGCCATCCGCTCCGCCGGCAGCGGCTCCGAGTCGGACGGCGGGCAGGCCGGTTCCATCGGACTGGGCTTCGCGATCCCCATCAACCAGGGCAAGCGCGTCGCCGAGGAGCTGATCAACACCGGCAAGGCCACCCACCCGGTGATCGGGGTCACCCTCGACATGGACTACTCGGGCGACGGCGCCCGCATCGGTGACCGGGGCGACGGCAACGGCTCCGGGGTGACCTCGGGCGGCCCCGCCGACCGGGCGGGCATGCGCTCGGGCGACGTCATCACCGAGGTCGACGGCCAGCGGGTCCACTCCGGCGACGAACTGATCGTCAAGGTCCGCGCGCACCGGCCCGGCGACCGCCTGGAGCTCACCCTGCTGCGCGACGGCAAGGAGCGGACGGTCTCCCTCACCCTCGGCTCGTCCGGTGGCGACTGACCGTGTCCCCGGCGGCCATGACGTCGGCGCCCACTGACAGCAACTTCACAGGAGGGGTCCCCGGACCCCTCCTGCCAGGCAAACAGCTGGGAAAACCCGTCGTTCGGGCAGGGTCGGAAGCCGCCCGACGGTACCCGATCGACGGGATGGCCGGGTACCGTGGATCCGGCCCGGACCACGGAAGACCTGCCGAGGCCCGCGGATCGGGACCGAGGACATCGCAAGGAGCTTCAGGTGTTCAATGACATAGGTGCACTCGAGGTGGTGACGCTCGTCGTCCTCGCCGTGCTCGTCTTCGGTCCGGACAAGCTCCCGAAGGTGATCCAGGACGTCACGCGGACGATCCGCAAGATCCGCGAGTTCTCGGACAGCGCCAAGGCGGACATCCGCAACGAACTCGGACCGGAGTTCAAGGACTTCGAGTTCGAGGACCTCAACCCCAAGACGTTCATCCGCAAGCAGCTGGACAACGACGAACTGGGGCTGAAGGAGATCCGCAACAACCTGGACCTGAAGAAGGAGATGGCCGAGCTCACGGACGCGGTCCACGGCCGCGAGTCCGCCTCCGCCTCGTCCGTCTCCTCCTCGGACTCCTCCGGTGGCTCCTCCTCGGGTGCGATCGGCGGCTCCGTCGACATGACGAAGAAGCGCGAGATCGAAGAGCGTCCGCCGTACGACATGGACGCCACCTGAGCCGTACGCCGGTGTGCTGCCGCGCTCCCTTACGTGATGCGAGTCATACCCTCGCGCACCCTCGTACGGCCTGAACCCGCCAGTACGCCGTCCTACGCGCCGGGCGCTTTCCCTGCTGCTCGGAGAGCTGTGGCTATGCTGCCCAGTTGTTGTGCGGACCGTAAGAAGAGCGAGCGACGCACCCGAGGGGGGCGGGCCGCTCCGGTCCGTCGAGAGCGAGGAGGCGTCCGGGCACATGGAGACGACGAGTCGGGTAGGCGCGCAGGCGTCGGCCGCGGAGGGTGGACAACAGCTGTCCTCCGCCCGACGCACGGTCGACGGCTACCTGCTGGCGCCCTTCCCGTGGTACGGCCTCGACGAGGCCTTCACGGGACAGCGCTGGCTGATGCAGGTCGGTACGTCGGCGGAAGGAGCCGTCGAGCACGGTTCGATCGGCCACGGTGACGAGCCCTCGGTGCGAAACGAGTACACCGCCGGGTCGGACGACGAGGTCAAGGAGCGGTTCGCGGTCGTGGTGACCGTCGCGGCGAATCCGTCCCGGAGGAGCGCCGACGGTACGGGGCTCCTGGAGGCCACGTCGGTTTCCTCGGCGGCGTGGCTCGCGGGCGTGGGGCTGCTGTCGTTCACCTGGCCCGGCCAGTTGGACCACTCCCGGCGGGACGACTGGCTGGACCAGCAGACCGAGGCCGCGTGGGTGTTGGCCGACGATCTCGCCGGACCCGACTGGACCACCCTGTCCCTGCCGGTGGACGGCGTGCCGACGCCCTTCCACTACCGCGAGTCCGAGTTCGGGTGGGTGCTCGCGGGGTCGACCTCGCAAGGGGTGCATGTGGGGGCGTACGGGCGAGGGATGAGCGCGTACGGACTGGGCTTCGCCGTGATCAAGGACGTCGAGGCGTACGCGTAACGGTGAAGGGCACCGCCATGTGGTGCTGCGGTGCCCTTCGACGGCGTGGTGGCTCGGGCCGCTCAGGTGGTTCGAGGGCTGCGGGTGCGTCGCGGCTGATCGCGCGGTTCCCCGCGCCCCTCGCGGGGCGCCAGGCGCCTAGAACTTGTTCCTCGGGGTGATTCCCAGGCTCATGCCCGACAGGCCCCTCTGACGGCCGCCCAGCTTGCCCGCGATGGCGCGCAGGGCCGCGCCGGCGGGGGAGTCGGGGTCGGTGAGGACGACCGGGCGCCCGTCGTCGCCGCCCTCGCGGAGGCGGACGTCGATGGGGATGCTGCCCAGGACCGGGACCGTGGCGCCGGTCGTGCGGGTGAGGCCGTCGGCGACGGACTGGCCGCCGCCCGTGCCGAACACGTCGACCATCTCGTCGCAGTGCGGGCAGGGCAGGCCCGACATGTTCTCGACGACGCCGACGATCTTCTGGTGGGTCTGCACGGCGATGGAGCCGGCGCGCTCGGCGACCTCGGCCGCCGCCTGCTGCGGGGTCGTCACGACGAGGATCTCGGCGTTCGGGACCAGCTGGGCCACCGAGATGGCGATGTCGCCCGTGCCCGGCGGGAGGTCGAGGAGGAGGACGTCCAGGTCGCCCCAGTAGACGTCCGCGAGGAACTGCTGGAGGGCGCGGTGGAGCATCGGGCCGCGCCAGACCACCGGTTCGTTGCCCGGTGTGAACATGCCGATCGAGATGACCTTCACGCCGTGCGCCGACGGCGGCATGATCATGTTCTCGACCTGGGTGGGACGGCCGTCCGCGCCCAGCATGCGGGGTACGGAGTGGCCGTAGATGTCGGCGTCGACGACGCCGACCTTGAGGCCGTCGGCGGCCATGGCAGCCGCCAGGTTCACCGTCACCGAGGACTTGCCGACACCGCCCTTGCCGGACGCGACGGCGTACACGCGCGTGAGGGAGCCGGGCTTGGCGAAGGGGATCTCGCGCTCGGCCTGGCCGCCGCGCAGCGCGTTCGCCAGCTCCTTGCGCTGCTCGTCGCTCATGACGTCGAGTTCGACGGCGACGCGGGTGACGCCCTCGACCCGCGCGACCGCCTCGGTCACGCGCTGGGTGATGGTGTCACGCATGGGGCAGCCGGAGACCGTCAGGTACACGGCGACCGCGACCGCTCCGTCCGCGCCGATCTCCACCGACTTGACCATCCCGAGTTCGGTGATGGGGCGGTTGATCTCGGGGTCGTTCACCGTCGACAGTGCTTCGCGCACCGCGTCTTCCGTAGCCATAGGACGATGGTACGGCGCTGCGCGGGGCCGCCGGGAGCCCTGTCAGCGGTCGCCCATGTCACGTCCGCGGTGGTGTTCCGGCGGGAATACGGTCCGGGTCCCGCGCGGCCCGTCACCGTCGTGTTCGTTCATGTCCCTGACCAGGTCCTGGAGCTCCGAACGCAGCCAGTCGCGGGTGGCGACCTCGCCGAGGCCGATGCGCAACGCGGCGATCTCCCTGGTCAGGTATTCGGTGTCGGCGATCGACCGTTCGTTCTGCTTGCGGTCCTGTTCGAGGTTGACGCGGTCGCGGTCGTCCTGGCGGTTCTGCGCGAGCAGGATCAGCGGAGCCGCGTAGGAGGCCTGGAGGGAGAGCATCAGGGTGAGGAAGATGAAGGGGTAGTTGTCGAACCGCAGGTCGCTCGGGGCGGAGACGTTCCACACCACCCACAGGATGATGACGACCGTCATCCAGACGATGAACCGACCGGTGCCCAGGAACCGCGCGATCCGCTCGGACAGCCGTCCGAAGGCCTCCGGGTCCCATTCGGGCAGGAGCCTGGCCCGGCGCGGCAGCGGCAGGTCGAGACGCGTACGCGGGCGGGCCGTGGCCCCGGAGGGGGTGCGATCCCTCAGGGGAGCCCCGGAGGGCGACGTGCGCTCCCGCACTCCCGCGCCGGAGTGCGCCCGCTCACGCCCCAGGTGCCGCCCGTCCCGCCCCTCACGCCCCAGGTGCCGTCCGTCCCGCCCCTCACGTCCTCCGGGCCGGCCCTCCCGCCCCTCCCGGGCCTCACGCCCGTCCCGGTCAGGAGCCATCGTCGGCCCCCTGCCCGTCCGCGACGCCGTCGTCCTCGTACAGATGGAACTCCGTCTCCCGCCAGTCCTCGGGAAGCATGTGGTCCAGTACGTCGTCGACGGTCACCGCGCCCAGCAACGAGCCGCTCTCGTCGACCACGGGCGCCGCGACCATGTCGTACGTCGCGAAGAACCCGGCGACGGCGCGCAGCGCGGCCTCCGGGTCCAGCGGCTGCAGGTCGTCGTCGACGAGCGCGCTGACCAAGGTGTACGGCGGGTCCCGCAGCAGCCGCTGGAAGTGCACCGTGCCGAGGTACTTGCCGGTCGGGGTCTCGTCCGGCGGCCGGCACACATACACCTGGGCGGCGAGGGCGGGGGACAGGTCGGCGTTGCGGACCCTGGCGAGCGCGTCGGCGACGGTCGCGTCCGGGCGCAGCACGATCGGCTCGGTGGTCATCAGACCGCCGGCGGTCTTCTCCTCGTACGCCATCAGCCGCCGTACGTCCGCCGCGTCGTCCGGCTGCATCAGGGTCAGCAGCCGTTCTTGTTCCTCCTCGGGGAGCTCGGCGAGGAGGTCGGCGGCGTCGTCCGGGTCCATGGCCTCCAGGACGTCGGCGGCCCGCTCCTCCTTGAGCTTGCCGAGGATCTCGATCTGGTCGTCCTCGGGGAGCTCCTCCAGGACGTCGGCGAGCCGGTCGTCGTCGAGGGCGGCGGCGACCTCGGCCCGGCGCTTGGGGGAGAGGTGGTGCAGCACGTTGGCCAGGTCGGCGGGGCGGAGCTGCTCGAAGGTCGCGAGGAGGTTCTCGGCACCCTGCCCGTGCTCCTCCAACGAGAAGCCGGTGACCGCCGACCACTCCACGGTGACCGTCTCGCCCTTGTGCCGTCGGAACGTCCCGCCCTTGCCCTTGCGGACGAACACCCGGTCGATCTCCCAGTCCCGGCGGGCCGGCAGCTGCTGGACCGAGATGTCCAGGACCGTCACCTCCTCGCCGGTCTCGACGAGGGTCACGCGCCGGTCCAGCAGCTCTCCGATGACGAGGCGCTCGGTGGGGCGCTGCTCGAAGCGGCGCACGTTCAGGACGCCGGTGGTGATGACCTGGCCCGACTCGATGCCGGTGACCCGGGTCATGGGCAGGAAGATCCGGCGGCGGGTGGACAGTTCGACGACCAGGCCGAGCAGGCGCGGGGGCTTGCGGCCCACCCGCAGGATGGCCACCAGATCCCGGACGCGGCCCACCTGATCGCCGCTCGGGTCGAAGACGGCGACGCCGGAGAGGTGGGAGACGAAGATCCGGGCCGCCACCGCCGCCATGAGCCGCCCCTTTCCTTCCCGTCGTGAGGGGAATGTCCGCCGAGGACGGCTTCAGGCTAGCCCGTCCCGATCGGATATGCCCTGGTGAGCGGTGCGGACGGACTGGCTCCTTGGTGGTTCGGGAGCCCCGGTACTCTGCGGTACGCCTGGACTCCCCACGAAGAGGTGCATCGCCTGTGACTGTGATTCCCCGTACCCGAAGGGCCGCACTGGTGAGCGCCGTCTGCACCCTCGTGGTCAGCGGGCTGGGCCTCACAGGATGCGCCGAGGATCCCAACGAGGGCACCAACGGGGTCGGCAAGCTGGAGCCGGCGAAGATCCAGAGCACGACCAGGGCGGCTGCCACGGCGGCGGACACGGTCAGGCTGTCCGGGGCCGTGCTGAGCAACGGCAAGACCTACAAGCTGGACATGCGCCTGAAGGAGGACGGCGGTACGGGTTCGGTGACGTCGGAGGGCTCCACGTTCCGGCTGCTGAAGGTGGGGGAGCACCTCTTCCTCAAGGCCGACGCGGACTTCTGGGACCCCCAGGACTCCGGGAAGGACGACGGGAAGGACGAGGACTCGGAGACGGCCGCCGCGGACAAGCTGGACGGCATGTATGTGAAGGTGCCGACCGGTGACCCCGCCTACAAGCGGTTCAGCGGCTTCACCGACAAGGACCTCCTCCTCAACAGCCTGCTCACCCTGCACGGCACGCTGTCCACCGAGGGCCACCACGAGCAGTCCGGCACCCGCACCATCCGCATCACCGGCGACAAGGGCTCCGGCGGCACCCTCGACGTCTCCCTCGAAGGCACCCCCTACCCCCTGCGCCTCGTCCGCGCCGGCGACGCCGGCACCATCCTCCTCACCGACTGGGGCAAGGACTTCACCCTGGAGGAGCCGGACGAGAAGTCGGTGGTGGACTACGGACAGCAACTGCCGAGTTCATGAGCGGCCCACGCGGGGCCGTCTGGCAGGGCGGGCCCGCTTTCTCAGCGCTTGCCCCGCTTGCGGCGGGTGAAGAGCAGGCGTGGTACCGCCGCCGGCACCGGCTGCCGAGTGGTCGCCGACGTGGCGACCGGCGCCCGTGCCAGATCGCCGTCGGGCAGGGGCAGGATCGTCCCCGTCGGCTCCAGGCGGAGCACCCGGCACTCCCGGGCCCAACGGGCCGGCATGGCCTCACCGTCGGGGGCGTTGAGCCGTTTGCCCTTCAGCTCGGTCACGACGGATTCCCACTCGGGTGAGTCCGGGACCAGCTCCACGACGTGCGCCGCCCAGCTGACCAGCCGCCCTCCCTTGTCCTTGCTGCGGACGGTCACCACCGCCGAGCCCCCGCCGACCAGCCCGGGCAGCGGCTGCTCACCCGGCCCGTCGCCCACCACACACGCCGCACCCTCGTGCCAGACGTGCCACAACGCCCGCGACGCCCCACCGGAGCTCTGCTCCGTCGCCGCCCCAGCACCCCGGACCCAGATCAGCCCGGACTTCTTGGTGGCCTCTTCGACGAGGGCCTGTTCGAGCAGCGCGTCGGAGGTCGGCGAATCGGCGGGGTGCGAATCGGCGGTCATGGGGGCAGCCTAACCGTGCCCCTGCGAACCGGGCCCGCCCGCTCGAAGTACGAACCGAGCCCGCCCGGAAGACCTAGGCCCCCCGCCTCGACCGCGGCTCACCCCGTCACAGCCACCCGTTGCGCTTCAGCGTCCGGTGGATGCCGAGGCAGAGCGCGACCGTGACGCCGAGGACCAGCGGGTACCCGAACTTCCACCGCAGCTCCGGCATGTAGTCGAAGTTCATGCCGTAGACGCCACACACCATCGTCGGCACGGCGATGATGGCCGCCCAGGAGGTGATCTTGCGCATGTCCTCGTTCTGCGCGACGGAGGCCTGCGCCAGGTTCGCCTGGAGGATCGAGTTGAGGAGCTCGTCGAAGCCGACGACCTGCTCCTGGACGCGGGCGAGGTGGTCGGCCACGTCACGGAAGTACTTCTGGATGTCGGGGTCGATCAGCCGCATCGGCCGCTCGCTCAGCAGCTGCATGGGCCGCACCAGCGGCAGCACCGCGCGCTTGAACTCCATGACCTCGCGCTTGAGTTGGTAGATCCGGCCGGCGTCGGTACCCCGGGGCGTGCCCTTGCGCCCGGGGGAGAACACCTCCGTCTCCACCTCGTCGATGTCGTCCTGCACGGCGTCCGCGACCGCCACGTACCCGTCGACGACATGGTCGGCGATGGCGTGCAGCACGGCGGAGGGTCCCTTGCCGAGCAACTCCGGGTCGTCCTGCAGCCGGTGACGCAGCGCCCGCAACGAGCCCTGCCCGCCGTGCCGGACGGTGATGAAGAAGTCCCGCCCGGTGAAGCACATGACCTCGCCGGACTCCACGACCTCGCTGGTGGCGGTGAGTTCGTCGTGCTCGACGTAGTGGATGGTCTTGAAGACGGTGAAGAGGGTGTCGTCGTACCGCTCCAGCTTCGGCCGCTGGTGCGCGTGCACCGCGTCCTCCACGGCCAGCGGGTGCAGCCCGAACTCCGCGGCGATACCGGAGAATTCGGCCTCCGACGGCTCGTGCAGGCCGATCCAGACGAAGCCGCCGTCACGGCGCACCTGACGGATCGCCTCGTGCGGGGCCAGGTTGCGGTCGAACGACACGCGCGCGCCGTCGCGGTACACGGCGCAGTCCACGACGGCCGTGGCCGCCTCCGTCGGACGCGTGGCGTCGTACACCCCGCCGTCCTTGCGCAGCGACAGCCGCGAGGGACGGGACGGGCGGACCGCGGCACGCAAGTTGTGGATCATCGACATGAGCTGGCTCCTTCGCAACGAAAGGCCGCCGACGACGGTTGGAACTACCCGGAATGGGGACGTTTTGACTTCGGATGTTTGGCACGTCCGCAAAGCGGGGAGCACCGCACCGTCGCGGTGACAGCTTCGCTTGATTCAGATCAAGACGGGAAAGAAGTGCTCTTCCGATGCGCGACGACCGGCGAACGGCATTCGACGCGAGTGAGGGTGGTAGCCAGCGGAGCGAGTACTACGGCTACGACCAGTGCTACGGAACTCGAACAGCGGAAGAGCGGGTGGTACTGCCAGGTCGACTTCGGTCCATCGCAGCCCCACCTCCTCCGGCCGGTCCCTCGTAAGGGACGTTCCATACCCCATCCGGGGTTCCCCGTAGGGGAGTCAGTCTTCTCGGTCCGGGACGCCAAGGCGTGAGAAGCCTTGAGAACGAGGCTTCTGCGTGCTGCCCGCGTGCTGTCCCGACCGGCGCCCCAGACTAACAGCCGGCTGAAGTGTCAAGGCGCCCGTTTGCCTGTTCCTGACGAGTTCTATGCTCGGCTCATGGCTGATGTTCTTCCGTTGGTGGAGGCCCGTTTGCGCACCGCGCTGGGCGAACCGGACGCGCGCGCCGCGGTCACCTTCCTCGGCACGGACCGTATCGAGGTGCTCCGTTTCACCGACGGCGACGTCGTCCGCTACGCCACGCTCGGCATGTCCGCCCAGCCGATGGCCGACCCCACCGCGGTCCTCGCCGACCCCGTCGAGGGCCCGCGCGCCGAGCTCGTCCTGTCTGTGCGGCGCGGCGTCGCCGACACCGACAAGGTGCTGCGCCCGCTCGCCGTACTCGCCGCGTCACCGCAGGTCGAGGGCGTGGTCGTGGCCCCCGGCGCCTCTCTCGACGTAGGGGATCCGCTCTGGCCCGGCGCCCCCTTCACCTCCGTCCTCGTCGCCGAGTCCGGCGGTCTGGTCGAGGACCTCGAACTCGACGCCCCCGCCGATCCCGTCCGGTTCCTGCCCCTCCTGCCGATGACCCCCAACGAGGCGGCCTGGAAGCGGGTGCACGGCGCCCAGGCCCTCCAGGAGCGCTGGCTCACCCAGGGGACCGACCTCCGCGACCCGGCCCGCACCTCCGTCCCCCTGGACTGACCGGGCCGGGCGACACGGCTTCCCCGTGTGACGGACGGCACGCCATACGTGACCGGAGGCCGCCCGAGAGGTGGCCGAAAACCGCCGCTTCCCTTGGCGTTGTGGGTAGTTGATTCCGTTGGTCGCCCGACGGGCCGACCGACGCCCGGAGACCGGTGCTCGTGCGCGGAACGTGCGCGGAATGTGACGCGCACACGCCGGACGGGTGATCGTCCTTGACGCGAGCAAGCACGGGGAGGACCGTTGGGCCCTATGAGGGGCGAACCCAGTTGCCCGAAGTGTGGTGGCCGGGTCAGGGCTCCCGGCCTCTTTGCCGACTCCTGGCAGTGCGCCGCCCACGGGACGGTGCACCCGCTGCAGCCCGTGATCCCGCCCAGCGTCGAGGCCCTCAGCGTCGTCGTGCACCGTGCCAAGGTGCCGGTCTGGATGCCCTGGCCGCTGCCCGTGGGCTGGCTCTTCACGGGCGCCGCCTTCGCCGGGGACGACCGCAGCGGCGGACGTGCCACCGCCGTGGCCTGCTCCGGTCCGGGCCCGCTCGGCGGTGTCGGGGAGCTCGTCCTCATCGCGGAGGAACTCGGCGTCGGACTCGGCGCGCGGTACGCCGGCATCGACGGGCCCGACCCCGGCCCGTATCTGAGCGTCGAGAAGCCACCCCAGGCGAAAGTGCTGGCCGCCGGACGGCCGACACCGCTGTGGCACGTCACCGGCACGCCGGACGACCGCGCGGTCTTCGCGGGCGAGGCGCTCGGCCTGTGGCTGTGGGCGATCGTGTGGCCCGAACAGACGGGGCTGCTGATGTACGACGAGCTCGTGCTGACGGATCTGCGGGACGCGGGAGCGGAGGTGGAACTGCTCCCGTGCGGAGCGCTCTCGCCGCGCATCCTGGAGCCGTAGGGCGCCCGAACGCCGTGGTGCCCCTCAGTCGCCGCCGACGCGATCAGAGGGCGGCGCTCTTCCGTTCGCCCTGGGGCTCCGGCCTTGTAGGGGGCAACCCCCGGGTTCGGGTGTGACAGGAGCAGCCCGGAAGGGCGCTATCCTTGAGCGTCCGCTTCCGTTTCCCCTGCGCCTGGAGTCCGAGTCGTGCGTATCGATCTGCACTGCCACTCCACGGCCTCCGACGGTACGGACACCCCGGCGGAGCTGGTACGGAAGGCGAGGGCGGCCGGTCTGGACGTCGTCGCGCTGACCGACCACGACACCACGCGCGGGCACGCCGAGGCGATCGCCGCGCTGCCCGAGGGGCTCACCCTGGTCACCGGCGCCGAGCTGTCGTGCCGACTGGACGGCGTCAGCATGCACATGCTGGCCTATCTGTTCGACCCGGAGGAGCCCGACCTGCTGGCCGAGCGCGAGCTGGTCCGGGACGACCGGGTCCCCCGGGCCCGCGGGATGATCGCCAAGCTGAACGAGCTGGGTGTGCCGGTGACGTGGGACCAGGTCGCCCGGATCGCCGCCGGCGGTTCCGTGGGACGGCCGCACGTGGCCACCGCGCTCGTCGAACTCGGCGTCGTACCGACCGTGGGCGACGCCTTCGCGCAGGAGTGGCTCGCCGACGGCGGCCGTGCCTACGTGGAGAAGCACGAGACGGATCCCTTCGAGGCGATCCGGCTGATCAAGGGCGCCGGCGGCGTCGCCGTCTTCGCCCACCCGGCGGCCGTCAAGCGCGGCCGGACCGTACCGGAGTCCGCCATCGCCGAGCTGGCCGCCGCCGGACTCGACGGCATCGAGGTCGACCACATGGAGCACGACCCGGCGACCCGGGCACGGCTGCGTGGCCTGGCGAAGGAGCTGGGGCTTCTCGCCACCGGTTCCTCGGACTACCACGGCAGCCGGAAGACCTGTGTGCTCGGCGAGTACACGACCGACCCCGAGGTGTACGGCGAGATCACGCGCCGGGCCACCGGGGCGTTTCCCGTGCCGGGGACCGGCGGGAACTAGCCGGTTCCCTGACCGTACGGGCACCCGGCGGCCGCCGGCCTGGCCCGCCATGCCTCACTCCCGCCTCCGTTCGAGCGGGCGGTGCCCCATCGCCCCGCGGAGCCATCGCTCACAGTGGCACCTCGCTGTGGGCTGCCCTCGTCTCTCGTACTCCACTCCCGCAAGGCATCCCCGTGTTCGATCTCGCCATCTTCGGTTCCCTCTTCCTCACCCTCTTCGTGATCATGGATCCCCCTGGGATCACCCCGATCTTCCTCGGTCTCACCGCGGGCCGACCCGCGCGTACCCAGAAGCGGATGGCCCTCCAGGCCGTCTGTGTGGCCGGTGGTGTGATCACCGTCTTCGGGCTGCTGGGCCACCAGATCCTGGACTATCTGCATGTGTCCGTGCCGGCGCTGATGATCGCGGGAGGGCTGCTGCTTCTGCTGATCGCGCTCGATCTCCTGACCGGCAAGTCGGACGAGCCCACGCAGACGAAGGACGTCAACGTCGCGCTCGTGCCCCTGGGGATGCCGTTGCTGGCCGGTCCCGGTGCGATCGTGTCCGTGATCCTCGCCGTGCAGAAGGCGGACGGCGTGGCCGGTCACGTCTCCGTATGGGCCGCGATCCTGACGATCCACGTCGTGCTGTGGCTGACGATGCGGTACTCGTTGCTGATCATCCGGGTCATCAAGGACGGTGGCGTGGTGCTGGTGACCCGGCTCGCGGGCATGATGCTCTCCGCGATCGCCGTGCAGCAGATCATCAACGGCGTCACCCAGGTCGTGCAGGGCGCCTAGGCCCCGTACGCCCCGGTCGCGCGGTCCCGGGATGTCGCAGAGCCCCGTACGGCGTCGTGCCGTACGGGGCTCTGAAGTGTGAACGGATCCGCGTTCTACGAGGCGGTCGCGTCGGCCGGGCGGATCCAGAGGCGCTGCCCGATGGCGGCGGCCTGCTGCACGATCCTGTTGACGGAGGCGGCGTCCACGACGGTGCTGTCGACGGGCGTGCCGCTGACATCGTCGAGTCGCAGAATTTCGAAGCGCAAGGGCTTCTCCCTTCGTCTGGTCATCCTCCTGAGGAGAACTACTGGTGGTGGCTCACGGGTCGTCGGTGCCCGTGTTCCATGAGTAGTCAACGGCATGCGTGTTACGAACATTCCCTACGCTAAGGAAATTTTTCGAGAAGCTAATTACTAGCCGGTGAGCGGTGTGGTGATATGTCTACCTGAAGGCAGGAAGACTGATCGAGACCGGTTGTGTTCGCAGCGTGACCGCCGGGACAATGGCGGTGATGAACGACGACCTCACGGCGCTCGGCGCCCGCATCGACCGTACGAACGAGCTGCTGCACCGCATGCTCGCCGAGGTGGCGAAGACGCCCTCGACACACGCGATCTTCGTCGATGCCGGGTACCTGTACGCGGCCGTGGGACGGCTCGTGGCCGGCACGGAGGACCGGCGGTCCTTCGATCTCGACGCGGAAGGTCTCATCGACGCGCTGATCGACAAGGCCCGCACGATCTTCGCGGACAGCCGGCTGCTGCGGGTCTACTGGTACGACGGGGCGCGCCGCCGCATCCATACGGCCGAACAGCAGTCGATCGCCGAACTGCCGGACGTGAAGGTCCGACTCGGCAACCTGAACGCGAACAACCAGCAGAAGGGCGTCGACTCCCTGATCCGCACCGATCTGGAGTCCCTGGCACGCCACCGCGCGATCAGCGACGCGGCCCTCCTCGGCGGCGACGAGGACCTGGTCTCGGCGGTCGAGGCCGCGCAGGGGTACGGAGCGCGCGTCCACCTGTGGGGGATCGAGGCGCCCGAGGGCCGCAACCAGGCCGATCCGCTGCTCTGGGAGGTCGACAGCCAGCGGACCTTCGACCTCGACTTCTTCAAGCCGTACGTGTCACGGCGGGCCGCCCCCACGTACGACGCCCCCACCGGTGCCCGTCCCACCCGTGACGACGTCCGCTTCGTCGGCGCCCAGATCGCCGCGAAGTGGCTCGCCAACCGGGGCCGGGAGACCTTGCAGGAACTGCTCCACGGCCATCCGTACCTCCCCGGCTCCGTCGACCAGGACCTGCTCGTCGAGGCGGAGAGCCTGCTCCAGTACTCGCTGCGGGGGCAGGCGGACCTGAGACGGGCGCTGCGGGACGGCTTCTGGGAGCACTTGCGGGCGCAGTACTAGGGGCTGCGCCGGGCCGATAGGGGCCGGGCCGACTGGTCCGGGCTCGGCGAGGGCACGCTCCGGCGGTCTCAGCGGGCGACCCGGTCCCAGAAGCCGACGAGGGCGTCGGCCGTCGCCTGCGGCTGATCGGTGTTGGGAGAGTGCTCGGCGCCGCGGACGACGGTGCGGTGGGCACGCAGGCGTACGGCCATGTCGTCCAGGACCGGGATCGGCCAGGTGTCGTCGCGTTCACCGGAGAGGACGTGCTTGGGCAGGTCCACGGCGGCGAGCTCGGCGACGCGGTCGGGTTCCGCGCAGAGTTGGCGGCCCGTGGCGATGAGCTGGGCGGGTTTGGTGGCGAGCCAGCGGCGGCGCAGGTCGGCGCGGTCGTCCAGCCCGGCGTCGAGTGCGCCCGTGTCGGCCTCCTCCGGCTCCGGGGCCTCCATCGCCTGGATGGCGTCCCACACCTGCTCCATGTCCATCACGGCCAGGGCGTCCCGCAACAGCTTCACGCGTTCCTGCTGGCTCGCCGAGATCTCGGCCGGGCCCGAGGCCATGAGGGTGAGCGAGGCGAAGGGGGAGGCGTCCATCAGCACGGCGGCGCGGGAGAGCTGGCCGCCGAGTGAGTGGCCGACGAGGTGCAGTCGGCCGCCGTCGCTCACTGCCTGCGCCTGGGCGAGCAGGTCCTTCGCCAACTCCGCCTGCGCGTACGGCGCTTCGTCGTCCTCGGCTCCCGGGCTCTCGTACTGGCCGCGCCCGTCCACGGCCACCGTCCGGTACCCCGCCGCCGCCAACGGCTCATGCAGCGCGATGAAGTCCTCCTTGCTCCCCGTGAACCCGGGCACGAGCAGCACGCTCCCCTTCACCGCCACCCCCGCCTCGATCACGGCGAACTCCCCACGAGAGGTACGCAATCGGTGGGCGCGAGCGCCGGGGGGCGGGGTGAACGAGGGGGGACGGCTCATGGGGGGAGCGTAATCGCCCGCCGATGAGCAGGCTCGCGCTGCCCGCTCATCGAGGGATCCCTGAAAAGGCCGAAGGCCCGGCCCCCTGTGCAAGGGAACCGGACCTTCGTGCGACAGACAGGACGGCCTCAGCCCTCCGCGCCCTCCACTACAGCCGCAGCCTTCCGCGTACGTCGCCGCGGTGCCGGAGCCTCGGCCCCCGGCTCCTCGGCGGCAACCGAAGCCGCCGCCTTCCGCGTGCGACGCGGCTTCGTGGCCTGCTCCTCCGTCGGCTGCGCGGGAACCGCCCCCTCAGCCGTCGCCACGGCCTTGCGGGTCCGACGGCGGGGCGCGGGCGCCTCGGCGGCGGTGTCCGTCGCCTCGACGACGGTTTCGGCGGTCTTGCGGGTCCGGCGGCGGGGCTTGGCCGGTGCCTCTTCGGCGGTGGCCTCCTCGGCGACGGTCTCGGCGGGCGCGGCGACCTTGCGGGTCCGGCGGCGCGGCTTGGTCTCCGCCTCGGCCGGCTCGACCGCGGACGTGCCCTCCGCCGTGTCGACGGCGGCCTCGGCGGCAGGCGCCACGGCGGCCGCGGCGGTCTTGCGGGTCCGACGACGCGGGGCCGGAGCCTCGACCGCCGCCTCCTCGGCGACAGCCTCCACCACGCTTTCGGCAGCCTCCGCCACGGCCTTGCGGGTCCGGCGGCGGGGCTTGGCGGCCGGTGCCTCTTCGGCGGCGGCCTCCTCGACGACGGTCTTGGCGGGCGCGGCGACCTTGCGGGTCCGGCGACGCGGCTTGGTCTCGACCTCGGCGGCCGGCTCGACCGCGGACGTGCCCTCCGCCGTGTCCAGCGCGGCTTCCGCGGCGGGCGCGGCCTCGGCCACGGGAGCCGCGGCTGCCTCCACCGACTTACGGGTCCGGCGGCGACGCGGCTTGGGCGCCTCCTCCACCGACTCGGCCGGCGCGCCCGCGACGGTGTCGACCACGGCCTGCGCCGACTCGACCGGCGCGCTCTCGACGGTCTCGGTCACGGCCTCGGCGGCGGGGTTCGCCCCGGCACGCGTGCGGCGGCGACGGCGAGGCGTACGGGCCTCGGACGCGTCGGCGTCGGTGCCCGGTGTCTGCGTGGACTCCGACGGCTCCGTGACCGTGGCGGCCTCCGGGGACGCCCCGTCGACGGTGGCACCGCCACGCGTGCGGCGGCGACGACGCGGCGTACGCGCCGGGCGCTCCTGCTCGCGCTCGGCGGACGACGGGCCGGAGGAACGGCCACCACGACCGCGCGGGCCGCGCCCGCCCGTCTCACCGAGGTCTTCCAGTTCCTCCGCCCCGAGCCCGGCGCGGGTCCGCTCCGAGCGCGGCAGGACACCCTTGGTGCCTGCGGGGATGTTCAGTTCCTCGAAGAGGTGCGGGGAGGTGGAGTACGTCTCCGGCGGGTCGCTGAACCCGAGGTCCAGCGCCTTGTTGATGAGCTGCCAGCGCGGGATGTCGTCCCAGTCGACGAGAGTGATCGCGATGCCCTTGGCGCCCGCGCGGCCCGTACGGCCGATGCGGTGCAGGTACGTCTTCTCGTCCTCGGGGGACTGGTAGTTGATGACGTGGGTGACACCCTCGACGTCGATGCCGCGCGCGGCGACGTCGGTGCAGACGAGGACGTCCACCTTGCCGTTGCGGAAGGCGCGCAGGGCCTGCTCGCGGGCGCCCTGGCCGAGGTCGCCGTGGACCGCGCCGGACGCGAAGCCGCGCTGCTGGAGCTGATCGGCGAGGTCGGCCGCCGTCCGCTTCGTACGGCAGAAGACCATCACGAGACCGCGGCCCTCGGCCTGCAGTATGCGCGCGACCAGCTCGGGCTTGTCCATGTTGTGCGCGCGGTAGACGTGCTGCTTGGTGTTCGCGACCGTCTTGCCCGCGTCGTCCGGCGCCGTGGCGCTGATGTGCGTGGGCTGCGACATGTAGCGGCGCGCGAGGCCGATGACGGCGCCCGGCATGGTCGCCGAGAACAGCATGGTCTGGCGGCGGGCCGGAAGCATGTTGATGATCTTCTCGACGTCGGGCAGGAAGCCCAGGTCGAGCATCTCGTCGGCCTCGTCGAGGACCAGGCACTTGACGTGCTTCAGGTTCAGCTTCTTCTGGCCCGCGAGGTCGAGGAGCCGCCCGGGGGTGCCGATGACGACGTCGACGCCCTTCTTGAGGGCCTCGACCTGGGGCTCGTAGGCGCGGCCGCCGTAGATCGCGGTGACGCGCACGTTGCGCACCTTGCCCGCGGTCAGGAGGTCGTTGGTGACCTGGGTGCACAGCTCGCGCGTGGGGACGACGACGAGCGCCTGCGGCGAGTCGACGAGGTCCTCGGGCTTGGCGCGGCCGGCCTCGACGTCGGCGGGGACGACGACGCGCTCGAGGAGCGGGAGGCCGAAGCCCAGCGTCTTGCCGGTGCCGGTCTTGGCCTGGCCGATGACGTCGGTGCCGGTGAGGGCGACCGGGAGCGTCATCTCCTGGATGGGGAAGGGGTTGACGATGCCGACGGCCTCAAGGGCCTCGGCGGTCTCGGGAAAGATTCCGAGATCTCGGAAAGTCGTAGTCAGGGTGCTGCCTCTTCTGTGTACGCGGTGTGAGGCGAGCGCGGGGGTCGTGTCGGACCGTGCCGGGGGACGTCGGCCGCCTCACGGGCGGACCGTGTGGCACGGGACCACTGCCGACGCTCTAGCGCTCATACCGCTGAGGGGTTCCCTCCGGACGCCGTACGCAGAGTGCCGTACGGAAAAGGAGGGCTGTCGGGTCGGAGCCGATCGGGCCACCGACCGGGCATCCTCATGCGTGCGGCCTGTCGAGACACCGTCGAACTACGTCGCGGTACCAGCAGGCGCATTACCACCATACCCCGGAATCGCGCATATGCGATGGCCGATTTGGTCACGTAGTCGTTGTCACACTGAATGACGCACCAAATGACGGGGCCCTTCCGCCCTGCGCGAAGCGGGCTATTGTGCGCTTCATGACCACGTCTGACAAGCCTGAGAACGCCACCGGCGGCGAGTCCGCCGACGCCGCCGACACCACGGAGGTCACCGGGATCGCCGCCCAGAACTGGGAGCGGGCCTCCGCCGACCCGCAGTACCGCGCCGCGGTGGTGGATCTGCTGGGCGCGCTGGCGTACGGGGAGCTGGCGGCGTTCGAACGGCTCGCGGAGGACGCGAAGCTGGCGCCCACCCTCGTCGACAAGGCGGAGCTGGCGAAGATGGCGGCGGCCGAGTTCCACCACTTCGAGAGGCTCGCCGGACGGCTCACCGAGATCGGCGAGGAGCCGACGCGTGCCATGGAGCCGTTCGTCGACGCGCTCGACGGTTTCCACAAGCAGACCGCGCCCTCGGACTGGCTGGAGGGGCTCGTCAAGGCCTACGTCGGCGACTCGATCGCCAGCGACTTCTACCGGGAGGTCGCGGCGCACCTCGACTCGGACACACGTGGGCTGGTGCTCGCCGTGCTCGACGACACGGGGCACGCCGGGTTCGCCGTGGAGAAGGTGCGGGCCGCCATCGACGAGGACCCACGGGTGGGCGGTCGACTGGCGTTGTGGGCGCGGAGGTTGATGGGGGAGGCGCTGTCGCAGTCGCAGCGGGTGGTGGCCGACCGGGACGCCCTGTCCACGATGCTCGTGGGCGGTGTGGCCGACGGGTTCGATCTCGCCGAGGTGGGGCGGATGTTCTCGCGGATCACCGAGGCGCACACCAAGCGGATGGCCGCGCTGGGCCTGGCCGCCTGAGCGCCTAGTCGTCGTGGGGCGCGGTGTCGTCGTGCGGATGCGGGCCTCGTCGTGGCCGGTCGCGCGGTGCCCCGCGCCCCTGGGCGGGCGGCTCGGCCGCCGTCAGGGGGTCCTGCGTCGGGGAGTCTTCCGGCAGGGGGTCTTCCGTCAGGGGGTCTTCCTCACGCCGTCGCCGAGCTGCTGCGTCGAAAGCGCTCCGTCGGGCGGAGAAGCAGGGACAGGGAGGCCGCCGCGACGACCAGTGCGCCGGTGAGGACCACCAGGTAGTTGGCGGAGCCGAGTGCCGTGTGCGTGAGGAAGGCGCCGAAGAGACCGCCGGCGGTGCCGGTCGGCAGGACCAGGGCGCGGGACGGCAGACGGTGCGGCAGACGGTAGGCGGCGGCGCAGGCGAGGGCGAAGCCGAGGAGTGCGGATCCGAGTGCTTCCAAGAACATGATCGGGTTCCCTCCCGCACGGCCTGGCCTGGGCAAATCGGTCGTAGCCGGTACTACCCGCGCGGCAGGTAACGCAATCATCGTCGGTGGACGAGATGTGGGCGCTCTGTGAGGCGCGTCCCGTGGCGGCCATGAGACGCGGGCGTAGGGGGGGGGCCCGGTGGTTTCACACCACCGGGCCCCCTCCGTACGCCTCTTGTGCTCTTGACTACAGCGCGCTGAAGCCCACCTTGCGGACGGTCGGCTCGCCGATGTCGACGTAAGCGAGACGGTCGGCCGGGATCAGCACCTTGCGGCCGTGCTCGTCCGTGAGGCTCAGCAGCGCCGACTTGCCGGCCAGCGCCTCGGCAACCGCACGCTCGACCTCCTCGGCACTCTGACCGCTCTCCAGAACGATCTCGCGGGGCGCGTGCTGCACGCCGATCTTGACCTCCACGGCTATGTCCCTCCGACGGTCAGTGAAATGCGCGGGCTTCCGCGCCGTACGCAGCACACATTAGCCCGGTGAGGGGACGTACACGCTCCGCCTGAGAACGCCAGGAGCGAACAGGGGACGGGAACAAATCCCCGGACCAGGGTGCGCCGTCCGCGCCGATGGGGTCAGTGCTGGTCCGTGCCGTGCAGGGGGAAGCCCGCGATGCCGCGCCAGGCCAGCGAGGCCAGCAACTGGACCGCCTGCTCGCGCGGGACGCTGCGGTCGCTGTGCAGCCAGGACCGCGCCACCACCTGTGAGAGGCCGCCCAGTCCCGAGGCGAGGAGCATCGACTCCGCGCGGGAGAGGCCGGTGTCCTCCGCGATGACGTCGCGGATGGCCTCGGCGCACTCGTTGGTGACCTTGTCGACGCGCTCGCGCACTGCGGGTTCGTTCGTCAGGTCGGACTCGAAGACCAGCCGGAAGGCGCCGCCCTCGTCCTCGACGTACGCGAAATAGGCGTCCATCGTCGCCAGGACCCGCTGCTTGTTGTCGGTCGTCGACGCCAGCGCACCCCGTACGGCCTGGATCAGGGACTCGCAGTGCTGGTCCAGCAGCGCCAGATAGAGGTCGAGCTTGCCGGGGAAGTGCTGGTAGAGCACCGGCTTGCTGACTCCGGCGCGCTCGGCGATGTCGTCCATCGCGGCCGAGTGATAGCCCTGGGCCACGAAGACTTCCTGGGCGGCGCCCAGCAACTGGTTCCGTCGGGCTCGGCGGGGCAGGCGTGTGCCCCGCGGGCGCGCCGCCTCTGTCTGCTCGATGGCTGTCACGCCGCCTCCCAAGATCGTCCACATGCGGTGTGCGCCGCGCCGCCATCGTACTTTTCGGTAACCCGGGTGTGCGCGGTGCGAGCGCAGAATTTCACGGACCGGACAGCGGGGGAAGTGCCGCCTACCACATCAAACAGGTGCAGAGCGGGCAGGAGGAAGCCCTTTCTCGTTCACCGGTCGTCGTCCCTGGTGAGGATCGGGTTACCGATAGTCGTCCTCGTCCAGGGAGACCACGCGGGCCTGCTCCGCCAGATCGGCCTCGTTGGCCGCGTCCGGATCGATGTCGGTCAGGGGGTCGTCCCGGTGCTGGGCGACGTCCGCGTGCTGCTCGGCGGCATCGGCCTCGGGGGCTTCGACATCGTCGAACTCCACAGGGTCCTCCTCGACGAAGGTGTCGGGATCGGTCGGATCAACGGTCATCGTGGGTTCCCCTTCCTGATGCTGCCCTGGTGCCGCCGGAACGTCCCCGGCGGCGGCGGGGGCCACGTACGGGTGCCCTCTTCGCGGGCGCGGATGCGCCGCCCACGAGCCCGCCTTGCGGACGTGCTCGCGGCGTGCCCGTCAGCGCGCTCACCGGCCCGTCCGTGAGCGCGTTTCCGAGCCTAGGAGACAGGCCATCGCGGCGCTACGCGGTCGGGCCGGGGTTGCCGTTCCGGCGGTGAGTGTTCCGCGCCCGGTACCCCCGGAGAAGTGGCTGATTTGTGGGGTGGTCTGTGACGGCGAACACATGAGTCACTGCGTGATCGTCTCGTAACATTGCCCGCATGTCTTCGCCCGAGCTGCCGTCCCTGCTGACCGCCACCGCGTCGCCGAAGACGAGTGCCGTGCGCGCGGCACCCGGTGAGCGGCTGAGGTCGGTCCGGTTGCCGGGGATCACGCTGTCCGTGCGGTCGAGACCGCCGGCGCGCGAAGGCCTGCCGCCCGCCCTCTACGTACACGGACTGGGCGGCTCCTCGCAGAACTGGTCCGCGCTGATGCCGCTGCTCGACGGGCTTGTCGACAGTGAGGCGCTGGATCTACCCGGCTTCGGTGACTCACCGCCGCCGGACGACGGCGACTACTCCGTCACGGGACACGCCCGCGCGGTCATCCGCTACCTGGACTCCTCGGGGCGCGGACCCGTGCACCTCTTCGGCAACTCCCTCGGCGGCGCGATCACGACCCGCGTCGCCGCCCTGCGCCCGGACCTCGTCCGCACCCTGACCCTCGTGTCGCCCGCTCTGCCCGAGCTCCGCGTGCAGCGGACCGCCGTGCCGACCGGGATGCTCGCCCTGCCGGGCGTGTCGGCGCTGTTCACCCGCTTCACCAAGGGCTGGACCGCCGAGCAGCGCGTACGGGGAGTCATGGCGCTCTGTTACGGCGACCCGGACCGCGTCTCGGACGAGGCTTTCCGCAACGCTGTGGAGGAGATGGAGCGGCGCCTCCAACTTCCATACATGTGGGACGCGTTGACGCGTTCCGCCCGAGGGCTCGTGGACGCCTACACTTTGGGCGGACAGCACTCGCTCTGGCGCCAGGCCGAGCGGGTCCTCGCCCCGACCCTCCTCGTCTACGGCCGCCGCGACCAGCTCGTCGGCTACCGCATGGCCCAGCGCGCCGCCCGCTCCTTCCGTGGCTCCCGCCTCGTCTCCCTGCCGGACGCGGGGCACGTGGCGATGATGGAGTACCCGGAGGCGGTCGCCGCCGCGTTCCGTGAACTGCTCGCGGATTCGGGGAGAACGCGGGGCGGGGTGGATTCGATGCCGGTGGGTTCGACGCCGGTCGGTTCGGAGCCGGTGGGTTCGGAGCCGGGGCCGGTCGGTGTTTCGGGTGAGGGTGGTTCGGTGAGTGGCGATGGCTCGGTCGGCGCCGACGACGGTGACTCGGTTGCCGAAGGGCCGCCCAAGGGCTCGCCCGGCGGGCGGAGCTGAGGCGCGGCGTGGGACGGCACAGCCGCAAGGGGCGGGCGCCGAAAGGCGACAACAGCGATATAAGGACAGCAGCCGGGACAGCCACGTCCACCGGGACGGGCGACCGTGCGCCGGGGGCGCCGGGAGGGCCGGGCGCCGAGAGCGCGTCGGCGCCTGCGGCACAGACGAGAGCGCAGCCGCCGGAGTACGGCAGGACGCCGGGGCCAGGAGCCCCGGGGCGGCGGATGCCTGGGGCGGGCGGTGGTGCGTCCGGGCAGCAGGGCGCGCCGCCGTTCGGTGGTGGTGCACCCCGGCCGCAGGGGGCGCCTTTCGCTGACGGGACGCCCGCGCATGGCTTCCCGCGTCTGCCCGACGGCACCCCCGCACGTGGTGTGCCGCGATTCGCGGACGGCACCCCGGCGCACGGTTTCCCCCGCCTCCCTGACGGCACGCCCGCGCACGGGATGCCGCGTCTGCCCGACGGCACGCCGGCGCACGGTTTCCCGCGTCTTCCGGACGGCGCCCAGGCCCGCGGTTATCCGCCGGGTCGTGGTGAACACCCCGAGCAACGTGAAGCGGGAGGGGGTTGGGGCCACCTGGGTGGTCGTGGGCGTCGGCAGGATGCCGGACACGGCGTGGCGCCAGGGGCTCCCGCCGGGGCTCCGTACGGTGGGCCGGGCGAGGCGTCACCCCGTGGCGCCCCGCACGGCGTGCCTCCGGATGGCTCGGGCCGCCGTATCCCCATTCCCCGGCAGCGGCAGGAGACCATGCCCCCCGGTGGCCCACGCCAGGCCTATCTGGACGCCTTCGACGAGGTCGACGACGTCTTCGTACCCGGCCGGACACATCGTGGCGGACCGGGTGCCGACGACGGCCGGGTCGAGACGGCTCTGGCGGAGGAACCGCTGGGTGGGCGGTCGCCGCGACAGAAGCCGCACGAGCAGCCGCCGGGCGACGAGACCGAGGCCGCCGGGGCGGCGAAGGGTGGCAAGGGGCGGGCGTTCGTCGGGATCGCGGCCGCCGCTGTCACGACCGTGCTCGTGGTGGTCGTCGGCGGACAGATGGCCGTCGGGGAGGACGACACCGCCACTCGGCCGCAGGCCGCCGACGCCGGCGAGCGCGCCGTGCGTGACGCCTCGCGCAGCGACAACCGGCCCACCCCGCCCGTTTCGCCCGGTCCGAGCGTCACCCCGCTGTCGTACGACCAGAAGATGGACAAGAAGTACCCGCTCGCGGCGGACCTGGAGGGCGGTGGGAAGTTCGAGGCGGTGAGGGGCTTCGCCAAGGCGCCGGGGACAGGGCAGAAGTACCGCTACCGGGTCGATGTCGAGCAGGGGCTCGGGCTGGACGCGGAGCTGTTCGCGGACGCCGTGCAGAAGACCCTGAACGACGACCGGAGTTGGTCCCACGGCGGGGGCCGTACGTTCGAGCGGATCTCCTCGGGCACACCGGACTTCGTGATCACGCTCGCGAGTCCCGGGACCACCGCGTTCTGGTGCGACAAGTCGGGGCTCGACACCACCGTGGACAACGTCTCCTGCGACTCGGCCGCCACCGAGCGCGTGATGATCAACGCGTACCGCTGGGCCCAGGGTTCGAAGACGTACGGAGACCAGATCCACGCGTACCGGCAGATGCTGATCAATCACGAGATCGGCCACCGCCTCGGGTACAGCCACGTGACCTGCGACAAGAACGGCGAACTCGCGCCCGTCATGCAGCAGCAGAGCAAGTTCCTGACCTACCGCGGCATCACGTGCAAGGCCAATCCCTGGCCCTACCCGGGGAGTTGACGGGCGGCCCCCCGTCGGCCGACGCAACGTGATCGTGTGATCCCTTAGCGCGACAAAACGCGTCCCGCTAGTGAAAGTTACGACCGTTCACCCCTTTTGGTGGCGCGATGGACAACCGTCCGTCGCGCCACCGCCTTGTCCGCATACGTTCTTCCCGCTGCGGGCCGCCGGGCGAACGGCGGCTCCTCAAACGGGAGATCGGGGGTGCACGCGTGCGCATCGGACTGCTTACGGAGGGTGGCTATCCGTATGTGAGCGGTGACGCCAGGCTCTGGTGCGACCGACTCGTACGTGGGCTGGAGCGACACGAGTTCGACGTCTACGCGCTCAGTCGGAGCGAGCGGCAGGAGGACGAAGGCTGGATCTCGCTGCCGCCACAGGTCAACCGCGTCCGTACGGCACCACTGTGGACGGCCGAGGACGACGGGGTCGTTCATGGCCGCCAGGCGCGAAGGCGCTTCGCGGAGGCGTACGGCGAGCTGGTGGCGGCTGTCTGTTCGGGAGGAGCGGGCGGTGCCGACGCCGCTGGAGAAGTCCTCGAAGGTCCGGCCGGTGCTGAGGCGGACCGTTTCGGCAACGCGCTGTACGGGCTGGCCGAGCTGGCCCGGGACGAAGGCGGGCTGGTCGGCGCACTGCGCTCCGAGGCCGCCGTCCGCACACTGGAGCGCGCCTGTCGCGCGCCGGGCGCCCTGCGAGGGGCGCGCGAGGCCCGCGTACCGGATCTGCTGACGGTCGCCGCCCACCTCGAACGCGCTCTGCGCCCCCTCTCACTCGACTGGTACGAGGACGACGGACTCGGCTCGGTCGACCTGTGCCACGCGGCTGCGGGCGGGTCGGCCGCGCTGCCCGGACTGCTGGCCCGTCACTTCCACGGGGTGCCGCTCCTGGTCACCGAGTACGGCGTGCCGCTGCGGGCGCACTACCTCGGGACGTCGGGAGAGGCGCCGGTACGCGCGCTCCTCGCGGCCTTCCACCGACGGCTGACCGCAGAGGTGTACCGGCGGGCCGCCTGCCTCACCCCCGGGAACACCCATGCCCGGCGCTGGCAGGAGCGCTGCGGCGCCGACCGAGCCAGAATCCGAACGGTCTACCCCGGCATGGACGCCACCCGCTTCGCGGAGGTGGGCGAGTCGCCGGAGCGTGCGGATCCGCACACGCTGGTCTGGGTGGGCCGCATCGAACCCGCGAAGGACCTGATCTCGCTGCTGCACGCCTTCGCCGAGGTCCGCCGGGCGGAGCCCAGGGCGCGGCTCAGGATCGTGGGAGCGGCGGCGGGGGCCGAGGCAACCGCTTATCTGGGCCATTGCAAGGCCCTCGCCGCACAGCTCTTCCCCGACGAGGCGGCCGGCGTCCACGCGGTCGGCGACAACCCCGTCTCCTTCGAGGAGGTCGGCGACCCGGCCGTCCCCGACCTGGCCGATGCCTACGCCGCCGGTGCGGTGGTCGTGCTGTCGAGCGTCGTCGAGGGCTTCCCGATCAGTCTGGTCGAGGCGATGTTCTGCGCCCGGCCCACGGTCTCCACCGACGTGGGAGCGGTCGTGGAGGTCATCGGCGGCACCGGGCTCGTCGTCCCCCCGCGCAATCCGCGGGCGCTCGCCGAAGCGTGCGTGGCGCTCTTGCGAGAACCCGAGCGCCGTGCGCGCCTGGGCGCGGCCGCCCGCGCCCGCGCTCTCGAACTCTTCACGGTGGAGCAGAACGTCGAGGCATTTCGTGGCATCTACCTGGAGATCGTCTCCCACGCCCCGGTACGCAAGATCGTCCTCGATCACGCCGGTGAACCACTGCCCTTCGGATCCCCCGCCGAGGCCCACGTCCCCGGACGCTGGACCGAGCCGCGACCGGCGGCGAGCGGCTTCGGGGTCGCGGGGGTCGCCGGAGTCGCTGGGGTCGTGGGGGTCGCCGGAGCGGCGGGGGTGACCGGGGCCGCCGCAGACGCCGGTGCGGTGGGTTCGGGTGGAGGCGCCGTCGGGAGACCGCGCTGGGCGGTTGGCTCGCCTGTGCGGGCCACGGGGCCAGGTCGGGATACGGCGTCTGTTCGGGATGCGGTGGCTGGGCGGGACGGGGTGGCTGAACGGGACGGGGTGCCGGTCAGGGGCGCTGTTCCGGGGCAGGGCGGGGCGGCTCTGCCGGGTGGCGTGGCTGGGCTGGACGCGGCTTTGGCGGCGAATGCGACGCCGGCTGCTGGTTCTGTACCTGGGGCGGCTTCTGCGCGGGCTGCGGAGCGGCCTTCGGGTACCGCTGCCGTGGAGCCGGTGCCCGTGGGGGAGGGGGCGCTGTGAGCGAGCTGCGGTTGGACGGGCTGGACCGGTTGGACGGGCTGGACCGGTTGGACGGGTTCGATGCGAAGCTCCCGTCGGATGCCATGACGTCGGACGACGTCTCGGCCTCCCGGGACCTGGTCGCCCCGCCCGACCCTGTCCTCCGGGCGGCCGGCGACGGCCTCGGCGTACCCGAGGCCGTGCCCAGGCCTGCTCCCCGGCGCGGTGCCGTGGACCCCGTGAAGGCCCTGATGCACCGGCACCGAGAGCTCTGCGAGCGGGCGGTGGACCCCTTGGAGATCGCCGCCGGGCTGGAGGCCCACGGGGTGACCGACCGGACGGCCGCCCGCTTCCGGCACCGCGACGTGTTCTCGCTCGCCGAGGAGATGTACGCGCGCGTGTCGCGTGACGGGGAGGAATCCGCGGAGCGCCAGCCGGTGCCGTGCGCGTCCGGCCCGCGCCGGGGATGGGCCGTGTTCGCCCTGATGCCGGGCGCCCTGTGCGCGGCTGCCGTCATCGGAGTGCGGCTCACCGACGGCCAACCCCGGCTCATGGCCGCGGCCCTCGGCGCCCTCGCGGTGGCGCTGGGCCTTCGCGCGGCACTCGACCGGGGGCCGCTGCGTGCCCCGTCCGGTACGGCGGGCCGCACCCGCACCTGGACCTGCTGGCTGATCGCGTACGCCCTTCTCGGCGACGGCCTGCTCGCCGCCGGTCTCGAAGGCGGGCCCCACGGCCCCTGGCCCCTGGCCCTCGCGCCCGTGCTCGCCCTGGCGCTGTCCTGCGCTCCCGCCGTCTGGTGCGCCCACCTCCTCTCCGCACGGGCCCGCCGAAAGCTCACCGCCAGCCGGGGTCTCACGGAGTTCGCCGAGTCCATGAGGCCCCTTATCCTCGGTGTGTTCGCACTCCACCTCGGTGCCCTGACCGCCCTGCTCACGCTGTGCGGCACGATCTTGAAGGAGCCCACCGGGTACGCGGGCGCCGCGGCTCTCGGCGCCCTCCTGCTGCTCGCCCGTCTCCTCACCGCCCATGGCTTCGCCCAGGCCCCGGTCATCGCCCTCCGCGCAGCCGCCCTCGCCGAGGCGGTCGCGCTGGGCACCGTCTTCGCCGGCCGCCTGCCCGGCTGCTCCTTCCTGGCTTCCCCCGCCGAGACCGTCGTCCACGCGTGGGGGCCCGGGGCCGTTCCCGCCCTCGTGTGCGGCGCCGCCGCGCTCGCCCTGCTCGTCCACACCACCCGCACGCTGACCCGGGCCTCGGCCCATGCCCCGCCCTCCGGGGCGACCTGACCCCCTCGGGCTTCGCACGACGGATCAGACCGCCGCGCGAAGCCCGAGCCCGATCGACGCGCGGGGCTTCCGTCCCGGGCGTCCCCTCCCGCGGGGCCGACACCGCGGGGCCACCTCATCAGCCACGGCACCACCCCATAAGGAGAACGTCAGATGATCACCTCCCGAACCGGAGAGCCCGCCCCGGGAGCCGCCCGATGAGGGTCCTGCTGATCGGAGCCAACGGATATCTCGGCCGCTTCGTCGCCGAACGTCTGCTCGCCGACCCGGCCGTCCAGCTCACCGCGCTCGGTCGCGGCGACGACGCCGACGTACGGTTCGACCTCGCCACCGGCAGCCCCGGCGCGCTCACCCGCTTCCTGGACGCCGTCCACCCAGGAGTCGTCGTCAACTGCGCCGGCGCCACCCGGGGCGGTGCCCGCGAACTCACCCGGCACAACACCGTCGCCGTCGCCACCGTCTGCGAGGCCCTGCGCCGCAGCGGCTGCGGGGCGCGCCTGGTGCAGCTCGGCTGCGGCGCGGAGTACGGGCCGAGCCAGCCCGGTTCCTCCACCGCCGAGGACGCCGTGCCCCGCCCCGGCGGTCCGTACGGGGTGAGCAAGCTCGCCGCCACCGAACTCGTCCTCGGCTCCGGTCTGGACGCCGTGGTCCTGCGCGTCTTTTCGCCCGCCGGGCCCGGCACACCCGCCGGCTCCCCGCTCGGCCGCCTCGCCGAAGCCATGCGCCGCGCCATGCAGTCGGGCGACGGCGAACTCAAACTCGGCGGCCTCGGCGTCCAGCGCGACTTCGTCGACGTCCGCGATGTCGCCCGCGCCGTCCACGCCGCCTCGCTCTCCGCGGCCCAAGGCGTGATCAACATCGGCTCCGGTCGCGCCGTACGCCTCCGAGACGCCGCGGCCGTACTCGCCCGCGTCGCCGGTTACGGCGGCGCCCTCCACGAACTGGACTCCCCGCCCAACCCCCTCAGGTCGACCATCGGCCACCCCCGTCCCGACCCCGATCACGCCGCCCCCGTCTCCTACCCCTACCCGGACGGCTGCGGCAGCTGGCAGCAGGCCGATGTGCGCACCGCGCGCGACCGGCTCGGCTGGCGGCCCCGCATCAACCTGGAGGAGTCCCTGGCCGACATCTGGATGGAGGCGGCATGCCGTATCTGACCACCGCCCCGTCCGGCATCGCCCGCACCGGCTTAAGCCTCGGCATCGGGGTCCCCGGCTATGCCCACCCCCTTGTCGCTCCACTGGAATGGGGCGAACTCACCCGCCCCGGCACCCCTCTGCACTGGGCCGCCCTCGACGTCTCCGACGGCCCCGGCATCCGCCCCGACCGGCACTGCCTGGAGGCCGCCGGACGGTTGCGGAACGCGGGCGTCCAGGTTCTCGGCCGTCTGGACATGACCTACGGGGCGCGCGCCTTCGCCGAGCTCGTTGCCGACGCCCGCCGCTATCTCGACTGGTACCTGGTCGACGGCTTCCTCCTGGACCGCTGCCCCACCGAGTGCGGCGCCCTCGCCGAGACCGGCCGCACGGTCACCACCCTCCGTGCCCTCCTCGGCGGCGGCCACATCGTCCTCGGCCACGGCAGCCACCCGCACCCCGGATATGTCGAGACCGCCGACCAGCTGGTGACCTTCTCCGGCTCCTGGAGCGACTACCGGTGGTCTCAGGTGGCCGAATGGACCGCCGACCATCCACCCGAGCGCTTCTGCCACTTCGTCCACGGGGTCCCGCGCGGCCACCTCGACGAGGCGCTGCGCATCGCCCGCTGGCAGGGCGCTGCCACGATCTACTTCACCGACCGCACGGATCGAGAGGGCAGGCTCGACCCGTGGGAGTCGATGCCCGGTTACTGGGACGAAATCGTCTCGCTGGTTGGAACGGGTGTCTCGGAATGAAAAAGGGCGTGGCAGTGTTACGGGGAGAACAACTGTAGTGATTGACCGACCAACGGAGTCCCCGTGTCGCTGCCACCCCTGGTCGAGCCCGCTTCCGAGCTCACCGTAGACGAGGTCCGCAGGTACTCCCGCCACCTGATCATCCCCGACGTCGGGATGGACGGGCAGAAGCGGCTGAAGAACGCAAAGGTGCTCTGTGTGGGCGCCGGCGGCCTGGGCTCGCCGGCGCTGATGTACCTGGCCGCGGCGGGCGTCGGGACGCTCGGCATCGTGGAGTTCGACGAGGTCGACGAGTCGAACCTGCAGCGCCAGATCATCCACAGCCAGGCCGACATCGGCCGCTCCAAGGCCGAGTCCGCGCGCGACTCCGTCCTCGGCATCAACCCGTACGTGAACGTGATCCTCCACGAAGAGCGGCTCGAGGCCGAGAACGTGATGGACATCTTCAGCCAGTACGACCTGATCGTCGACGGCACGGACAACTTCGCGACGCGCTACCTGGTCAACGACGCGGCCGTGCTGCTGAACAAGCCGTACGTCTGGGGTTCGATCTACCGCTTCGACGGCCAGGCCTCCGTCTTCTGGTCCGAGCACGGTCCCTGCTACCGCTGCCTCTACCCGGAGCCCCCGCCGCCGGGCATGGTCCCCTCCTGCGCCGAGGGCGGCGTCCTCGGTGTGCTGTGCGCCTCCATCGGCTCCATCCAGGTCACCGAGGCCATCAAGGTCCTCACCGGCACGGGCGAGCCGCTGGTCGGCCGTCTGATGATCTACGATGCCCTGGAGATGCAGTACCGCCAGGTCAAGGTCCGCAAGGATCCCAACTGCGCCGTCTGCGGTGAGAACCCCACCGTCACCGAGCTCATCGACTACGAGGCCTTCTGCGGCGTCGTCTCCGAGGAGGCCCAGGAGGCGGCCGCGGGTTCGACGATCACTCCCAAGCAGCTCAAGGAGTGGATCGACGACGGCGAGAACATCGAGATCATCGACGTCCGCGAGGTCAACGAGTACGAGATCGTCTCCATCCCGGGCGCCAAGCTGATCCCGAAGAACGAGTTCCTCATGGGCACGGCCCTGGAGGCACTCCCGCAGGACAAGAAGATCGTCCTGCACTGCAAGACGGGTGTCCGCAGTGCGGAAGTCCTCGCGGTCCTGAAGTCGGCCGGGTTCGCCGACGCGGTCCACGTCGGCGGTGGCGTGATCGGCTGGGTCAACCAGATCGAGCCCAGCAAGCCGGTCTACTAGCCGCACAGGCCGGCTCACGGCACGAACGCCTTCCGGGGAGGGGCTCGGCACCACGGGTGCCGGGCCCCTCTCCGCTGCCCACCGGACAGGCGCGAGCCGGTTGCCGCTCCGGTCTACGTGCAGACCTTGCCGTCCTTGGGCACCGTCCCGTCCAACAGGTACGCGTTCACCGTCGAGTCGACACAGCTGCTGCCGCTGCCGTACGCGCCATGGCCCTCGCCCTTCCACGTGAGCATCACACCGACGCCCTCGCCGAGCTCCTCGGCCATCTTCCGCGCGCCCTCGTAGGGCGTCGCCGGATCCCCGGTGTTGCCCACCACGAGGACGGGCTCCGCTCCAGGGGCGCTCACCTCGGGTGAGTCCGTGAGACCGGGCACCGGCCAGTCGTGGCACCAGCCCGCCGTGTCCCAGCCCAGGAACTCGCCGAAGACGGGCGAGATCTCCCGGAACTCGGGAAGCAGCTTCTTCGTCTCCGCCGGAGTCGGCCGCTGCTTCTGGTCCAAGCACGATATGACCCGTTGCGAGTGGGTCGTCGTGCCGTAGCGGCCCGACGGGTCACGCTCGTTGTACCCGTCGGCCAGCGCGAGCAGTTCCGTGCCGTCGCCGTCCTCGGCCGCGTCGAGCGCGCTGGTCAATGTGGGCCAGCTCTGCTCGCTGTAGAGCGGCAGCACGATCCCTGTGGTCGCCAGACTCTGGGTGAGCTCGCGGCCGGACGTCGTCGCCAGCGGCTCGGCGTCGATGCGCTCCAGCAGCTTCTCGATCTTCCGGGTGCCCTCCTCGGGGTCCTGGCCCGTGGACTGCAGATAGTTGTCGAGGGCGCGTTGGAAGCCCAGGGCCTGGTTCTTCGCGTGGCCGACCGTGTCGGCGGTCGGGTCGACCACGGCGTCCAGGACCAGGCGTCCCACGTTCTCGGGAAACAGATGGGCGTAGACGCCACCCAGTTCGGTGCCGTAGGAGATGCCGAAGTAGTGCATCTTCTCGTCGCCGAGCACCTGGCGCATGAGGTCCATGTCGCGGGCGGTCTCGGTGGTCGAAACGTGCGACAGCAGCCTGCCCGCGGCCTTCTCGCAGCCCGCGCCGAAGTCGGCCGCGTCGTTGAAGAAGGCCGTCTCCTCGGCCGTGTCGTCCGGTGTGGCGTCCACCGACTCGCCCGCCTGGATCTCCTTGTCGCTGCGGCAGCGCACCCCCTCGCTCAGGGCCACCCCGCGCGGGTCCCAGCTCACCAGGTCGTACCGCTTGTGCAGTTCGCTCGTCAGGCCCGCGTACGACGGCAGCATGGAGACACCGGAGCCGCCCGGTCCGCCGAAGTTGAACAGGAGGGAGCCGACACGTTCGTCGGCGTCGCCCGTCGCTCTGCTGCGGATCAGTGCGAGCCCGATCGTCGCGCCGTCCGGTTCGGCGTAGTCCAGCGGCACCTTCAACGTCGCGCACTGCCAGTCGTCGCCCGGCGACGGACCCTCCGACGTCGCCTTGCAGCGCCCCCAGTCGAGTTCCTGGGACGCGGCCGAGGGCGTCGGCGCGGACGCGGAGGCCTTGCCGTCGTCCTTCTCGTCGTCGGCTCCGTCGTCCGTGCCGCCGCTGCAGCCGGCGATCAGCAGCACGGCAGCGACCAGAGCCGCCCCCCGTGGAAAACGCGCCATGAACACTTCCCCCCTCTCGAGATACAGTCCGTCGGTTGTCCCGAATGACGGTCATGCCATGGTATGCGGGCTGCGGAGAATACCGAGATTGCCTGTGGATAACGTTCTTACCTGCGGGTTCACGAGCAGACGGTGTCGGCTTTCGGTACCTTCCCCGTCAGCAGGTAACCGTCCACGGCCGCCCGGACGCACGCGTCGCCGCTGCGGTACGCGCCATGGCCCTGCCCTTCGTACGTCAGCCCCACTCCGACCCCCGGCCCGAGCGCCTCGACCATCCTTCGCGCTCCCTCGTACGGCGTGGCCGGGTCGCCCGTGTTGCCGATCACGAGGATCGGCGCCGAGCCCGGGGCCCGCACATCGGGATGGTCGGCCGCGCCGGCGACCGCCCAGTCGGTGCAGCTGAGCATGGCCCAGGCGAGCCACTCACCGAAGACGGGCGAGGCCGCCCGGAACTCGGCCAGCCTCTCCTCCACGTCCTCGGTGGTGTAGCGCGGCTTGTCGTCCGCGCAGTTGATGGAGACGTTCGCCGCGGAGATATTGCTGTACTCGCCGTTCTCGCTGCGCCCGTTCAACGAGTCGGACAACAGCATCAGCACCTGGCCGTCCCCGTCGTACGCCTGGTCCAGGCCCTCCGTCAGGTACTGCCAGAGATCCTGGGAGTACAGGGCCTGGGCGATACCGTTCCTCGCCTCGGATTCGGTCAGGTCGCGGGGGAAGACCCCGGTGATCGGCTTTCTGTCGAGGTCTTCGAGCAGCTTGACGATTCGGTCCTCGACGTCCTGCTCGGTGTCGCCCACGGGGCACTCCGCCACCTGGGAGACGCAGTCCCGGGCGTAGTTGTCTAGCGCCCGCTGGAAGCCCTTGGCCTGGGCGAGCGAGCCCTGCTCCGAGGTCTGGGTCGGGTCGACGACCGCGTCGAACACGGCCCGCCCGACGTTCTCGGGGAAGAGATGGGCGTAGACGCCGCCGAGTTCGGTGCCGTACGAGAAGCCGAAGTAATGGAGTTCGTCGTCGCCGAGAACGCGGCGCATGAGGTCCATGTCGCGGGCGGCGTCCGTGGTGGGGACGTGCGGGAGGGTCTTGCCGGAGTTGTCCTCGCAGGCGGAGTTGAACGTCCTCGTGTTGTCGAGGAACTCCGTCCGCTCGGAGGCGTCGTCCGGTGTCATGTCCTGCTGGAAGTACTCGTCGAGTGCCTCGTCGTCCTCGCACTCAATGCCGGCGCTGCGCCCGACGCCACGCGGGTCGAAGCTCACCAGGTCGTAGCGGGTGCGCAGTTTGGCGTAGTCCTCACCGAACGACGGAAGCGTCTTGACGCCCGAGAGGCCGGGGCCGCCGAAGTTGAAGACGAGCGAGCCGATCCGCTCACTCTCGGGGCCACTGGACCGGGCCCGGATCAGTGCGATGCCGATGGTGTCGCCGTCCGTCTCGTCCCAGTCGAGAGGTGCCTTCATGGTGGCGCACTGCCAGACGTCACCGTCCGGCAGCGGTGAGGGTGCGGTGCCGCCCCCCTGGGACTCGGACGGTGCCTCGCAGGTCTTCCAGCTCAGCTTCTGCGTCGCCAGGTCCCCCTCGTCCCCCTGGGCGTCGTCGCCGCAGCCCACGGCCGTCAGGGACAGCAGGGCGGCGATGGCGGTCACGGCGACGGCACGCGGTCGGGCACAGTGGGGCATGCCCCCCATCCTGGAATCGTCGAGGGCGATGCGCTCGGCGCGCGGGCCGTGCGAGTGAGCCCCGGGCGTGGCCACGCGCGCGTGGACCGTGTGAGTCGTCGAGAGGGACCTCACGCGCGCGTGAGCTCTACAGCGCGCCCTTGCGCGACAGTTGGTTGAAGGCCAGCCATCCCGGGAGTACGGGCAGCCACAGGGTCAGCAGACGGAACAGCAGCACGGCGGGCGCGGCGACCTCCTTGGGGAGCCCGACGGCGATCAGACCGACGGTGAGGGTGGCCTCGACGGCACCCACACCGCCCGGGGTCGGGGCCGCGGAACCGAGCGCGTTGCCCGCGAGGAAGACGACCGCGACGCTGGCGATGCTGATCGACACGTCCTCATTGCCGAACGCGCGGATGGAGGCGTCCAGACACAACACGAAGCAACCCGTGAGGAGCAGCATGCCGCCGATGCCGGTGATCAGCTTCTGCGGCCGCTGCAGCACGTCGAGCATGCGAGGCACGACACCGGCGAAGAGCGACCGCACGCGCGTGACGACGAACTTGCGCAGGAACGGGATCGACGTCACCACCAGCACGAGCACCGCGACCGTCAACAAGCCCGCGATGACGGTGCGGGACGGCGACAAGGACGGCGTCTTCTCGGTACCGGTCAGATAGCCGAAGGCCAAGAGCATCAGGATGTGGCAACCGAGCCCGAAGAGCTGCGATGCGCCGACACTCGCCACCGCGAGCCCCGGCCGCACTCCCGCACGCTGCAGGAAGCGTGTGTTGAGTGCCACACCGCCCACGGCGGCCGGCGCCACGATCTTCACGAACGATCCGGCGACCTGCGCCCCGATCGTCCGCAGGAACGGCACCCGCTCCGGCACGAAGCCCAGCAGGCTCATGGCCGCCGCGACGTAGCTCAGCGCGGAGAAGAACACCGCCGCGGCGACCCAGCCCCACTCGGCGTTCTCGATGAGCGGCCCGAACTCGATGTGGGTGAGCTGGGTCAGCAGGAAATACGCGCCGATCGCACCGGCGATGAGACTGATCAGCGTGCGCGGCTTGACCCGTTCCAGCCGGGCCGGTTCGACCGGTGCCTGGGGCCTGATCAGCAACACCTGATGGCGGATCTGGGTGAGCAGGTCCTCCTCGCGGGCCTCCTCGAGGGCCTCGTCGATCGCCCGCTTCTCGGCCCGCTGCTCGGCCCGCACGGCCTTCTTGTCGGCCTTGCTCGGCTCGGCGGCCCTGCTGTGCTCCTCCGCACGGGCCTGCTTGGCCAGGTGGGACGCCTCCAGGACCGCCTCGCGCTCGCGTTCGGCGCGCTCCCGGGCGAGTCGGCGCAGCGTCGCGCGTGTGGAGCGGGACAGGGCGATCGGCTGGAGCATCGGCAGACAGTCGGCCACTGCGTCGGGGCCGAGCACGGCGACCGCCGAGGCCACCGCGCGTTCCGCGCCCACGCGCAGACCGAGGGTCGTCAGCAACTGGGAGACGTCCATGCGCAGCACCAGATCGCCCGCCGCGATCTCGCCGACACGGAGATCGGTGAGAATCACCGTGCCGGAACGATCCACCAGAATGGCGTCACCCACGAGCCTGCGGTGCGCGATGCGCCGCGACTGCAGTGCTTTCACCTGGTGCCAGGTGTCCGACATCAGCTCGTCGGTGACCTCGTCGTCCGCCAGGGAGTCCAGGGTGCGGCCGCCGGTGTGCTCGTAGACGAGCATCACGGCGTCCGGTCCGAGCTCGGACGTGGCGATCAGCTTCGGCGCGTTGGCACCGGCCGCGATGGCCGCGTATGCCAGGAGGGCCTCCTGCTCCAGCGCCTGGCGCAACGACTGGAGGCTGCGGCGCGTGGTGATGCCGCGCAGTGTCAGACGCCGCCAGACGCGGTAGAAGAAGCCCTGAGCCTGCTGCTCCCGGTCCACGACGGTGACGTCCAGCGGTGGGCCGTCCTCCAGCGTCACGAAGTACCGGCGCCCCCGGTCCCCACCCTCCGCCGTCTCCGGGATCTCCTCACGGGCGGCGCTCACCGGTTTGAAGCCGACCCGCCTGAGGCCGGCCATCAGAGTCCGGCCGGTCGGGCGGACGTTCGGGGAGCCGACCGCGTACAGCGTTCCGTAGGCGACGGTCCAGCCGATCAGCACCGTCAGGATGATCGAGAACGGTGTCGTGTAGCCCGTGACCAGCATCGAGAAGGCGTCCAACAGCAGCACGATCCACAGCACGGCCCGCCAGCGGGGTCTGCGTGACATGCCGACGGCGGTCATGTACGCGATGACCGGCGCGAGGTAGCCGTGTACCGGGTCCGTGAGGGCGTGGATGTCGCCGGGGGAGGGCTGGGTGAGCGCCTCCTGGATCGAGTCCGGGGCCGCCCTGGCGACCCACAGGTCGGTGGCCAGCGTCACACCGTGCGCCAGGACAGCCGCGAGCACACCGTCGGCGATGCGCAGACCGTCCCGCTTGATCAGCCGTTCGATCGCGAAGGCGACCGGTACGAGCAGGATCGCGATGCTCGATCCCAGGCCGGCGAGCTTGATCAGAAGATCGGGTGCCTGCCCCGTGCCCTTGTTGATGTCCTGCTCGAGCCCGGAGGTGGTGCCGTGGGCGAACGCGGCGATCGCCAGCAGGACGATGATCCCGAGGATGCCGACCGACAGCCGCATGAGGTCCGAAGGACGGTGCACGCGCGCGGGGAGCAGTGGTTCGTCGCCCTCGACCTCGTCGGCGTGCGTCTCCTCGAGGTCCTCCTCGTCCTGCTCGTTCTGCTGCTTCTCGTCCTCGTGCGCCGTGGGGGAGTCTTCTTCGGTGGAGGGAGGGGTGGTGCCGGAGGCCTTCCTCGAGACGCTGTCGCTGCCCACGTCGCCCCCCTCGGAGGCGTCCGGGCGCGACGAGGCGTCAGAGGTGCCCGCCGCGTCATCCGGGTGCACGCTCTGCTGCTTCATCGTCTCTTCTTGGTCTCTTATCACCAGTCACCGCCCGCACGATGGTGGCATGCCGGGTGGGCACACAGGGGCATCAGGGTGCAATGCGGGGGCGCACAGTCTGCCCGAAGACCGCCCCCGGGGCGAGGGACGCACGCGTCGGCCACCACGTCCCATTGTCGGTGGGGTGGGGCAGGATGGGGCGGATGAGCGAGGAGAGCCTTCCGGCGGACGCCCTGCCGGAGTACGCGGAGCGGGTCCTCGAGGTCGCCGACCTGATCCCGCCGGGGCGGGTCATGACATACGGGGACGTCGCCGAATGGCTGGGGGAGGGCGGTCCGCGGCAGGTGGGCCGCGTCATGGCCCTCTACGGGGGCGCGGCCGCGTGGTGGCGGGTCGTCCGTGCCGACGGCGTCCTGCTGCCCGGCCACGAACTGAGAGCCCTGGACCACTACCGTGCGGAGGCGACTCCCCTGCGCGAAGCGGGCCGCGCCACCGAGGGCCATGTGCCGCGCGTCGACATGAGGCGGGCGCGCTGGGACGGCGGTGGAGGCGCGGAGGGTCACACCTGACAGCTTCCGGCATCCGAGGGACCTCGGTGCGACCTCTGGTCCGTACGGGGGACGCGGGGCACGTCGGTGCCATGCCGTACGTTCGTGGGGCGAGGGACGCACGTGTCGCGCGAGTCGGGGGGCAATAAGGGGAAGCCATGCTTCCGCACCACCCGTCGGCGTAGCGTCGGCTGCGCGTGTCCCCCTCACCCCGCGACCACCCTCCTCGACGGGCGGCGCGCCGCGCACCCCTTTCCCGACCACCACCCCTCGACACCGGCGCACCGCGCCGGCAGTGACACCTCGCACACCCACCAGGACCGGCGAACCACGTGAGCTCCTCTTTCTCCACCAGGCGCCTGTCGCACACCCAGGTGCGACAGGGGAACCGTGGCGCTTACCGACTGGTGCGTACCCCACCGGCCCGGACGGACCCCCCTCGTCTGGACGCCGAGCAGCGCGGCGTGGTTGACCACGAGAACGGACCCCTGCTCGTTCTCGCAGGTCCCGGCACCGGCAAGACGACCACGCTCGTCGAGTCGGTGGGGGCGCGCGTCGCCCGCGGGGCCGACCCGGCGCGCGTGCTGGTCCTGACCTTCAGCCGCAAGGCCGCCGTGGAGCTGCGCGACCGCATGGCGCTGCGCATGGGCGCCGCGCGCGCCCCGCAGGCCACCACCTTCCACTCGTTCTGCTACGCCCTGGTCCGCGCCCACCAGGACAGCGACCTGTTCGTCGAGCCGCTGCGTCTGCTGTCCGGCCCGGAGCAGGACGTGGCGGTTCGTGAACTGCTCGCGGGCCAACCGGACCTCGAGCGCCTGGGTCTGGCACATGTGCGCTGGCCGGACGAACTGCGCGCCTGCCTTACCACACGCGGCTTCGCCGACGAGGTCCGCGCTGTCCTCGCCCGCAGCCGCGAACTGGGTCTGGCCCCCGAGGACCTGCGCGCCTTCGCCGCGCGCATCGGCCGACCGGACTGGCTCGCGGCCTCCGCCTTCCTCGCCGAGTACCTCGACGTCCTCGACCTGCAGGGCGTCCTCGACTACGCGGAACTGGTCCACCGCGCGGTGCTCCTGGCCGGTCGCCCCGATGTCGCCGAGCGGCTGGCCGCGCAGTACGACGCGGTCTACGTCGACGAGTACCAGGACACGGACCCCGCACAGGTACGGCTGCTGAGGACCCTCGCCGGCGGTGGCCGCACCCTGGTCGCCTTCGGCGATCCCGATCAGTCGATCTACACCTTCCGGGGCGCCGACGTGAACGGCATCCTGGAGTTCCCGCAGGCCTTCCCGCGCGCGGACGGACGCCAGGCTCCGGTCGCGGTCCTCAGGAACTCCCGCCGCTCGGGAGCGAACCTGCTCGCCGCCACCCGCCTGCTCACCCAGCGCATGCCACTCACCCGCCTCCCCGCCGAGAAGGTGCGCGCCCACCGCGAGCTGAGGCCCGTACGGGACGGAGGACGCGTCGAGGTCTACACGTACCCGACGCCGGGCACCGAACTGGACAACATCGCGGACGTGCTGCGCCGGGCCCATCTGGAGGACGGCGTCCCCTGGAGCGAGATGGCCGTCCTGGTGCGTGCCGGCGCGCGCACGATCCCCTCGATCCGGCGCACCCTCACCGCGGCGGGTGTTCCTCTGGAGATCGACGGCGACGACCTGCCCCTGCGCCACGAACCGGCCGTACAGCCCCTGCTGACGGCACTGCGGGCGGTGGCACGGGCGGAGCTGAGCGAGACGGCCTCGACGGCCTCGGCAGCGGAACCCCACGACTCACCCGACGTGCCCGAGCCCCCGGACGAGCCCGATTCTCCCGTCGACCCCGACTCTCCCGACTCTCCCGACGAGGCCTCGGCAGACTCGCCCGCGGCGTCCCGCACGCCCGACGCGCGGCCCTGCTGGCTCGACACCGAAACCGCACTCGACCTCCTGTCCTCCCCCTTGGCAGGCATGGACACCGCCGATCTGCGGCGTCTCGGCCGCGCGCTGCGCGAGGAGGAGCGAGCCGGTGGCAACCCCGTACCGCCGCCCTCGGACGAACTGCTGGCACGCGCGCTGGCGGAGCCCGAGCGGCTGGTGGCGCACGACCCGGTGTACGCACGGGGCGCGCAACGCCTCGGCGCGCTGCTGCGGAAGGCCCGTGAACGCCTCGCGGGGGGCGGTACGGCCGAGGAGGCGCTGTGGGAGCTGTGGGACGGCACGCCGTGGCCCAGGAGGCTGGAGCGCGCCGCCCGGCGCGGCGGCGCGGCCGGGCGGAACGCGGACCGTGACCTCGACGCCGTGTGCGCGCTGTTCGCCACGGCGGCGCGCGCGGAGGAGCGCACCGGCGGTCTGGGCGCACTCAACCTCCTGGCGGAGCTCGAGGCCGAGGACATCGCCGCCGACACGCTGACCGGGCGGACCGTCCGCCCCGACGCCGTACGTCTGATGACCGCGCACCGCGCCAAGGGCCTCCAGTGGCGCCTGGTCGTCGTCGCGGGCGTCCAGGAGGGTCTGTGGCCGGACCTACGCCGACGTGGCTCGCTCCTGGAGGCCGACCGCATCGGCCGCGACGGTCTCGCCGAACCGCTGACGCCGGGCGCGCTCCTCGCGGAGGAACGCCGGCTGTTCTACGTGGCGGCCACGCGCGCGCGTGAACGCCTCGTCGTCACCGCGGTGAAAGCCCCCGCCGACGACGGCGACCAGCCCTCGCGCTTCCTCACCGAACTGGGGGTCGAGCCCAAGGACGTCACCGGCCGTCCCCGCCGCCCGCTGTCCGTGGCCGCCCTCGTCGCCGAACTGCGCGCCACCACGGTGGACCCGCGCGTGTCGGAGACCCTCCGCGAGGCGGCCGCCCTGCGGCTGGCCCGGCTGGCCGCGCTGAGCGACGAGGACGGCCGTCCGCTCGTGCCGTCGGCGCACCCCTACCGCTGGTGGGGCATGTTCGAGCCCACCGAGAGCAAGGTGCCGCTGAGGAACCGTGACCAGCCCGTCGTGCTGTCCGGCAGCGCCCTCGACCAGCTCGCCAACACCTGCGCCCTGCAGTGGTTCCTGGGCCGTGAGGTGAAGGCCGACGCGCCCGCGACCGCCGCCCAGGGCTTCGGCAACGTCGTCCACGTGCTCGCCGACGAGGTCGCCTCCGGGCGCACCCCCGCCGATCTCGACGTCCTCATGGAGCGCCTCGACTCCGTGTGGAACGCGCTCGCCTTCGACGCGCCCTGGAAGTCGGAGCAGGAGAAGCAGCACGCGCGCGTGGCACTGGAACGCTTCCTGAAGTGGCATGTCATGGACCGCGCGGGGCGTGCCCCGGTGGTCAGTGAGCACGACTTCGACGTCACTCTCGAGGCGGGCGACTACGAGGTGCGCATCCGGGGCTCCATGGACCGCGTCGAGACCGACACCGAGGGCCGCGCGTACGTCGTCGACTTCAAGACGGGCAAGCAGTCCGTGAGCTCCGCGGAGGTGACCCGCCATCCCCAGCTCGCGGTGTACCAGCTCGCGGTCCGCGAGGGGGCCGTCGACGAGCCCTTCGGCGGCGTGCGCCCGGAACCGGGCGGCGCCGAACTCGTCCAGCTGCGGCAGGGTGCCGCCAAGAAGAACGGTGGCGAGACCGTCCCCAAGGTGCAGGCGCAGGGCCCGCTGGAGGGCACGGAAGGGGAGTGGGTGGGGGACCTCCTGGCCACCGCCGCGGGCAAGGTCCTGGACGAGCGTTTCTCTCCGACTACCGGACAACACTGTGCACACTGCGCTTTCCGGGCATCGTGCAGCGCCCGCCCCGAGGGCCGTCACGTGATCGAGTGACGGTGCCCGCTCGGCGGTCCCGCAGCCGCTGTCAGTGGGCGGCGTTAGCCTCTCTTGAATGTCCGCCCGTATCAGCGATCCCGAGCAGCTCAAGGAGCTCCTGGGCATCCCGTTCACCCCGGAGCAGACGGCCTGCATCGTCGCGCCGCCGGCTCCGCAGGTGATCGTGGCCGGAGCCGGGTCGGGCAAGACCACCGTGATGGCCGCGCGCGTGGTGTGGCTGGTCGGTACCGGACAGGTCGCCCCCGAACAGGTGCTCGGCCTGACCTTCACCAACAAGGCGGCGGGCGAACTCGCCGAGCGCGTACGCAAGGCCCTGGTCAAAGCAGGCATCACCGACCCGGACGTGATCGACCCGGACAACCCGCCGGGGGAACCGGTCATCTCCACCTACCACGCCTTCGCGGGCCGCCTGCTGACCGACCACGGACTGCGCGTCGGCCTGGAGCCCACCGCCCGGCTCCTCGCCGACGCCACCCGCTACCAGCTCGCCGCGCGCGTCCTGAGGGAGTCCCCGGGCCCCTACCCGGCGCTGACCCGTTCCTTCCCCGACCTCGTCAGCGACCTTCTGACCCTCGATGCCGAACTCGCCGAGCACCTCGTACGACCCGAGGACCTACGTGCGTACGACGCCGAACTGCTGCGCGAACTGGAAGGTGCCAAGCTCACCAACGCGGATCTGCGCAAGGTCCCCGAGGCGGCCGCCGCCCGACGTGAACTCACCGAACTGGTCGGCCGCTACCGCGCGGCCAAGCGCGAGCGGGACCTCCTCGACTTCGGCGACCAGATCGCCCTGTCCGCCGGCCTCGCCCGACTCCCCGAGGTGGGGCGCATCCTGCGGGACGAGTTCCGAGTGGTTCTGCTCGACGAGTACCAGGACACCTCGGTCGCCCAACGCGTCCTGCTGGCAGGTCTGTTCGGTGGCGGCACCGGTCATCCCGTGACCGCCGTGGGCGACCCCTGCCAGGCCATCTACGGCTGGCGCGGCGCCTCCGTCGCCAACCTCGACGACTTCCCCGAGCACTTCGCCCACCCCGACGGCCGCCCCGCGGCCCGCCAGGCGCTCAGTGAGAACCGCCGCAGCGGCGGCCGTCTTCTCGACCTCGCCAACGGCCTCGCAGAGCCCCTGCGGGCCATGCACGCGGGCGTGGAGGCCCTCCGCCCCGCCCCCGGCGCCGAACGCGACGGTGTGGTCCGCTGCGCCCTCCTGAACACGCACGCCGAGGAACTGGACTGGCTCGCCGACTCGATCGCCCACCTGGTGCGCACAGGAAAGGAACCCGGCGAGATCGCGGTCCTGTGCCGCACCGCCGGGGACTTCGCCGAGATCCAGGGCGCGCTCGTCGCCCGGGACATCCCGGTCGAGGTGGTCGGCCTCTCCGGGCTGCTCCACCTCCCCGAGGTCGCCGACCTCGTGGCCGTCTGCGAGGTCCTCCAGGACCCGGGCGCCAACGCCTCTCTCGTCCGCCTCCTCACCGGCCCGCGCTGGCGGATCGGCCCCCGCGACCTCGCCCTTCTGGGGCGCCGGGCCAGGCTGCTCGTCTCCCACGCGCGCGTGGACGGCGACGCCGACCCGGACCGCCGGCTCGCCGCGGCCGTCGAGGGCGTCGACCCGTCCGAGGTGATCTCGCTCGCGGACGCGCTGGACACGTTCCTTGAACTCCCTCTCGAAGCCGAGGGGGAGGACGACGGGCTGCCGTTCTCGCCGGACGCGCGCGTCCGGTTCGCCCGGCTCGCCGCCGAACTGCGCGATCTGCGCCGCTCGCTCGCGGACCCGCTCATGGACGTCCTCCACCGCGTCCTCGCCGTCACCGGCTTGGAGGTGGAACTCTCCGCGTCCCCCCACGCGCTCGCCGCCCGCCGCCGCGAGACCCTGTCCAACTTCCTGGACGTCGCCGCCTCCTTCGCCGCCAACAGTGCCGGTGAGGCCACCCTGCTCGCCTTCCTCGGCTTCCTGCGTACGGCCGCCCAGTACGAGAAGGGCCTCGACAACGCCCTGCCGGGCGGAGAGAACACCGTCAAGGTCCTCACCGCCCACAAGTCCAAGGGCCTGGAGTGGGACGTCGTCGCCGTCCCCGGCCTGGTCACCGGTACCTTCCCCAGCACCCAGGGCCGCGAGAAGTGGACCGCCCAGGGCAAGGTCCTGCCGCACGAGCTGCGCGGCGACGCCGACACCCTCCCCGACGTCGAGGCCTGGGACTCGCGCGGCCTGAAGGCCTTCCAGGAGGCCATGAAGGACCACCAGCACACCGAGGAACTCCGCCTCGGCTACGTCACGTTCACCCGGCCCCGCTCCCTGCTCCTCGGTTCCGGCCACTGGTGGGGCCCGTCCCAGAAACGCCCGCGCGGGCCGTCCGACTTCCTCAAGGCCCTGTACGACCACTGCGTCGCCGGGCACGGCGAGATCGAAGCCTGGGCCGACGAGCCGGAGGAGGACGCCGAGAACCCCGCCCTCCACGCGAGGGCGGCCGACCACGCCTGGCCGCTTCCGCTCGACGACACCGCCCTGACGCGCCGCCGTGCGGCGGCCCGCACCGTGCTGGCGCACCTGGACGCGGCCGCCGCCCACGACGACACGCGTCCGGGTGCCGCCGACGAGGAGTTCCCGGACGACCCCTCGATCGACGAGGACACCGACGACTGGGACTCCTGGTCGTCGGACCGCCCCGCGCAGGGCCCCCACGCGCGCGTGGAACGTCCCGCACCGGCCGAGCGCTCGCCGGCCGTGCCGCACGCCCGCAGACACCCCTCCGCCTCCGCACTCACCCCCGAGGAGTCCCGCACCGTCGCCTCATGGGACCGCGACCTGGACACCCTCACCGGAGAGCTCATGCGAGCCCGTGCGAAGGTCACCGACGTACCCCTGCCGGCGTCCCTGACCACCTCGCAGCTGATGCGTCTGGCCGCCGACCCGGACGGCTTCGCGCAGGAGCTCGCCCGCCCCATGCCGCGCCCCCCGCAGCCTGCGGCGCGCCGCGGCACCCGTTTCCACGCCTGGCTCGAAGCCCGTTTCGAGGAACTTCGGTTGCCCATGCTGGAGCCCGAGGAACTGCCCGGCAGCGAGGCCGAGATCGCCGACGAACTGGACCTGGAGGCCCTGAAGGAGGCATTCGAACGCACGCCGTACGCGCACCGCACCCCGCACCGGGTCGAGGCACCCTTCCAGATCGACATCGCCGGCCGTGTCGTACGCGGCCGCATCGACGCCGTCTACCGGACCGACGACGGCGACGGCACGACGACGTACGAGATCGTCGACTGGAAGACCAGCCGCACCCGCGCCGCCGACCCGCTCCAGCTCGCCGTCTACCGTCTGGCCTGGGCCGAGCAGCACGGCGTGCCCCTGGAGTCCGTCGACGCGGTCTTCCTGCACGTCCGCACCGGGGACGTCGTACGGCCCGCGAACCTCCCCGGTCGGGACGCTCTGGAGCGGCTGCTCAGGGAGGAACCCGGAGCCGAGGAGGGACCGGACTCGAGCACGGAGGGGCCGGAGTGGCCGGAGGACGGACGGGAGCCGATCACGGACGAACCGCCGGACGAGCATGTCGGCGCGGGCCGATAGGCTCGTGAGCATGAGCCAGTCCGTTGACAGCGACGTCAGCGTCGTCCGTACGTACATCGACAGCCACCGTGCCGCCTTCCTCGACGACCTCGTGGAATGGCTGCGCATCCCGTCGGTCTCGGCCCAGCCCGAGCATGCGACGGACGTACGCCGCAGCGCCGACTGGTTGGCCGCCAAACTCCGGGAGACCGGCTTCCCGACCGCCGAGGTCTGGGAGACGCCAGGAGCCCCCGCCGTCTTCGCGGAATGGCCTTCCGCGGACGCCGACGCCCCCACCGTCCTGATCTACGGACACCACGACGTGCAGCCCGCGGCACGCGAGGACGGCTGGGACACCGAGCCGTTCGACCCGGTGATCCGTGCGAACCGACTCCACGCGCGCGGGGCGGCCGACGACAAGGGTCAGGTGTTCTTTCACACACTCGGTGTGCGTGCCCACCTCGCCGCCACCGGCCGCACCGCCCCCGCCGTCCATCTCAAGATGCTGATCGAGGGCGAGGAGGAATCCGGTTCCCCGCACTTCCGCACCCTCGTCGAGGCACAGGCCGAACGGATCGCCGCCGACGCGGTGATCGTCTCCGACACCGGAATGTGGGCCGAGGACACCCCCACCGTCTGCACCGGCATGCGCGGCCTCGCCGAGTGCGAGATCCAGCTGTACGGCCCGGACCAGGACATCCACTCCGGTTCCTTCGGCGGCGCCGTACCGAATCCGGCCACCGAGATCGCCCGCCTGGTCGCCGCCCTGCACGACGAGCACGGGCGCGTGGCGATCCCCGGCTTCTACGACGGCGTCATCGAACTCACCGACCGGGAACGCGAACTCTTCGCCGAACTGCCCTTCGACGAGGAGCGATGGCTGCGCACGGCCAAGTCGACCGCGACGTGCGGCGAGGCCGGTCACACCACGCTGGAGCGCATCTGGGCCCGCCCGACCGCCGAGGTCAATGGCATCGGCGGCGGCTATCAGGGTGCGGGAAGCAAGACGATCATCCCGTCCTCGGCCATGGTGAAGCTGTCCTTCCGCCTGGTCGCGGGCCAGAACCCGGACCACATCGAGAAGGCTGTCACCGCCTGGGCCGCCGAGCGGATCCCCGCCGGGATCCGCCACGAGATCACGTTCAGCGGCTCCACCCGCCCCTGCCTGACGCCCCTGGACCACCCGGCCCTGCAGTCGGTCGTACGGGCCATGGGCCGCGCGTTCCAGCAGCCGATCCGCCACACGCGCGAGGGCGGCTCCGGCCCCGCCGCCGACCTCCAGGAAGTTCTCGACGCCCCCGTGCTCTTCCTGGGCATCTCCGTCCCCTCCGACGGCTGGCACGCCCCCAACGAGAAGGTCGAACTCGATCTGTTGTTCAAGGGCGTCGAGACCAGTGCGTACCTCTGGGCCGAACTGGCCGAAAGCACCCACGAGGCACACTGAAGAAGGCCCCGCCCGCCCCAGGACGCCCAGCCCGCCGCACGCCTCGCCGAACCGCCCGCCCAATCAACCGTTTCACCGGGGGAGTTGGAAGCACCCGTGACCACCTGGACCGACCACACCGCCGACCGACCCATCGCGCTCACCGCCCCGAGCGGCATCGACCGGGCCGCCCACCACCGGCTCGACGAGGCCTGGCTCGCGGCGGCGTGGAGCCACCCCACGACCCGCTGCTTCGTGGTGTCCGGCGGTCAGGTCCTCATCGACGAGACCCCGGACGGCACCACCGAACTCGTCATGACCCCCTCCTTCGAGGCTCCGCTCACCGAGGCGCACCGCTACTTCCTGGGCACCGACACCGACGGTGTGAGCTATTTCGCACTGCAGAAGGACGCCCTGCCCGGCCGCATGGACCAGTCGGCTCGCCCGGCCGGGCTGCGTGAGGCAGGCATGCTGCTGTCGCCGCGTGACACGGGTCTCATGGTGCACGCGGTCGGCCTGGAGAACTGGCAGCGCACCCACCGCTTCTGCTCCCGGTGCGGAGAGCGCACCGTCATCGCGGCGGCCGGCCACATCCGGCGCTGCCCGGCCTGCGGCGCCGAGCACTACCCGCGCACCGACCCGGCGGTGATCATGGCGGTCACTGACGACGAGGACCGCATCCTGCTCGGCCGCCAGATGCACTGGCCCGAGGGTCGTTTCTCCACCCTCGCGGGCTTCGTGGAGCCCGGCGAGTCCATCGAGCAGTCCGTGCGGCGCGAGGTCCAGGAAGAGGTCGGCATCACCGTCGGCCAGGTCGAGTACATCGCCAGCCAGCCGTGGCCCTTCCCCTCCAGCCTCATGCTGGGGTTCATGGCCCGGGCCACCTCCACCACCGTGGACGTCGACGGCGACGAGATCCACGAGGCCCGCTGGTTCTCCCGCGAAGAACTGCGGGCCGCTTTCGAGTCCGGGGAGGTCCTGCCTCCCTACGGCATCTCGATCGCGGCCCGACTGATCGAACTCTGGTACGGCAAGCCCCTGCCGACGCGAGGTCACACCGGCTAGAGCCCGGCCGTGGTTACGCGCCGATCCTCTGCTTGACCTGCGCCAGCGAAGGGTTCGTGAGCGTCGAACCGTCCGGGAAGAGGACGGTGGGGACCGTCTGGTTCCCACCGTTCGCCTTCTCCACGAACGCGGCGGACTCCGGGTCCTGCTCGATGTTGATCTCCTCGTACGTGATGCCCTCGCGGTCCATCTGGCTCTTCAGCCGACGGCAGTAGCCGCACCACGTGGTGCTGTACATCGTCACAGTGCCCGGCATGTCCCTGGCGCTCCTTCACGGTCAGAGGGGTGCGTGGTCGCAGTGAGTGGAACGTACGCGACAGGTCCGCCATTCCCCTACACGGGTGACGCCCGGCACCGCCGCCCGCGCCGGGCGCACCGGAACACAGGAGCGCCTGCCGCATTAGTACGACTGCGGAGGCCTGCCTGTGGACAACCTGCTCGATCGCCTCCGGCGACCTGGCAGCATGGCCGTGTGACAGCAGCAACGCATTCCACCCTCTTCCCGCAGGTCCCCGACTCGGCCGACGCGGTGCTCGAAGGGCTCGACCCCGAGCAGCGCGCGGTGGCCACCGCGCTGCACGGTCCGGTGTGCGTGCTGGCCGGCGCAGGGACGGGCAAGACTCGTGCGATCACCCACCGCATCGCCTACGGGGTGCGGGCCGGCATGCTCCAGCCCGCCAGTGTGCTGGCCGTCACCTTCACCAACCGGGCCGCCGGAGAGATGCGCGGACGTCTCCGCCAACTCGGCGCCGCCGGCGTCCAGGCCCGGACGTTCCACTCGGCCGCACTGCGGCAACTCCAGTACTTCTGGCCGAAAGCCGTCGGCGGCGCCATGCCTCGCATCATCGACCGCAAGATCCAACTCGTCGCGGACGCCGCCGCCGCCTGCCGCATCCGTCTCGATCGCAACGAACTGCGCGACGCGGCCGCCGAGATCGAGTGGTCCAAGGTCACCCGCACCGTCCCTTCCGACTACGCCGCCGCGACCGCCCGACACGGCCGTGAGGCACCCCGTGACCCCGCCGAGATCGCCCAGATCTACGCCACGTACGAGGACCTGAAGCGAGAGCGGGCCGTCATCGACTTCGAGGACGTGCTCCTGCTCACGGTCGGTATCCTCCAGGACCGCCACGACATCGCCGAGCAGGTCCGCTCCCAGTACCAGCACTTCGTTGTCGACGAGTACCAGGACGTCAGCCCCCTCCAGCAGAGCCTGCTGGAACTGTGGCTCGGCGACCGGGACGACCTGTGCGTCGTGGGCGACGCCAGCCAGACGATCTATTCGTTCACCGGCGCAACTCCCGACCATCTGCTCGACTTCCGTCACCGTCATCCCGGGGCCACCGTCGTCAAGCTCGTCCGCGACTACCGCTCCACCCCGCAGGTGGTCCACCTCGCCAACGGCCTGCTCTCCCAGGCCCGCGGCCGCGCCGCCGACCACCGCCTCGAACTGATCTCCCAGCGGCCCCCGGGCCCCGAGCCCCGGTACACCGAGTACGCGGACGAGCCCGCCGAGGCCGAGGGGGCCGCCCGCCGCATCCGCGACCTCATCGCCTCCGGAGTCCTCGCGAGCGAGATCGCCATCCTGTTCCGCACGAACTCCCAGTCCGAGACCTACGAACAGGCACTCGCGGACGCCGGAGTGCCGTATCAGCTGCGCGGCGCCGAACGGTTCTTCGACCGCCCCGAGGTCCGCAAGGCCGGGGCCGCGCTGAGGGCGGCCGCGCGCTTCGGGGGCAACGACACCCTCCTCGAGGACGCCGTGGACCTCCCCTCACAGGTACGGGCCGTGCTGTCCGGCGAGGGCTGGACCGGTGAACCACCGGCGGGCTCCGGAGCGGTCAGGGAACGCTGGGATTCCCTCGCGGCCCTGGTGAACCTGGCCCACGACTTCGCCGCCGCCCAGCCCCACGCCACGCTCGGCGACCTGGTCGCGGAACTCGACGAGCGGGCCAGCGCCCAGCACGCCCCGACCGTCCAGGGCGTCACCCTCGCCTCGCTGCACTCCGCGAAGGGCCTCGAGTGGGACGTCGTCTTCCTCGTCGGGGTCGCCGAGGGCATGATGCCGATCACCTACGCGAGAACGGACGAACAGATCGAGGAGGAGCGACGACTTCTCTACGTGGGCGTCACCCGCGCGCGCGAACAGCTCTCCGTCTCCTGGGCCCTGTCTCGCTCGCCCGGTACCCGCCCCAATCGTCGCCCCAGCCGGTTCCTCAACGGCCTGCGCCCCGGATCCACCGCTGCCCCGGGACGGACCGGCACAGGCGGTTCCGGGGGCGTCGAAGTGGGCTTCCCGGGCGCCCGGACGGGTGACCTCGTGGGCGGCGGCACCGAGGGAGCGCCGCGCCGCACCAGCCGCACCCCGGCGCGCTGCCGTGTCTGCGGGCGCACCCTGCGGGACGCCGGCGAGATGAAGCTGATGCGCTGCGAGGACTGTCCCTCCGACATGGACGAGGGCCTCTACGAGCGACTGCGGGAGTGGCGCGCGGTTCAGGCACGGCGCAGTGGCCAACCCGACTTCTGTGTCTTCACGGACCGGACATTGATGGCGATCGCGGAAGCGGGGCCGAGCACTCCGGTTGAACTCGCCCGCATCCCAGGCGTCCGCGCCCGCAAGTTGCAGCGCTACGGCGCCGATGTTCTCGACATCTGTGCAGGTCGGGAGCCTGCGGGCGACGACGAGAACGACTGATACCAACTCGTCGAAAAAATAGTTTGCGCATGCCCCAGCAATCCCCATAGGTTCTTAGGCACGAGAGCAGCGGCCTTCTCGAAGGCCCTGGTTTCGTGATGTACTTCATATCCGTCGGATTGGTTCGCGCCGGTCCCCGTAGACGCCGAGAGGAGGCGAGTCCAGTGATCAGCATCAACACCAGCTACATCAGCACGGTCAAAATGACCGATCGCTCGGCCGTCTCCCTGTGCATGCTCGGCGTCTCGAACCTGGGCACCGGTCTGTCCGCCCTCAGTGGCGGCCGTCCGGCGTCCTCCGTGTCTCTGGCGGGTCTCCCCGTCCGTGAGCGCAATGAGCGACCGACCAAGGCACTGGAAGCAGCAGTAGAGGCACAGGCCCACGCCTATGCCTTCGCGGCGGCCGGTGCCGGATTCCGGAAGCAGACGACGCAGCACCACCTGATGTGGGCCTTCCGTGGGCCTGAACCCTGGAGTGATCCAGCCTGATCGACGATCAGGCCGGCGCCTTCAGGGCCGCGGAACCCCATCCGGGATCCGCGGCCCTTCTGTTTGTCCCCGACCAGGGACTGCAGAGCGAAGGGGCCTCGGGACAAGAAAAGAACCCGGTACCAGCCGCAACCGGCCAACAGGCCGGAACGACCAGACGAGGAAGACGAACCGTGCAACTCGAAGCGCACGCCCCGTCCGTACCGCCTTCCGAAACGATCCCCCCGCCCGGCCTCACGGAGGACTCCACCTTGACCCCGCTCACCGCGCTCACCGCGCTCGACGACGCCATCGAGAACCTCGGCGTGCCCGTCCCCTGCCGCTCCTACGACCCGGAGGTCTTCTTCGCCGAGTCGCCGGCCGATGTCGAGTACGCCAAGTCCCTCTGCCGCACCTGCCCGCTGATGGAGGCCTGCCTCGCCGGCGCCAAGGAGCGGCGTGAGCCCTGGGGCGTCTGGGGTGGCGAGCTCTTCGTCCAGGGTGTCGTCGTGGCCCGCAAGCGGCCCCGTGGTCGCCCGCGCAAGAACCCGGTCACAGCATGAACATCACCGGAACGATCGACCGCCCCCTCACGCACGACCCCAAGAAGCAGGCCCCGATGAAGCCGTCCACGAGCGAGCCCGTCGGCTCCGCGACACCTGATTTCACCACCACCGGCGCGAACGCCTCGCGTCAGAACAGGACCCGAGAAATGCATCTCATGCCAGAAGCCCTGGCTCGTGCGCATATGCACGAGCGCCTGCACCAGGCTGAGCAGGAACGCCGGGCCATGCGCCTGGCGGTCGCTCAGCGGATGCAGCGCAGGGCCGAGCGCGCCTCGCTGCGCGCCCGCCGTGCGCTCGCCATGGCGGTCATGCAGTAGCCGCCACGCGGCGACCGGCATGACCCGGCCTTGACAGGCACGTCACCTCCACCAGCAGTGGCTCCCCGCGGGGGCCGGTCCGAAGGGACCGGCCCCCGCGGTGCGTTGTGCCCACGGATCCGTCGAGGGCGGCGATATCGTCGCCGAGTGACGAGTCTTTCCGGGGACAGTGACCAGGGCGGCCGCGCCGCAGAACCCCAGACCCTCGTGTGCGCCCGCTGCGGCACCACCGCCGAGGCCCCTCGACCCCTGTGGATCTGTTCCGTGGAGAACGGCGCACGGCGCTACTTCTGCGAGACCTGCGCCCGGGAGAACCTGCGCGCGATCGAAGGCCGGCTGGACTCGGCCTGGTGGTGAACCCGCCCTCGCCCGAACCGGCTACGCCTCCGCGGCAGACTCGCCCTCCTCCTCTTCGGCCAGGAAGCCCGGCAGCCACTCCTCCAACTCGTCGCGCATACGAACCGTCGCGCCGAGCTGGCACAGGACACCGATGGTGCTCAGGGTCACCCGGTGGATGAGGAGGTAGGACGGGGGCAGGTTCAGCTGCTTGCCCAACTGGTGGGCGGGGGAGCGCGGGTCGGCGATCCGAGCGGCCTGGCTGCGCATCCAACCGCGGGCGAAGGTGAACTCGTCCGCCCGGACCGGCTCGATGATGGGGTGCAGATAGTCGAGGACGGCGTCCGGGTCCAGGTCTATCGACTCCTTCACGAAACCCTCCGTGCGGAGCATCTCGTAGACCGCCTCGGCCTCACCTTCGATGGTCAGCCGGAGGGCGTCACCGATCGGGGACGGCAGGCCGCCCGGCAGTCGGTCCACCGTGCCGAAGTCGAGGACGCCGAGGCGCCAGCCGCTCTTCTCGTCCGGCAGGAGGCGGAAGTTCCCCGGGTGGGGGTCGGCGTGCAGGAGACCGGTGCGGGCCGGACCCGAGAAGAGGAAGCGGGTCAGCAACTGGCCCGCCCGGTCGCGCTGCTCCTGAGAGCCGTCGGCGATCACCTCGGAGAGAGGGATGCCCTCCATCCACTCGGTCACCAGCACCTGCTCGCACTGGTGCACCACAGCCGGGACCACCACGTCCGGGTCGCCCTCGAACTCCTCCGCGTGCGCCTGCTGAGCCTGGGCCTCCAGGCCGTAGTCGAGCTCTTCGGAGACACGGTCCCGCAGTTCCGCGATGAGCGGTTTGATGTCCATGCCAGGGATCAGCGGGCCCAACAGGCGCGCGAACCGGCTGAGTTGACCGAGATCGGAAAGCAGGGCCTCGCCCGCCCCCGGGTACTGCACCTTGACGGCGACCTCTCGGCCGTCGTGCCACACCGCTCGGTGCACCTGGCCGATCGAGGCCGCGGCGGCCGGCTTGTCCTCGAACTCCAGGAACAGCTCCTGCCAGTCCGCTCCGATGCGCTCCTCCAGCACGGCATGCACCGTGCGGGTCGGCATCGGGGGTGCCGCGTCCTGGAGCTTGGTCAGAGCCGCGCGGTAGGGGCCTGCCACTTCCTCGGGAAGCGCCGACTCGAAGACGGACAGGGCCTGCCCGAACTTCATCGCGCCGCCCTTCAGCTCGCCCAGCACCTTGAACAACTGCTCCGCCGTGCGCTGCTGGAGTTCACGGCCCACGAGATCGGCCGACTCGCCGACGATCCGCTTGCCGAGTCCCCAGGTGGCCCGGCCTGCGATGCCGAGCGGAAGCGCGGCGAGCTTGGCGGTCCGGGTGACCGCCTTCCGGGGAAGATCAGACATGCGCCCTCCAAGTCCCAGCAGGCCGTGCCGCGTGTGCCTTGCGGGACAACCTCGTTGACCGCTGATGCTCCGCCATTGTCTCGCGCGCCTCCCCCTCCTTTGCGGTGTGTTCCCCGTTACCTTTTCCGGCGGCACTGTTTTCCGCGGCCGCGCAGGAACATGAAGGGTGCGGCCACACCGGACGCGGGTGCCAGTCGAACCCTGGTACCGAGACCTCCCAGCGGGCTCCCGCACTGGACGGCGTCCGCCCGTCGAGGAAGGCGAGCGCGTGTGCCGCGGCCAGTCCGGCGACCGTCGTGGCCAGGGCCAGATCGCACGCTTCCAACTGGTGCGGGCGTCCGGACCGCCACTGCGCGACCAGCCGCGGCCACGTCTCGTCGCGGTCGGTGCGGCTCTGTTCGAGGCAGCCCGCACAACCCGTCTCACCCGGCAGGACCAGAGGGCCGACGACGCCCGTCCCCTCGACCACACCTGCATAGAGGTGTGGCGTGCCCGACGAGATGAGCGGCTCGGCGGCCATGGGCCTCGGAGCGTGGACGTCGACACCGTCGCGTGAGGCGAGGATCACCAGCGAGAAGCCGGGCTCCTCGCGGAGACGGTCCACCGGCAGGTCCCCGGGTGGAGCCTCGGGCGGCCGGGGGCCGCGGCGACGCCGAGGCGGGCGATCGGGCGCCGCGTGGCGAGCGGCCCGGCGTGCCGCCGTGTCCCTGCGCTCGCCGATCGATTCGGCCGGCAACCCACCCGGTGCCACGTCACATGGCTCGACCCTGCCGACATCGCGGACGTCGACCTCTCCGACCCCGGCGCCCGACAGCAGGGAGGCGAGCACCGCCCCCACGCGTCCCGCACCCCGCACCTGCACTCTCAGTGACCGGCGCGCGGCCAGACGACTCATGGCGTCGCCCGGCTCGGAGGCGATCAGGGAGAGGGTGGCGGCGTCGGGCCGCAGCCGGTCCAGGACCTCCGGTTTGGCGCGCAGTTCGTCGGCGGCCGGGCCGCCGCCCGTCGCGTCGTCCAGCAGGCCCGACCGGGACAGCCGGTCCACCAGGCCGTCCACGTGGCCGTCCGGCAGGCCCATGCGGCGCGCCTCGTCGCGCAGGAGCGGCACACCGCGTGTGCCGTCGAGCAGGGCGAGGAAACTGCCCGTCGCCGTGTCCATCGGGCCCAGCACCATGGCGTGCGCCGGCGCCAGACCGAACTGCACGGTGTTGAGATCCCGCCAACCGCGCCGGAGCGCGGGCTTCACCATCGGATGCATGATCGGCCCCCGTAGCCAGAGATCGGTTCCGTATGCCGACGGTGCGAGTGCCTGGTCCGCCGACGAGTGCCAGCATGCACGGACAGCGACGACGTCTGTCGAGAGTTGTCCACAGGCGACGGCATTCGTCGTACAAATCAGGCGCTCGGAGTGCGGATCGATATCGAACCGTCCCGGAGGCGGGACTTCCCCCGTGTGCAGCGGGTAACGTCGGGGCGTGCCCGCCGACCCACTGCACCGCGCCGCGAAGTCACCGCGCAGCACGACGAGCCAGCCGCCAAACAACTCGGGGGCGAGCGCGATCGAGGTCCGCAGGAGCGCGCGCCGGCGCAGAACGGTCTCCGCGTACCGCGAGGGCGATCGCACCGTCGTGCTCATCCCCGCCCGGATGTCCGAGGCCGAGGAGCAGCGCTGGGTGACCGTCATGCTCGACAAGCTGGCCGCGCAGGAGAGCAAACGGCGCCTCGGCGACACCGAGTTGGCGGAGCGGGCCGCCCGGCTCTCGGACCAGTACTTCGGGGGTCGCGCCCGGCCCACCTCCGTGCGCTGGGTCACCAACCAGAACACCCGCTGGGGCTCGTGCACCCCCGCCGAGGGCAGCATCCGTCTTTCGCACCGGCTGCAGGGCATGCCCGAGTACGTCGTCGACTACGTCCTCCTCCACGAACTCGCACACCTGCTCGTACCAGGTCACGGCCCCCGCTTCTGGCAGCTGCTGGACGCCTATCCACGCACTGAGCGTGCTCGCGGCTACCTCGAAGGGGTGGTCGCCGCCGACCGGCTGCCTCACCTGCCCCTCACACGGGACGAGTGACACCTCGCGTGGCCGCTCGCCCGGAAACGGTCCGCGACCCGTTGCCCTAAGGCGTCGCCCCGCCGGTGCCCCGGGCGTGGGTGCCACGAAACGGGCGCTTCACGCGCGCGTGTGCGTTTGTGGGACCGGTGACCGAAGTCGCGCTTTTGTACCGTCTCTGTACCAGCCTCGTACGTCTCAGGACTTTGCGGTTAGCCTGGCGCGACGCATTCGCAGGCGCACGCACTTTCGGGATGGGGGACGGTCGTTACGCATGGCCAGGGAATTCCAACGCGGCCACAAGGCCAAGATCAGTGACCTCACCGCGGGTACGGATCTGTACGTAGGCGTACAGATCTCCGCCCCCGGGCTGAGCTTCGACATCAGTTGCTTCGGACTGGACGCCGACGAACGGCTTTCGGACGACCGCTACTTCGTCTTCTTCAACCAGCCGAAGACCCCCGAGGAGTCGATCCAGCTCCTGGGCGCCCAGTCGGGTGACACCGAGTCCTTCCGTGTCACTCTCGACAAGATCCCGTCGCAGATCCAGAAGCTGTCCTTCACGGCGACGATCGACGGCAACGGGCAGATGTCGCAGATCGGCCCCGGTTACGTCCGCATCGTCGCGGGCGGCGAGGAGGTGGCCAGGTATCCGTTCGACGGCTCGGAGTTCTCCACCGAGCGCGCCGTGATGCTGGGCGACTTCTACCTGAAGGACGTCTGGCGGTTCGCGGCCGTCGGGCAGGGCTTCGACGGCGGCCTCGACGCGCTGCTGAAGAACTTCGGCGGCGAGGTCGCCGAGGAGGAGCCCGTCGCCCCGCAGCAGCCGCAGGCCGACGCCACGCCGGGCTTCGCCCCACCCGCGTTCGGTGCCCCCGCGGCTCCGGCCACCCCGGCGCCCGCCCAGCCGTTCGGGCCCCCGGCGCCCTCACCCTCCGTGCACGCCGCTCCGACGATCGCCGCGCCCCTGAACACGCCGCCCGGCGGCACCGTCCCGCCCCCGGCAGCCCCCACACCTCAGGGTGGCCCCTTCACCCCGCCCGGCGCTCCGCCCCAGGGTGGCCCCTTCACCCCGCCCGGCGCTCCGCCCCAGGGTGGGCCCTTCACTCCTCCCGGTGCCCCGCCCCAGGGTGGCCCCTTCACCCCGCCGGGCGCAGCTCCGCAAGGCGGTCCGTTCACGCCCCCGGGCGCCCCTGGTGCCTTCCCGGGCCAGGCACAGCCTTTCGGCGGCGGTACACAGCTCGCGCCGGTGCCGCCGGAGGCAGGGCTGCGAGTCGTCCTGACGAAGTACTCCGAGGCCCCCGTCGGGGACCGCTGGACCGAGCAGAACCCGCAGATGGTGCGGGCCACGCTCACCAAGGGCGCCAACATCCTCGCCAAGCAGGGCAGCATGGTCGCCTACCAGGGCGACATCGACTTCGCCCACAAGGGTTCCGGCCTGCTCGGCAAGTTGACGGGCCAGCTCACCGGCCAGGGCATGGCCCTGATGCGGTGTTCCGGAGACGGTGAGGTGTTCCTCGCCGACGAGGGCAGCCGTCTCTTCGTCATCCGCCTGGAGAACGAGCAGCTCTACACCAGCGCACGCGGCGTCCTCGCCTTCGACGAGTCCCTGGACACCGAGATCCGCCGCATCGAGGGCGCGGGCCTGCCCGGTGGCGGCCTGTTCAGCATGCTCTTCTCCGGCACGGGCGCGGTCGTCGTCAAGACACGCGGGGTTCCCGTCGTGCTGCCCGTCGGCCCGGCCACCTACGTCGACGGCAACGCCGTCATCGCCTGGTCCGCCGGCGCGCAGGCTGTCACCACGACCTCGCTCAGGCTGCGCCGCTCCGGGTACGCACGGCAGACCCAGGAGGCCATCAACCTCCAGTTCCGCGGTGCCCCCGGCAACTTCGTCGTCGTCCAGCCCTTCGAGGTGTGAGGCAGAGCATGGACCTCCAGACACTCAACGCGCACCGCTCCGCCTCCACCGGCGTCCGGATGAGCGTGCACAGCTCCAAGACGCTCAAGGTCGCCATGGTCACGGGCCAGGACCTCCTGGCCAAGGCCGGCTCGATGATCGCGTACGACGGCTACGTACAGTTCGACGGCCCGCCCGCGACGCTGCGGCGCAGCGCGGAGGAGATGGTCACCGGCGAGGGCGGCAAGCTGATGCTCTGCCGGGGCGACGGGGACCTGTACCTCGCCGACTACGGCGGCGACGTCCTCATCCTCCACCTGAACAACGAGGCGCTGTCGGTCAACGGCCCGACTCTGCTGGCCTGCGACGCCTCCCTCCAGCTCGCCATCGAGCCGGTCAAGGGCCTCGCCAAGCTCTCGGGCTCCGGCCTCACCAACCTCGTGATCCGGGGCACCGGATGGGTCGCCCTGGTCAGCCGGGGCGTGCCGATCTCCCTCGACTGCGCCGAACGGGAGACGTACGTCGACCCGGACGCGCTGATCGCCTGGACCGACGGCCTCGACATGAAGGCGCGCCGCACCATCAAGGCCAGTGCGCTCATCGGCCGGGGCAGCGGCGAGGCCTTCCAGATCGGGTTCAAGGGGCGGGGCTTCGTGGTCGTCCAGCCCAGCGAGGACACCGGCGACCGTTTCAAGATCCGTGGCTGACCGGGGCTGAGAGGAGAACAGCACACCATGCACAGCACACTCTTCGCGCACATCCCGGTGAACCACACCGAGCGCTACACACTGCAGAACCCGCAGCTGCTCAAGACCGATGTGACCATCGGCAGCAGCCCGGTCCTGGCCCGTCAGGGAGCCATGGTCGCCTTCGAGGGGCAGATCGAGTTCGACAGCCAGTACCGCAACCGCAGCTGGCGCAACGCCGAGCGGATGACCGGTGAGCGGCTCGAACTCATGCGCTGCAAGGGCAACGGGATCGTGTATCTCGCCAACTTCGCGCAGTACCTGCACATCATGGAGGTCGGCAGCGGCATCACCGTCGACTCCTCCGCCGTCCTCGCGTTCGACGGCTCTCTGAACGTCGGCATCGTCGCCGTGGACAGCGCGGTCGAGGTGGCCTCGGCGGGGGCGTACAACCTGGAGCTGTCCGGTGGCGGCAAGGTCGTCCTGATGACCTCGGGTGAACCGCTCGCGCTGGAGGTGACGCCCGAGAAGAACATCTGTGTCGACTCGGACGCCGTCATCGCCTGGTCCACCTCGCTGCGCACACAGCTCCAGGCGCCGACCTCCACGTCCGCCGTGTGGCGCCGCAGGGGGTCCACCGGTGAGGGCTGGGAGATGCACTTCGGTGGCCACGGGCACGTCCTGGTGCAGCCGAGCGAGTTGCTTCCGCCGCAGCACCTGCGGACGTCCGGGGTGCTCGGGCAGTTCGGCATGGGCGCGGGCGGACTGAGCGGGAACTCCCTCGGGGGCAGCCGCAACTGATCGACGGGCCGATGGGCGAGCCGGGCCATGCCCAGGTATGGGTCAGCGGGTCCACGTGTAAGGGGCGTTCCGCCTTGCGGACGCCCCTTACCGCGTTCGTGCCCCCGGCGGGGGCATGCCCACGGCCCGGCGGCGCCATGCCGACAGACCGCCGACGTCATGCGAAAGAGCGAGGTCAGAGCCGCGCTCGCGTGGCCTCCAGCAGGCGTACGACCGAATCGTCGGCCACGGTCGGCACCTCGTCGTAGGCGAACCACCGCAGGTCGAGGGACTCGTCGCTGATCGCTTCGACCGCGTCGGCCGGGGCGAGGGCCGCGTACTGGACGTCCAGGTGCCAGGCGCACGGGGTGTGATGGCGGTCGAGGCGGACCGGGCCGCCCGGCAGCAGCGTCAGGCCCGCGATGCCGGACTCCTCGGTGGCCTCGCGGAGGGCGGAGCCGGCCAGGCTGATGTCCTCCGGTTCGCAGTGGCCGCCCATCTGGAGCCACATGCGCAGCTTCTTGTGGAGAGTGAGCAGCACCTGGCCGCGCTCGGGGTCGATCACCAGGGCGCTCGCCGTGATGTGCCCGGCGCCGCTGGCCTTCCACATGCCGTCCGGATGGGCCGCGAGATGGTCGAGGTACGCCTGGCGCAGCTCGGCCTGGTCCTCGTAGCACTTCAGCACGAGGACCGCGTCTTCGTGCAGGCTCACTCGGTGTCGTCGTCCTTCTTCTTGAGGTCCGGCTTCTCGGTGGAACCGTCCGCGGCCTCACCGAGCATCTTGTCCAGCTCGGAGAAGTCCATCTGCTCGCGGTGGACGAAGCCGTCCGGGTCGTCCAGGTCGGAGGCGGTGGGCAGCATGTCGGGGTGGGCCCACAGGGCGTCGCGGCCGTCGACACCGCGCGCGTCCGTGAGGGACGCCCACAGGCGGGAGGCGTCGCGCAGGCGGCGGGGGCGCAGCTCCAGACCGATCAGCGTGGCGAAGGTCTGCTCGGCCGGACCGCCGGTGGCACGGCGGCGGCGCAGGGTCTCGCGGAGGGCGTCGGCGGACGCCAGACGCGGCTTCGCGGCGGCGTGCACCACCGCGTCCACCCAGCCCTCCACCAGCGCCAGAGCGGTCTCCAGACGGGCAAGGGCCGCCTTCTGCGCCGGGGTGTCCTCCGGCTGGAACATGCCCTGCTGGAGCGCCTGCTGCAGTTCCTCGGGGTTCTGCGGGTCGAACTGGCCGACCACGTCCTCCAGCTTGGCCGTGTCGACCTTGATCCCGCGCGCGTAGCCCTCGACAGCGCCGAACAGATGCGAGCGCAGCCACGGCACATGCGCGAAGAGGCGCTGGTGGGCGGCCTCGCGCAGGGCCAGGTAGAGCCGCACCTCGTCCTTGCCGACGCCCAGGTCCTTGCCGAACGCCGCCACGTTCAGCGGCAGCAGCGCGGCCTTGCCGGCCGGTCCGAGCGGCAGGCCGACGTCGGTGGATCCGACGACCTCGCCCGCGAGCACGCCCACGGCCTGCCCGATCTGCTGGCCGAACATGGCGCCGCCCATCGACTTCATCATGCCGATCAGCGGGCCGGCCATGGCCTGCATCTCCTCCGGCAGGATGTCGCCCATGGCGCCGCCGACCCGCTCGGCCACCGGGTCGACCAGTTCCTTCCAGGCGGGCAGGGTGGCCTCGACCCACTCCGCGCGGCTCCACGCCACGGCGGAGCCCGCGCCGGACGGCAGGGACGTCGCGTCGTCCAGCCACAGGTCGGCCAGGCGGACGGCCTCCTCGACGGCGGTGCGCTCGGCGGGGCCGACGCTCTCGTCCTTCGTGCCGTCGGCGGTCCCCTGGGCGACCGTCTGGCGGGCGATCTGCTTGGCCATGTCCCAGTTCACCGGGCCGCCCTCGTACGAGAGCATCTGGCCCAGCTGCTGGAAGGCGGCGCCCAGGTCGGTGGGGTTCATGGAACCGAACATCGCGGCGAACGGATTGTCGGCGCCGGGGCCCCCGGCCCCGGGGAACCCGAAACCGAACGGGTTGGCCGGGCCCTGACCACCACCGCTCTGCTGGTCCTTCTTCTTGCCCTCGTCGCCGTCGTCCGGCTCCTCCGGCGGAAGGCCGAATCCGAATGGGGTGTCACTCACGGGATTCCTCGGCTGATAGGGCCATCGGTTTTCTCCGACGGCACGGCTGCCCGAACACCACCCAGCGTAGACACCACGGCGGGTTAAGGCCTCGGTGCTCCGCCGACCGAAGGCCTGCGGCAGGATGGATGCCACCTGGTACGTACGCGTCACCCGCGTTCGTACTGAAGACAACCGCTGGAGACGCCCGGTGAGTTCCCCAGATCCGCAGGTTCGCGCAGCGCGAAACCACTCAACCAGTCCCGCCGTGCGCGGGCCCGTCGTCGCGGTCACCGGTGCCGCGTCCGGCGTAGGAGCGCTGCTCACGGAGCGGCTCGCCGAGTCCGACGAGATCCGGCAGGTCATCGCCATCGACGAGCGGCGCGGCGAGTGCGCCGCCGCTCAGTGGCACATCCTGGATGTGCGGGACCCGGCGATCGCCGAGAAGCTGCGCGGGGCCGACGTGGTGGTGCACCTCGCCGTCGACCTCGACCTGGGGGCGGACTCGGCGGCCCGCAGCGCGTACAACGTGCGCGGTACGCAGACCGTGCTCACGGCCGCCGCCGCGGCCGGGGTGCACCGGGTCGTGCTGTGCACGTCGGCGATGGTCTACGGGGCGCTGCCCGACAACGAGCTGCCGCTCTCGGAGGACGCCGAGCTTCGGGCGACCGCCGAGGCCACGGGGGTCGGCGACCTGCTGGAGATCGAGCGGCTCGCGCGCCGGGCGCCGCGTGCCCATCCGGGCCTCAATGTCACCGTGGTGCGGCCCGCGACCCTGGTCGGAGGGACGGACACAGCGCTGACCAGGTACTTCGAGTCGCCCCGACTGCTGGTGGTGGCCGGGTCCAGACCCGCCTGGCAGTTCTGTCACGTCGAGGACCTCTGCGGGGCGCTGGAGTACGCCGTGCTGGAGAAGGTCGACGGGGAGCTGGCCGTCGGATGCGAGGGGTGGCTGGAGCAGGAGGAGGTCGAGGAGCTCAGCGGGATCCGGCGCATGGAGCTGCCGTCCGCGGTCGCGCTCGGGGCCGCCGCCCGGCTGCACCGGATCGGGCTCACGCCGTCACCGGCGGGGGACCTGGCGTACACGATGTACCCGTGGGTCGTGAGCGGGAGCCGGTTGCACGACGCCGGGTGGCGGCCGCTGTGGACGAACGAGGAAGTGCTCGCGGAGCTGTTGGAGGAGGTCGCCGGGCGGCACACGGTGGCCGGACGGCGGCTGGGGCGGAAGGACGCGACGGCCGCGGGTGCCGCCGGTGCGACGGTCGCGCTGCTGGGTACCGCGGCGTTGGTGCGGCGGGCGCGGAAGGCTCGGGGCAGGCGTTGAGGGGCCCTCGCTGGTCCGGGCCGGGGGTCGGGTCCCGTCGGTCGGCGCGTGTCGGGTGCGCTGCGCCCACCTGTGCCGCCCGGCTGCCCGCGGCCACGGCAGGGAGACGTCCCGGTGTCGGGTGGGGCACGATGGGGGTATGGCTGTGAATGATGATCACCCCGGTGAGCGGGGGGCCCAGGAGCCCGTCAAGCTGATCGGGATCCGGGAGACGGCGCTCTCCCTCGACGAGGTGTTCCGGGCGGTCGGGGACGACGCGGCCGGGGGGACCGCGCTGTTCGTGGGGACCGTGCGGAACCACGACGGGGGCGCCGATGTCGACGAACTCGGCTATTCGTGCCACCCCACGGCCGAGGCCGAGATGCGGCGGATCGCGGAGAAGGTGGTCGCCGACTATCCGGTGCGGGCACTGGCGGCGGTGCACCGGGTGGGAGACCTGCAGGTCGGGGACCTGGCCGTCGTCGTCGCCGTGTCCTGTCCGCACCGGGGCGAGGCCTTCGAGGCGTGCCGCAGGCTGATCGACGATCTCAAGCACGAGGTGCCCATCTGGAAGCACCAGAAATTCTCCGACGGCACCGATGAATGGGTCGGCGCGTAGCGCCGTCGGTGAGGGGTGGTGGCCGGGCGGGGGAGGACGGGTGGGAGCCTGCCGAGGTCGTGACCGGAATGCGTCCCTGTGCGTTCCGGTTGCGTAACCCGCCCCCCGGCGAGAGCGTTGACGGGGCGGACGGATAATCTGCTGATCAGTCAGTTGTGGTTGCTTCATAGGGGTTGGGAGGCCGGCATGGCGGCGCTTGCCTGGTTGCTGATTCCACTGGTGGCCGCGATCGGTGCCGGACTGTGGGGTGGCTGGGCCAGTCGGAACCGCAGGAGCATCGAGGACGGCACCGAACTCGCGGGATACTCGCGCTTCCGCGAGGCCATGGAGCGGTCCCACACCGGCGGCTGACGCCCCCGCACCCGGCCCCCGGACGGACGGCCCCGACGGTGCACTGACAGGCCTGTCCCGTACTGTCGTTCCATGCCACGCCGCACCGCGACGATGCTCGCCTCCACCCTGATGCTGATCGCGCTCCTGTGCGCGGGAGTGATCATTCCCGTGCCCTATGCGGAGATGTCGCCGGGGCCGACGGTGAACACGCTCGGGGAGCACGACGGCGAGCCGGTGCTGCAGATCTCGGGACACAAGACGTACGCGACGACCGGGCACCTGAACATGACCACGGTCCGTGTCACCAGCGCCGACTACAGGATGAACCTCGTCGAGGCCGTCTACGGCTGGCTGGCACACGACAACAAGGTCGTGCCGCACGACACGCTCTACCCCGACGGCAAGACCGAGGAGCAGTCCACCCAGGAGAACGCCGAGGAGTTCAGCCAGTCCCAGGAGAGCGCCAAGGTCGCGGCCCTGGAGGAGCTGGACATCCCGGTGAAGTCGTGGGTGATCGTCTCCACCGTTCTCAAGGACTCGCCGGCCGAGGGCAAGCTGCACGCCGGTGACGTGATCAAGTCCGTCGACGGTACGGCGGTCAAGGCGCCCGAGGACGTCGCGAAGCTGGTCACCAAGCACAAGCCGGGCGAGGACGTCGACTTCGTCATCGTGCCCGCCAAGGCGCAGGCCGCCGCCGAGAAGGCGAACAGGACGGCGACCGAGACCGAGAAGGTCACGATCACCACGGCCAAGTCCGACGACACGGGCGAGGAGCGGGCGATCGTCGGGATCTCCGCCGGGACCGACCACACCTTCCCGTTCACCATCGACATCAAGCTCGCCGACGTCGGCGGCCCGAGTGCCGGACTGATGTTCGCCCTCGGTATCTACGACAAGCTGACGCCGGGCAATCTGACCGGCGGCAAGTTCGTGGCCGGCACCGGCACGATCGACGACGAGGGCAAGGTCGGCCCCATCGGCGGCATCGAGATGAAGACGGTCGGCGCGCGCGACAAGGGCGCCGAGTACTTCCTGACGCCCAAGGACAACTGCGCCGCGGCCGCCAAGGACACCCCCGACGGACTCACCCTCGTCAAGGTGGACACCATCGAGGACGCGCTCGGAGCCCTGAAGGACATCCGGGCCGGCGACACGGCCGACCTGCCGAAGTGCACGACCAAGGGCTGACAGGAGCAGAGGACGGCGTACGCGCGCGTGGGGGCGCCCTCGCGCGCGGAGGGCGCCCCCACTGTCGTAGATCGGATCGTCGTCGTTCCGAAGATCAGTCCACGAAGGTCGCGGACAGGGCCTCCGCCAGGCCCGGTACCAGCTCGGGGCCGGTGAGAACCTCCGTCGGGGTGTCCTTCTCACGCAGGCGCAGGGCCGAGTCGCGGGAGCCGTCGCGCAGGACGGCGACCGTCATCCGGACCTCCTGGCGGTCCGGGTGGGAGGCGACCCACTTGGTGAGACGGGACCCGTCGAGGTCCTCAGGGACGGACGCCTCGGCGGACGGCGGCAGCATCAGCCGCTCCACGGTCAGCGCGCAGCCGACCACCGCGTCGGGCCAGGCGATGGTGCCGAGGAACTCGTCCAGCGCCTTGCCGGCGGGGATCTCGTCCTGCTCGATCGGGGTGAGGCCGGCTGCCTCGGGCGCTTCCTGAAGACCGAGCTGGTCCGCGAGCGCGGGTTCCTGGTCCCGCAGACGCGCGGTATCCACGAGGGCGAAGAGGCGAGCGGGCTGGTCCCAGCCGAGGCCCGAGGCGTACTCGTCGATCTCGAGGACGGCCCGGGTGAGGGGGTTCGCTGCCATGGGAGTGTTGGACATGGTCACAATCCTGCCTCGTTCGTTCCCCGAAGCGGGAACCGAGTAAAGCGTGAGTAAGTTGCATAGGTGAGGCCCCTACGATCACGGGGCCCGCTGGAGGGTCCGTAGACGCGGGCCTGACGTATCGACAGCGAACTTCGAGGTGCGCACCTTGGCTTTCCAGATGCCGGACCGCGGCGGAGGCCCGACGGGGCCGCGGATGAGAGTGGGCCGACCGTCCCGACGTGTCCGGACCCTGCTCATGACGCTGGGCGTCCTTGCCGTCCTCGGCATGGCGTTCGTCATGTTCGCGGGGTTCTGGACGGACTGGCTCTGGTACCGGTCGGTGAAGTATTCGTCCGTCTTCACCACCACCCTGTGGACGAAGATCGGGCTCTTCTTCGTCTTCGGCCTGCTGATGTCGGCCTCGGTCGGCTTCAACATCTGGCTCGCGCACCGGCTGCGCCCGCCGCTGAGCGCGATGTCGATGGAACAGCAGAGCCTCGACAGGTACCGCATGGGCATCGCGCCCTACAAGAAGTGGCTGCTCCTCGGGATCACCTCCCTGGTGGGCCTCATCGCCGGCGCCTCCGCCTCCGGGCAGTGGCGCACCTGGCTGATGTGGGTGAACGGAGTGTCGTTCGGACAGAAGGACCCCCAGTTCAATCTGGACGTCGCCTTCTACGCCTTCGACCTGCCCTGGTACCGCTTCCTGCTCGGCTTCGGCTTCGCCGCGGCCGTGCTCTCGGTGATCGCCGCCGCGCTCACGCACTACCTCTACGGCGGCCTCAGGGTCACCTCCCCGGGTGCGCGCGCCACCGCCGCGGCCACCGGGCACCTGTCGGTGCTCCTCGGCATCTTCGTCGCCCTGAAGGCGGTCGCCTACTGGCTCGACCGGTACGGGCTCGCCGTGAAGTCCAGCGACTTCAAGGCGACGGGCAACTGGACGGGTCTGAGGTACGTCGACGCCAACGCCTACCTGCCGGCCAAGACGATCCTGTTCTGCATCGCCGTGATCTGCGCGCTGCTGTTCTTCGCCACCATCTGGCGGCGCACCTGGCAGCTGCCGGTCATCGGCTTCGGCCTGATGGTGCTCTCCGCGATCCTCATCGGCGGGCTGTACCCGGCCATCGTGCAGAAGTTCCAGGTCCAGCCGAACGAGCAGGCCAAGGAGGCGCCGTACGTCGAGAAGAACCTGGCGGCGACCCGGCAGGCCTACGGCATCGACGGGACGGACGTCGAGGAGTACTCGGGTGTCAGCGAGACCACGGACAAGGCCAAGCTCCGCAAGGACGCCGACACCACGGCCAGCATCCGCATGCTCGACCCGAACATCGTCTCGCCGACGTTCCAGCAGCTCCAGCAGATGAGGAACTACTACGCGTTCCCCACGAACCTGGACGTCGACCGGTACAGCAACGAGGACGGCGCGGAGCAGGACACCGTCATCGGCCTGCGCGAGCTGAACCTGGCGGGCATCCCGAAGAACAACTGGATCAACGACCACTTCCGCTACACCCACGGGTACGGCGTGGTCGCCGCCAAGGGCACCGAGGCCACCTCCGGCGGCCGTCCGGTGTTCACCGAGTCCGACCTGCCGTCCAAGGGCGACCTGGGCGAGTACCAGCAGCGGGTCTACTACGGCGAGAAGACCACCCAGTACTCGATCGTCGGCGGTCCCCAGAAGGAGATCGACTACTCCGACGACAGCGGTGAGAAGACCACCAGCTACAAGGGCGGCAGCGGGATCAACCTCTCCAGCCCGGTCAACCGGGCGGCGTACGCGGTGGCGTTCAACGAGCCGCAGATCCTCTACTCCGGTGCCATCGGCGAGGGTTCGCGGATCCTGTACAACCGCACGCCCAAGGAGCGGGTCGAGGCGGTCGCCCCCTGGCTGACCATCGACGGCGACGCCTACCCGGCCGTCGTCGACGGCAAGATCCAGTGGATCGTCGACGCGTACACCACCACCAACGGCTATCCGTACGCCTCCCGCACCACCCTGGGCGACACGACGGCCGACTCGCTGACCGCGGACAACAGCCAGCGCGCGGTGGTGGCACAGCAGAACCAGGTCAACTACATCCGCAACTCGGTGAAGGCGACCGTCGACGCGTACACGGGTCAGGTCAAGCTCTACCAGTGGGACACCCAGGATCCGGTCCTGAAGACCTGGATGAAGGCGTTCCCGGGCACGGTGGAGTCGAAGGACGACATCTCCGACTCGCTGCTGGCCCATCTGCGGTACCCGCAGGACCTGTTCAAGGTGCAGCGCGAACTGCTGACCCGCTATCACGTGAAGGACGCCGAGACGTTCCTCAGCGGCAGCGAGGTGTGGCAGGTCCCGGACGACCCGACCAACACGTCGGGCAACGCGGTGCCGCCGTACTACCTGAGCATGAAGCTGCCTGGCCAGACGGAACAGTCGTTCTCGCTGACCACCACGCTCACACCGAACGGCCGGGACAACCTCAGTGCCTTCGTGGCGGTCAACGCCGAGGCGGGCACCAAGGATTACGGCAAGATCAGAATCCTGAAACTGCCGACCAGCGAACCGATCGACGGACCGAAACAGGTCCAGAGCCAGTTCAACTCCGAACAGGACATCGCCGAGACGATCAGCCTCCTCAAGAGAGGTGACTCACAGGTCGAGTACGGCAACCTCCTGACGGTCCCGCTCGACGGTGGACTGCTCTATGTGGAACCCGTCTATGTGCGAGGCGGCGGACTCAAGTACCCGCTGCTGCGCAAGGTGCTGGTCACCTACGGCGGCAACACGGCCTTCGAGGACACCCTCGACGCGGCGCTCAACAAGGTGTTCGAGACCGAGGGTTCGCCGCCGCCCACCGAGCCACCGGTGGACGACGGCGACGAGGGCACCGACGAGCCGCCGACGTCCGGCGATCCGACGGTCCAACAGGCCCTGGAGGAAGCCCAGAAGGCGTTCGACGAGGGGCAGCAGGCCCTCAAGGACGGCGACTGGGAGGCGTACGGCCGGGCCCAACAGGACCTGGAGGACGCGCTGAAGCGGGCCGAGGACGCGCAGGCCAAGGCCGACGGGACCGGCGGCAGCGGCAGTGAGGACAGCGACCAGAGCGGCGACGGGGGCTCCGGAAGCGGCTGATGCAAGGCTCCGTCCCGCGCCGTGGTACGGTTGCAACGCAACGGCGCGGGGTGGAGCAGCTCGGTAGCTCGCTGGGCTCATAACCCAGAGGTCGCAGGTTCAAATCCTGTCCCCGCTACTGAAGTTGAAGGCCCGGATCCTCTAAAGGATCCGGGCCTTCGACGTGTTGCCTGGGGTGGTCGGGAAATCTGTGTTTGACTTGTCGCTCTGTGGGCATGTCGACAAAACGCTGTAGTGACCTCAATGGCTGCGGTATACCAGGTGTACCCAGGTTGCAGGTGGTGCGACGATGGACGTTATGGGGGACAAGGCAACTCTGTTGGAGACAGGGCGGTTTGCGCAGCCTGCCGACATTGCGCTGCCTGCCGACTTCGTGGTGCCCGCCGAGCCCGCCTCGTCGGTCGAGTCCGTGGGGGCAGCGGACGAGGACGAGACGGGGGACGCCGTCGAGGAGGCACGTCAGCGGCTCGCCGCGGAAGCAGGCGACACCGAGGCGATGAGTGTCCTCGGCGCCATGCTGCTGCGCCGCGGCGACCTCGACGGAGCCGAGCCCTGCCTGCGGGGTGCCACGGCCGCCGGGGACCGCGCGGCCGCCAACAACCTGGGTGTCCTGCTGCACCAGCGTGGGTACGCCGACGAGGCCGCCAGCTGGTGGCGGGTCGCGGCCGTCGCCGGTTCCGCCGCGGCCGCGCACGCGCTCGGCCGGCACCATCGCGAGCGTGGTGACGAACCGGCCGCCGAATACTGGCTGCGCCAGTCCGCCGAGCAGGGGCACGCCCTGGGGGCGTACGCGCTCGCCGACCTGCTGGAGCACCGCAGTGACGCCGCCGCCGAGCGGTGGATGAGAGTGGCCGCCGAGCGCGGGCACCGCGAGGCCGCGTACCGGCTCGCGCGGGTGCTCGACAAGCGTGCGGAGCAGGAGGAGCGCGCCGCCGCGCGCGAGGGGCGGAAGATCGCGCGCGCGGCGCTCGAGATCGGGAGCGGCGGCCGCGAAGCGGTGCGAGAAGGGCGTGACGCGGGACGCGGGGGACGCGAGGGTCGTGGCCCCGCGCGGGACGGGCGTGCTGCCGTGCGTGAGGGCGGGCCTGCCGTGGGCGCGGGGGGACGCGGCACCGACAACGGTGTCGGGACGAGTGCCGCCGAGGAGGCCGAGCAGTGGTACCGGCAGGCCGCCGCGCGCGGGCACCGGCGGGCCGCGCTGCACCTCGGGGCGATCCTGGAGCGGCGCGGCGAGCTCAAAGAGGCCGGGCGCTGGTACCTGACCTCCGCCAAGGACGGCGAGCCGCGCGCCGCGTGCGCGCTCGGGTTCCTGCTGCGCGACGCCGGCGACACCGAGAGCGCGGCCGTGTGGTGGCTGCGGGCCGCCCAGGACGGCGACGGGAACGCGGCGAACGCGCTGGGCGCGCTGCACGCCGAGCGCGGCGAGACACAGACCGCCGAGCGCTGGTACCGGGCCGCGATGGACGCCGGGGACGTCAACGGCGCGTTCAACCTCGGGCTGCTCTGCGCCGAGCAGGGGCGGACCGCGCAGGCCGAGCAGTGGTACCGGCGTGCCGCGTACGCCGGGCACCGGGAAGCGGCGAACGCGCTGGCCATCCTGCTGCTCCAGGTCGGCGACGCGTCCGGCGCGGAGCCGTGGTTCTCCAAGGCCGCGGAGGCCGGCAGCGTCGACGCCGCCTTCAACCTGGGCATTCTGTTCGCCGGGCGGGGAGACGACACGACGGCGCTGGTCTGGTACGAGCGGGCGGCCGCGGCCGGGCACACCGAGGCGGCACTCCAGGTCGCCATAGCGCGGCTGCGGGACGGTGACGAGCGGGCCGCCGAGCGCCACCTGCGGTGTGCCGCCGGCGGGGGGAGCGCGGAGGCCGCGTACCGGCTGGCCGCCGTGCTCGACGCGCGCCGTCCGCCCGCGCCCGCGCATGAGCTGGGGGAGCCCGTGCGGGAGAAGAACGAGTGCGAGGAGTGGTACGAGAGGGCCGCTTCGCAGGGGCACCGTCGGGCGCAGGTGCGGGTCGGGATGCTGGCGGCCGGACGGGGGGACGTGGTCGAGGCGGCGCGGTGGTACCGGGTCGCGGCGGAGTCCGGGTCGCGGAACGGGGCGTTCAATCTGGGGCTGCTGCTGGCTCGGGAGGGCAGCGAGCCGGAGGCCGCGGTCTGGTGGGCCCGCGCCGCCGACGCGGGGCACGGGCGGGCGGCGTTGCGGCTCGCGCTCGTCTACGCGCGTCGGGGTGAGCTGGCGGAGGGCAAGCGGTGGGCCGATCGGGCCGTGGCGCTCGGCCCGGCGGAGGTGGCGGAGCGGGCGGCGCGGTTGCGGGACGCGCTGCGGGACGAGCTGTCGGCGTAGGGGGCCCGGGTCGCCTCGGGACCTGCCGCAGGGGCCTGCGGCGGTGCTGGTCAGAGGGCGGCCTTAATGGATTTGCTCTGGTCGGCAGGGGTGACGTAGTGTTCTGTTCATCGCCGCGGGGTGGAGCAGCTCGGTAGCTCGCTGGGCTCATAACCCAGAGGTCGCAGGTTCAAATCCTGTCCCCGCTACTGAAGACCGATGGCCCGGAACCAGTTTGGTTCCGGGCCATCGGTGTTCTCGTGCACGCGCGACGAAAAGAGAGCCCCCGGCAGTGGAGCCGGGGGCTTCGGTCGTTCGGTGGTGAGGCTATGCCTTGGTGCAGGTCGGGCAGACGCCTCGGTAGGTGACCTCCACGTCCGAGACGGAGAAGCCGAAGCGCTCGGAGGCGGGGAGGTCGGCCAGCGGGTTGCCCGTCGGGTGCACGTCGCGGATCGTGCCGCACTGGGCGCAGACCAGGTGGTGGTGCGGACGGTGCGCGTTCGGGTCGTACCGCTTGGCGCGCCTGTCCGTGGCGACCTCGAGCACCTCGCCGAGGGAGACCAGCTCACCGAGGGTGTTGTAGACGGTCGCCCGGGAGATCTCGGGCAGCTTGGCGACAGCGCGCGCGTGCACCTCGTCGGCCGTCAGATGGACGTGTTCGCCGTCGAGGACCTCGGCCACGACACGCCGCTGCGCGGTCATACGCCATCCGCGTCCGCGCAGCCGCTCCAGAAGGTCACTCATACCGGTCAGCGTAACAGCAGCGGAACCAGATCCCGAACGGGTGTGACTTTAGAGCTTGACTTGACTTGGATTATGTCCAATGTAGGATCTCGCTTGATCGACGCAGGCTTCGGCAAGCGCCTGGAGGTCGCCGTCCAGGCCCTGTGCGGCCGACCGGGGTTGGACCGCTTGCCGTTGGGGCGGGCCGGGATCTCGTAGGAGACTCCCGGCCCGTTCGTGCGTCCGGGGTCGGCGGCTATGCCGGTGCGTGCTGTCGGGCGGGTGCCCAGCAGCGGATGATGTCGCGGACCGAGACGATGCCGATGGGGGCGCCCTCGTCGAGGACGATCAGATGGCGGAAGCCGCCGTGGGCCATGGCGCGGGCCGCTTCCTCCAGGGTCCAGGACGGCGTGGCGAACACGACGTCGGTGGTGGTGTGGGCGTGGGCGCGTTCGGCGTCGGGGCTCTGGCCCAGGCCGACGGAGATGAGGACGTCGCGTTCGGTCAGGATGCCGAGTCCGCCGGCGTCCGGGTCGAGGACCACGGCCGCGCCGATCCGGCGAGCCGCCATCAGGGCGGCGGCCTGGCGGAGGGTGTGATCGGGGCCGATGGTGAGGACCACTGTGCTCATGGCGTCGCGGACGAGCATGGAGTTCAGCCACCTCCTAGGGAATCCGGTGAACGGATTGTTCAAGGATTCACAAGTTCACAAGTGGGGGGACTCTCAATGTGGCAGGTAAAGCGGAGGTCAACAAGGGGGCGGGCGTGGTCAGTTCGGGGCGCCTCGGGTTGCTCCAGGGCTCAGTGGCGCTCGTTCAGATAGCCCAGGAGCTCGTCGTGGAGGAGACCGTTCGATGCCGCCGCGTTGCCGCTGTGCGGGCCGGGGCGGCCGTCCAGTCCGGTGAAGCTGCCGCCCGCCTCGGTGACGATGATCGCGTTGGCGGCCATGTCCCAGAGGGAGAGTTCGGGTTCGGCGCAGATGTCCACGGAACCCTCGGCGACCATCATGTACGGCCAGAAGTCGCCGTACGCGCGGGTGCGCCACACCTCGCGGGTCAGGTCCAGGAAGCCGTTGAGGAGGCCGCGCTCCTCCCAGCCGCTGAGGGAGGAGTACGAGAAGGAGGCGTCCCGCAGATCGGCGACGCGGGAGACGTGCAGGCGCGAGGCCGAGCTCAGGCTGCGGCCGGTGAAGGCGCCGTGGCCCTTCGCGGCCCACCAGCGGCGGCCGAGCGCGGGGGCGGACACCACGCCGACGACGGGCTGGTAGCCGCCCTCGGCCGCCTCCGTCAGGGAGATCAGGGTGGCCCAGACGGGGACGCCGCGGACGTAGTTCTTGGTGCCGTCGATGGGGTCGACGACCCAGCGGCGGGGGCCGGTGCCCTCGACGCCGTACTCCTCGCCGAGGATGGCGTCCCGGGGGCGGGCGCGCTGGAGTTGGCCGCGGATCAGTTCCTCGGCGGCCTTGTCGGCCTCGCTCACCGGGGTCATGTCGGGCTTCGTCTCGACCTTCAGGTCGAGGGCCTTGAAGCGGGACATGGTGGTCGCGTCGGCGGCGTCCGCGAGGACGTGGGCGAGACGGAGGTCGTCGAGGTAATCGGCCATGTGGCGAACGGTATCCGCCGAGGTCGGTGCGGGGCTACAGGGGGGCCGGGGGTCGGTCGGGGGCGCGGTGGTCCGAGCGGCGGCGCGGTGGGCCGCCACCGAGCCCCGCGCATGTCGGCCGTGGTGGTGGGCACACGAGGGGGTGCTGTCCGTCCGGTGGGGTGGCGTTACGGGGGCTCGTACTTCTCTTCGGTGTGGGGTCTCGGGCGTCGGCGGAGCGTGCCGCGCACGTTGGCCGGTGTGCGCCCCTCGGGAGCGCCGTGAACCCTTGACAGTGACTTGATGCGCGTCAAATCTGAGGGCCAGAGCCGCCCGCTCGCTTTTAGGGAGGCGATGATGCCTGCAGCGCGGGAATCCTTGTTGGACGCCGCTTACACGGCGCTGGTGCGTCGGCCGTGGTCCGCCGTGCGCATGGTGGACGTGGCGGCGGTGGCCGGAGTGTCACGTCAGACGCTGTACAACGAGTTCGGCAGCAAGGACGGGCTCGCCAGGGCCCTGGTCCGCAGGGAAGCGGACGGCTATCTGGCGGGCGTCGAGCGGGCGCTGGCCACCCCCGCGGACTCCCGGGACCGGCTCGCCGCGACCGCCGAGTGGACCGTGGCGGCCTCCCGCAACAACGCGCTGGTTCGCGCCATGCTCACCGGATGCTGGAGCGAGCGTCTGCCGTCACCGACGCTCGCCGCGGTGCGCTCGTCCTCCGCGGTGCCCGCGCAGCGCCGCGCGGACGGACCGCTGCCCGCGCCCGCCGACTTCGTGGCCCTGGTGCGCGAGCGGGCCGTGGCCGTGCTGTCCGCGCCCGGCACCCCCCGGTCCGACGCGGCGGAACTCGCCCGGTCCTGTGAGCTCGCGGTCCGGCTCGCCCTCTCGTGCGTGGCGGCGCCCCCGGTCGAAGGGGGAGTCACGGATCTCGTGCGGACGGCCCTGCCCCGCCAGCTCAGTCGGACTCTCGGCTAGCCGGCGCCAGCGGTGACGTGCGGGGCGAACCAGGCGGGGCGAAGTCGCCGAAGTGACGTGCGGGGCCAACTAGTGTGCCGAGCCAGACAGTTGGAGTCCCACGACTCCCACGATCACCAGGGTGATCGAGACGATCTTCAAGGTCGACACGACGTCGCCGAGGAAGATCATCCCGTAGATCGCGGTGCCGGCCGCGCCGATGCCCGTCCAGACGGCGTAGGCGGGGCCGACGTCGAGCTTCTTCAGGGAGAGGGTCAGCAGGCCGAAGCTGCCGAGGGCGAAGACGCAGAACGCGACCGTGGGCCAGAGTCTGGTGAAGCCGTGCGAGAGTTTCAGACAGACGGCGAATCCGGTCTCCAGAAACCCCGCCACGACCACCAGCAGCCACGCCATGTCTCGTCCTCCCGTGTGCCCACGTTCCGTGACCGCTTCGTCTGTTCTCGGCTGATCTCGTCTGGTCTGGGTCCGACTCGGTGCGATTATGCACTTACCGGGTGGACGGGGGCGCAAACAACGCGGAGGTCAGTCGCCTTCCCGTCGTTCGCGCGTCGAGAGCAGCCTGCGCAGGGAGTAGAGCCGGGCCGGGTCCGCGTGACCGTCCGCCACCCACTGGTCCAGCGCGCAGTCCTGCTCGTCGTGACTGCACGCGCGCGGGCAGCCCTCCGTGCCCGGCACCAGGTCCGGGAAGGCGTTGATCACTCGCGACGGATCGACGTGCGCGAGGCCGAACGAACGCACGCCGGGGGTGTCCACGACCCAGCCGCCGTCGGAGTCCGCGAGGGGGAGGGCGAGCGCGGAGGTCGTGGTGTGCCGGCCGCGGCCGGTCACCGCGTTGACGTGGCCCGTGATACGGCGCCGGTCCTCCGGGACGAGGGCGTTCACCAGGGTCGTCTTGCCGACGCCCGAGTGACCGACGAACGCCGTGACCTTGCCGGCGAGGTGTTCGCGCACACGGTCGGCGGCGCCGCCCGTCTCCAGCTCCTCGCGGCTCGTCACGACGTACGGGATGTCGATGTCGCCGTAGAGCTCCAGGAGTTTGTCCGGGGAGGCCAGGTCCGACTTCGTGAGGACGAGGAGGGGGGCGAGGCCGCCGTCGTAGGCCGCCACCAGGCAGCGGTCGATGAGGCGGGGGCGGGGCTCGGGGTCGGCGAGGGCGGTGACGATGGCGAGTTGGTCGGCGTTGGCGACGACGACGCGCTCGTAGGGGTCGTCGTCGTCGGCCGTGCGGCGCAGGACCGACGTGCGGCCCGCGATGCGGACGATCCGTGCCAGCGTGTCCTTCTTGCCGGAGAGGTCGCCCACGAGGGCCACGGTGTCGCCGACGACCGCGGCCTTGCGGCCCAGTTCACGGGCCTTCATCGCGAAGACGACACGGTCCTCGACGAGACAGGTCAGCCGGCCCCGGTCGACCGTGAGGACCATGCCCTCGGCGGCGTCCTCGTGCTTCGGGCGGATGTTCGTCCGGGGACGGTTGCCCTTGCGGTTCGGGCGGCTGCGGATGTCGTCCTCGTCGGTGTGCTTGCCGTAACGGCGCATGATCCCGGTCCGCCCGTCAGTTCTTCCCCAGCATCCCGGTCCACATTTCGGGGAAGTCCGGCAGCGTCTTGGCCGTCGTCGCCACATTCTCGATCTGCACACCCTCCACGGCCAGGCCGATGATCGCACCGGCGGTGGCCATGCGGTGGTCGTCGTAGGTGTGGAAGACACCGCCGTGCAGTGGACGGGGGCGGATGTGGAGGCCGTCGGCGGTCTCGGTGACGTCGCCGCCGAGTTCGTTGATCTCCTTGGTGAGCGCGGCCAGGCGGTCCGTCTCGTGCAGGCGGAGGTGGGCCACGCCGCGCAGCGTGGAGGGGGAGTCGGCGAGGGCGGCCACCGCCGCGATGCCCGGGGTCAGCTCGCCCACCTCGCTCAGGTCCACGTCGATGCCGTGGATCGCGCCCGAACCGGTGAACACCAGTCCGTACTCGGTCAGTTCGCAGGCGCCGCCCATCTCCGTGAAGATGTCGCGGAGCTGGTCACCGGGCTGGGTGGTGCGCGCCGGCCAGTCGGGCACGACGACCTTGCCCCCGGTCACCAGGGCCGCCGCCAGGAACGGCTGCGCGTTGGAGAGGTCCGGCTCGATCGTGAGGTCGCGGCCCAGCAGGGCGCCCGGCGTGACCCGCCAGACGTTCGGCTCGCCGCCCGACTCCGGGGTGTCCACCTGCGCGCCCACCGAGCGCAGCATGTCCACGGTCATCCGGATGTGGGGGAGAGAAGGCAGAGTCGCGCCGGTGTGGCGGACCTCGACGCCCTGGTTGAAGCGGGGGGCCGAGAGGAGGAGCGCCGAGACGAACTGCGACGAGGAGGACGCGTCGATCGCCACCGGGCCGCCGTCCAGGGCGCCGCCGCCGTGGACCGTCAGGGGGAGCGCGCCCCGGCCGTCGTCGTCGATCCGGGCGCCGAGGAGGCGCAGCGCGTCGATCACGCCGTTCAGGGGGCGCTCGTAGGAGCGGGGGTCGCCGTCGAAGCGGATGGGGCCGTCGGCCAGGGCCGCCACCGGGGGGAGGAAGCGCATGACCGTGCCCGCGTTGCCGACGTCGACGGTGGCCGGGCCGTGCAGGCCGGTGGGCAGGACGCGCCAGGCCTCGCCGGAGCCGCCCGCGCCGGAGGAACTGGAGGAGACGGTCTCCTCGATGCCGACGCCCATCGCGCGCAGGGCGCCCGCCATGAGGAGGGTGTCACGGGAGCGGAGAGGGCGGCGCAGCCAGCCGGGTTCGCTCGCGAGGGCGGCGAGGACGAGGGCACGGTTGGTGACCGATTTGGACCCCGGGACGTGGACCGTCGCGTCGACGGCTCCGCTCGCGGCGGGGGCGGGCCAGAGGGCGGGCTGTGCGTTCAGGGCCATGAGCCCACTTTAGTGGGGGTTCGCTCCGCCGGGTCGCGCCGGGGAACCAGGGTCGGCTTTTGTCCGCGGGTCCGTTGTGGCTGGTCGCGCCCGCACGGCGGAGCCGCACACCGATACGGCCGCGCCCCTCGCGGGGCGCGCCTGTGGCCCCCGGCTTCGCCGGATCTCAGAGGTCCAGCAGCCAGCGGCCGCCGCCCATCAGGGCGCAGAGCGACACCACGTGGAACATCACCAGCCACACCGTCGCCGGGAGGTGGGTCAGGCGGGAGAGCTGGTCGGCGTCGGAGTCGCCGGCCCCTCCCCGGCGGCGCTTCGCCTGGAGTTCGAACGCCGGGCGTACGCCCCCCAGCAGCAGGAACCAGACCACCGCGTAGGCGAAGGCGGCCTGTACCTGGGGGCCCGCCAGCCAGGAGACGACGACGAAGGTGCCGCCGGTGACGAGGACCGTCAGGGCGCCGTAGGCGTTGCGGATCATGACCAGCATGGCGACCAGCAGGATCGTGGCGAGCCAGAGGAGCAGGGTGATGCGGCCGGAGCCGAGCAGGGCGGCGCCGCCGAGGCCGAGGAGCGGGGGAGCCGTGTAGCCGGCGGCGGCGGTGAGGATCATGCCGAGGCCGGTGGGCTTGCCACGGCTGACCGTGAGGCCGCTGGTGTCGGAGTGCAGCCGGATGCCGGTGAGGGTGCGGCCGGTGAGCAGCGCGACCAGTCCGTGGCCGCCCTCGTGCGCGATGGTGATGGCGTTGCGCGAGAGCCGCCAGACGCTGTGCGGGACGATCGCCGCGAGCGCGGCGACCGCGGTGGCTATGACGACCCAGAGGTCGGGGTCGGGCTGAGTGCCGAAGACCTCGTCCCACAAGGAGGCCAGCGAGGTGGCTGCGGTGCTTTCCATGTTCTGCGGTGGCTCCCTCGGGTCGCTGTCGACAGGTGCTGGCGCGTGGCGCCATCGTCGGGGGTGGTGGTCGGGTGACGGGTGGGCCTGGCAGTGTGGCACTTATGTGCGGACGGTATGCGTCGAGTCGTAGGCCCGAGGATCTCGCAGGAATCTTTGAGATCGAGAAGTGGGACCCGGAGGAGACCCTGGAGCCGGATTTCAACGTGGCTCCCACCAAGGAGGTCTACGCGGTTCTCGACCGTCCTTTGAAGGACGCCGACGACAAGCGGCCGGTTCGCCAGCTGCGGAAGCTGAAGTGGGGGCTGGTCCCCTCCTGGTCCAAGAGCCCCGAGGGCGCCGCGCGGATGATCAACGCCCGTGCGGAGACCGTGCACGAGAAGCCGTCGTACCGCCGTGCCTTCGCCGCCCGGCGTTGCATCCTGCCCGCCGACGGCTACTTCGAGTGGGTCACCGGCAAGGGGGAGCGGGACCTGGAGGTGGAGGGGAAGAAGAAGCGGCCGCGCAAGCAGCCGTACTTCGTGCTCCCGGCGGACGGCTCGGTCTTCGCGATGGCCGGGCTCTACGAGTTCTGGCGGGACAGGACACTGCCGGACGACCATCCGCAGGCCTGGTGGGCGACCTGCTCGGTGATCACGACGGAGGCCGAGACGAGCCCGCTGGCGGTGGCACCGGAGGACGGTCCGCACGCGTTGGCCGAGATCCACCCCCGGATGCCGCTGATGCTGACGCCCGACCGCTGGGACGACTGGCTCGATCCGGCGCGTACGGACCCCGACGCCCTGCGCGGGCTGCTCGAACCGCCGCCCGCCGGGCTGATGCGGGCCTACCCCGTCACCACGGCCGTCAGCAACGTCCGCAACAACGGCCCGGAGCTGCTGAAGGAGCTGGAGGGGCCCGAGGAGGGCACACTCTTCTGACGTGACCGAGATCGAGGCATCAGCGCGGGAAGAGATCGACACCGAGGCCGGTACCGGCCGCGTCAGCTGGTACGAGGCCGGGAGGCCGGGCTTCGTGCTCGCCGTCAGCCACGGCGCCGGCGGTGGCGTCGAGGCCCGGGATCTGCGGGCCCTCGCCGCCGTCCTCCCCGCGCACGGCGTGACCGTCGCCCTGGTGGAGCAGCCGTGGCGGGTGGCGGGGAAGAAGCTCGCGCCCGCGCCCAGAACGCTGGACGTGGGCTGGCGGGGCCTGTGGCCCGCGCTGGCGAAGCCGGGGCTCCCGGTGATCGCCGGCGGGCGGAGTGCCGGGGCCCGCGTGGCCTGCCGTACGGCGGCGGAGCTGGGCGCGGCGGCCGTACTGGCGCTGAGTTTTCCGCTGCATCCGCCGGGCAGACCGGAGAAGTCCCGGGCCGACGAGCTGCTCGGGGCCGGGGTGCCCACGCTGGTCGTCCAGGGCGGGAACGATCCGTTCGGCAGGCCGGAGGAGTTCCCGGACGGTGCGTACGGCCTCGTGGAGGTGCCGTACGGCGATCACGGGTTCGCCGTGCCGAAGCGGGCTCCCCTCGGGCAGGACGAGGCGCTGACGGTGATCACCGAGGGTGTCGTGGAGTGGATCGCGTCACTCCGATGACCCGTCCGGTGGTGGCGGGAATGCGGAGCGACAGGCCTCTGTTGTGCGGATCAGACAGCGCGAAGGACCGTGCTGACCGCCGTAGGAGAGGAAGTCCGCCGCATGGGTTCGACCTATTGCCCGAGCCGCAGCAGCCGCGCTGACCTGGACTGGACGGTGCTGCACGCGGCCAAGAGCGCGCCTGTTCGGGCGGCGGCGGGCATGGATCGTCGTCTATCCTCCGATTCTGGTGGTACCGGTTTCGGTATCGCCCAGACGCTGGAGGAGGTGGGTCCGGTCACTGGGACCGACGCAGGGACCGAACGGGGCCAGGCGGAGCAGCCCGAGGGCACCGAGACCGCCGCGGACCGCAGCGCCCGGTTCGAGCGGGATGCTCTGGAATTCCTCGACCAGATGTACTCGGCCGCGCTGCGCATGACGCGCAACCCGGCCGATGCCGAGGACCTGGTGCAGGAGACGTACGCGAAGGCGTACGCGTCCTTCCACCAGTTCCGTGAGGGCACCAACCTGAAGGCCTGGCTGTACCGCATCCTCACGAACACCTTCATCAACTCGTACCGCAAGAAGCAGCGCGAACCCCAGCGCAGCGCGGCCGAGGAGATCGAGGACTGGCAGCTGGCGCGCGCCGAGTCGCACATGTCGACAGGGCTGCGCTCCGCCGAGTCGCAGGCGCTCGACCACCTGCCCGACTCGGACGTGAAGGCGGCGCTGCAGGCGATCCCCGAGGAGTTCCGCATCGCCGTCTATCTCGCCGATGTCGAGGGCTTTGCGTACAAGGAGATCGCCGACATCATGGGGACACCCATCGGTACGGTGATGTCCCGGCTGCACCGGGGCCGCCGTCAACTGCGCGGCATGCTCGAGGACTACGCCCGTGACCGCGGGCTTGTCCCGGCCGGCGCCGGAGAGTCGAACGAAGCGAAAGGCTCGGGCTCATGAGCTGCGGAGAGCCGCATGAGACGGATTGCAGCGAGATCCTCGATCATCTCTACGAGTTCCTCGATCGGGAGATGCCCGACTCCGACTGCACCAAGTTCGAGCACCACTTCGAGGAGTGCTCGCCCTGCCTGGAGAAGTACGGGCTCGAGCAGGCCGTCAAGAAGCTGGTGAAGCGGTGTTGCGGGCAGGACGACGTGCCCACCGATCTGCGCGCCAAGGTGATGGGCAGGATCGATCTGATCCGATCGGGACAGACCGTTCCCGAGCATGATGTGACGGCCTCGCCGGTCACGCCGCAGGAGAGCTGACCTTTTTCTGAGCCCGTTCGGGGGCTGCCGACCGGCAGCCCCCGAACGGGCTCAGTCGTGTGCGGAGCGCGGTGGCGCGGCGGCCTCAGACCTCCAGGCCGCTCTCGATGCGCTTCAGGCCGTGCCGGGCCAGCGCCAGGTTGCTGCGGGTGCGGTCCAGCGCCAGGTAGAGGAAGAGCGATCCCTTGCTGCTGCTCAGCGGGCGGATCAGGTGGTACTGCCGGCCCAGTGTGATCAGGATGTCCTCGATCACGTCGTCCATGTCCAGCGAGGCCAGCGTGCGCATCTTGGAGCGCACCACCTCGGTGTTGCCGGCCGCCGCGAGCTCCAGGTCGAGGTGCTGCCCGCCACCGAGGGAGCCGAGTGACATACCGCTCTCGTAGTCGACCAGCGCGACACCGACCGGACCGTCGAGGGCCATGGCTTCTTTGAGTGCCGTCTCGATGTTCATTTGCTGCCCCAATTCCTCAGTGCTGCTGACCGGTCACTGTCCGGCCAACTACGATCGACACGAGTGACTCACCGGTCACAAACATCAACTTTTCTGTGTGTTACGGAAGTTGGCGTTCAAAGTACTGTGCGGCGCGTCAACGTGGAGGGCGAATGGGGGGACTTGAGGAAAGGAAGCCCGCGCTCCAGGCCTCCCTGGACCGGCTTCTCGACTCGCCCGGTGTCACCGGCCTCGCCCTGATCGACGCGGTCACGGGACTCACCTACGCCGTCGCCGGCGACGCCGCTCAGGCCGGGACGGGCGCGGAGTGCTCGGATCTGGCCACCCTCATCTCCGATCGGCTCGGCGCGGCGGGGGCCGAGGGGGAGTTGGAGAGCGTGGTCATGACCAGCAGGCGACGCCATCACGTACTGCTCTCCGTGGACCGGACGGCCGGTGACCCGCTGCTGCTGGCGGCCGGACTCGACCGTGACCGCGCGAACATGGCACTGGCTCTGCGCAGCCTCGGCGACCGGGCGCGCGAGGTGCTGGCGTGAAGACACCCTCGGCGCGCAACGTCCCCGCTCTGCTGCAGGCCCTGCATCAGGAGGGCTACACCGGCACGGTGGAAGTCTCCGGTTCCCCCGGTGGCACGATTCACCTGCGGGACGGACTGATCGGAGCGATCGAGACACCGGGCGCGCCGACCGCGACGTCCACGCTGCTCGCCTCGGGCCGGATCGACGACGACGCCTGGCTGGCGGCCTGCGCGGCCGAACCCGACGCGGACCGGCTCGCCGCGCATCTGATCACCGCCGGTCTGATCGGTGCCGCCGAACTGGAGGTGGTCTGCACGGCGGCCGTGTTCGACGGGGCCTTCGCCATGGCGCTCAGCCCGCCCGGCGGCTGGGAGCTGACCGGACGCCGCCCCGCCCTCCTCGCCCGCCCCGGGGTCGAGCCGCGACCGCTGGCCGAGGAGACCACCCGCCGTATGGCGTTGCTGGCCCGGTCATGGGGTCCGGCGGGCGAACTGGCCCGGATCCGGCCCCGACCCGTCGACGGTCCCGACACCCCGGAGTCCGACGGGCGGCTGACCGGGCGCCACCGGGACCTCGTCGAGAGCGCCAACGGCCGCCGCACCCCCCGTGACATCGCCTTCGCCCGGGGGCGCGGGCTGTACGCGGTGATGCTGGACCTCATCCGGCTGGAAGCGCGCCGGGCCGTCCACTGGGAGACCAGGGCGGCCCCCGACAGCCGGCCCAGCACCGCGCCCCGGGTCCCCCAGGGACAGCCGGCACCGGACGAACCGTCACCGAGAGCCGGTCCCCTGCCCAGACGCAGGCCCGGTGGAGGCTCTCCTGCCGGAGACCTCGGAGCGAAGGGCGGGTAGTGAGCCCCCACAAGGACCCGGCCCGTAAACGCCGTATACGCAGCAAGGTCGCCCGCCTCCGACGGCGTCCGGTGCCGAAAGCACCCGTGGACGACCGCCCCGTCCCGCCCGCCGAAACCCCACCGTCCGCAGCGCCCGTCCCCACGAACGCGCTGCGACCGCCGTCCACCGAACCCGGTGACAGCGCGGCGGAACGGCCCCCGTCCGGTGGGACGGCGGCCGGATCGGCACCGCCACCGCCCACCGAGACCGACGCACCGGCCGCAGAACGGCCGTCGTCCGCCGGCCCCGGTGATGTCGCCGCCAAGCCGCCGCCGTTACCCGTGCGGGGCGCGGCGCCTCTTCCCCCCGACGCCGCGGACGACACACCGGACAACCCGGCCGTGCCGTCCCCGTTCCCGCCCATCTCCCTGCTGTCGGCCGAGGAACTCCTCGCCGACCGACCCTCCGTCGACATGCTGCGGCGTGTCCGCCGCGGGCTGCGGGCTCTCCCCGAGTCCGACCGGCACCTGCCCGAAGGGCCCTAGCCCCGGGACGGGAAAGTCCGCGATCACCCCCTGCCGCTCGGACCGCACACCCACCGCAGACGTATGGACCAAGGAGCGCGTGCCCATGACCGCAGACGCATCGACCGAATCGCTGATCGGCATCCTGGCCTCGCTGCGTGACCGGGTGATGGGCGTCGCCGAGAGCGTCCTGTCCACCGTGGACGGGCTCCTCGTCGTCGCCGACGTCGACAAGGTCCACCCCGAGTCCGTCGCCGCCCTCGCCGCCGCCACCCTCGGTGTCAGCCGTCGTATGGCCGATCAGTCCGGCGCCGGGGCCCTCCGCGAGGTCGTCGTCCGGTGCGGCGCGGGGCACGTCATCGTCGTCGCCGTGGGCGAGCGCACCCTGCTGACCGTCATGGGCGACGACGGCCTGGACCTCGCCGCCTTCCAACGTGAGTCCCCGGCGACCGTGGAACAGCTCAACAAGGTGCTCGCCGCGGATGTGGCGCACTGAGCGGAAGAGGCTCGGCGGTGCGTCGACCGGGCGGTCGACGCAGGAGCGTCACATCACCCGAAGGAGTTAATCCGGCCGTCGCGTCGGCTGCCGTGCCGGCCGTCGTAGCTCGATGGAGTCACCCCTAGCCGTGCCCTCCCGCCGCGCCCCGTCCCAGGCTCCGGCGCCTGCACTCGGGAGGGGTGCCATGAGGACGGTGCCGGCACGTGGGCACGTGGGCACGTGGGCACGTTTGGTACGTCGCCTGTGTCGTCCTTTCGGGACCTGGTCTGCCTCGCGCCCCTACCGGGCAGCCACGTCCCGTGGTGGTGGGCGGCGAGTGTCGTGAGTCCACTGGTCGGCCTCCGCTGCCTCACCGGGCCCTTGCTCTCCTGGCCCTCGGTCACACCCTCTGGCACGGTCTCGACGATGCCGGCTGAGCCTCGTCGACCCCGTCCCAGGCGGGGCCACCGCCGGGCTCCCCGCGGCCGAGCAGCGCCGGATCGCCCTGCTGGGCGGCGTCGTCGTACGGCGGACCGGAGTGGGCGCCGAGGTCGCCGTGGTGGTGGAGCGGCAGGCGGATCCGTACCGTGGGCAGCCGGTCGGCGCGAGAATCGTGCGCGATGTGAACGCATACGAGGAGAAGGGCCGGGAAGCAGGGCCCGAAGGGCCGCTCAGGGCGTTGGAGGAACTGCGGCTGGGCACGGCTCGGGACCATCACCCGGAGGTGGTGGAGTCGCTCGCGCGGGTACTGTCGAGAGACTGTCTGACCTTGCCCGCGGTGGGGTAACCCATGGGTAATGAGCGGCCCTCCATCCGGTCGTGGTTGGATGCGAGGGAGAGGGTGTACCGGGGGCGACGGCCAGCCCACTCCGACGGAACTGGCAGGCGGGAACCGTAACTGGCAGGCGGGAATCGTGAGGATCTTCGGCAAGGGACGGCATCGGCCCTCCGCCTCTTGGCGGCAGGCCACCGATCGTGCGTTCACGCTGATCGGCGACGGTCGGTACGAGGACGCGGGGGCGCTTCTGACACGTGCCGCGGACCTGGAGCCGTGGCTGTCCGAGTCCTGGTTCAACCTCGCCCTGCTGCACAAGTTCCGGCACGACTGGGAACAGGCGAGAGCGGCCGGCCTACGGGCCGTCGCACTGCTCGACCGGGAGACCGGCGCGCCCGACTGGTGGAACGTGGGCATCGCCGCCACGGCCCTGCAGGACTGGCCGCTGGCCCGCCGGGCCTGGCAGGCGTACGGGCTGCGGGTGCCCGGAGGCGCGTCCCGGCCTAAGCCCGGAAGCGGCCCCGGCGACACCGGGGAGCCGGTGGGCATGGACCTCGGCAGCGCGGCCGTACGGCTCTCGCCCGAGGGCGAGGCCGAGGTGGTGTGGGGGCGGCGGCTCGACCCCGCCCGGATCGAGGTGCTCTCCATCCCGTTGCCGTCCTCCGGGCGGCGCTGGGGCGAGGTCGTCCTGCACGACGGGGTGCCGCACGGAGAGCGGACCACGGTCGCGGGGCACGCGTATCCGGTGTTCGACGAGATCGAGTTGTGGGCGCCGTCTCCCGTGCCCACGTGGGTGGTGCTGCTGGAGGCCGCGACCGAGGCGGACCGGGACGCGCTGGAGCGGCTCGCGGCGGACGCGGGGTTCGCGGCGGAGGACTGGTCGTCGTCGGTGCGGTTGCTGTGCCGGCTGTGCTCGGAGTCGCGGATGCCGTCCGACGAGGGCGACGGCGAGCATCTCGACCCGCACGATCACAGTGAACCGGGGCATCCCGGGCCGCTGGGGCACGTGACGGACGGGCAGTTGTGGGCGCCGGAGCGGGAGTGCGGGGTGGCCGCGCCTGCGTCGCTGGTCCGGGGGCTGCTGGACGGGTGGGTGGCCGACAGTCCGGATTCCCGGGATTGGCGGGATCTGGAAGAGGTCTGCTAGAGGGGCGGGCCGTTCGATGCCGGTCGCGGGTTCGTCGGGTTGCTCGCGCGGTATCCCGCGCCCCTCGCGGGGCGCGATCCCCGTACCCTGTATCAGCAACTTCACCGCTTGTTGTTTTGAGGAAGGCGTACGTCTGTCATGGCCCAGCAGGACACCGATCAGCAGCACGTGGGCGTGCTCCCCGTCGATGACGAGGGTTTCGTCATCGACACGGAGGACTGCGAGGAGCGCGAGCAGGCGTACCGCGAGCGTGGCACGTCGTTGCCGATCACCGTGGTCGGGAACCCGGTGCTGCACAAGGAGTGCAAGGACGTCACGGAGTTCGGCGACGAGCTGGCCAAGCTGGTGGACGACATGTTCGCCAGCCAGCGCACGGCGGAGGGCGTGGGCCTGGCCGCGAACCAGGTCGGCGTCGATCTGAAGGTGTTCGTCTACGACTGCCCGGACGACGAGGGCAAGCGCCACACCGGTGTCATCTGCAACCCGAAGCTGGTCGAACTGCCCGCCGAGAAGCGCCGGTTGGACGACAGCAACGAGGGCTGCCTGTCCGTGCCGACGGCGTACATGCCGCTCGCCCGCCCCGACTACGCCGAGGTCACCGGGCAGGACGAGAAGGGCAACCCGATCAAGGTGCGCGGCACCGGCTACTTCGCGCGCTGCCTTCAGCACGAGACCGACCACCTGTACGGCTACCTCTACATCGACCGGCTCTCCAAGCGCGAGCGCAAGGACGCCCTGCGGCAGATGGCCGAGAACGAGCCCCGCTACCCCGTGGTCGCCAACGACTGAGCCGGATCGGCGGCGCCTCAGGCGGCCTCCGGGCCCCGGAACGTCCGGCGGTAGGCCTGCGGGGTCGTACCCAGCGACCGGACGAACTGATGACGCAGGGCGGCGGCGGTGCCGAATCCGGTGCGCCAGGCGATGGCGTCCACCGTCTCGTCCGTCGCCTCCAGCAACCGCTGGGCCAGCAGGACCCGTTGGCGCAGGATCCAGCGGTACGGGGTGGTTCCGGTCTCCTGCTGGAAGCGGCGCGCGAACGTGCGCGGGGACATGTGCGCGCGGGCGGCGAGCTGCTCGACGGTGACCTCCTCGTCGAGGTGCCGCTCCATCCACACGAGCACCTCGCCGACCGTGTCGCACTGCGAGCGCGGCAGCGGCCGCTCGATGTACTGGGCCTGGCCGCCGTCGCGGTGCGGAGGCACCACCATCCGCCGGGCGATCTTGTTCGCCACCTCCGGCCCCTGCTCCTTGCGGACGATGTGCAGACAGGCGTCGATACCGGCCGCCGTGCCCGCCGAGGTGATCACCGGGTCCGCGTCGACGTACAGCACGTCCGGCTCGACCACCGCGCGCGGGTACTGCCGGGACAGCTCCTCGGCGTGCCGCCAGTGGACCGTGCACGACCGGCCGTCCAGCAGTCCGGCCGCGCCCAGCACGAAGACGCCCGAGCACACGCTCAGCACCCGGGCGCCCCGGTCCGTGGCCCGGCGCAGCGCGTCCAGCAGCTCGGCCGGGTAGATCCGGTGCACATAGCTTTCGCCCGCCGGTACGACCACCAGGTCGGCCTCTTCGAGCCGGTCCAGGCCGTGCTGCGTGGAGACGGTGAAGCCCGCGTGCGTCCGCAGGGTCGGGCCCTCCGCCGACGCGACCGCGAAGTCGTACACCGGCAGGCCCTCGTCGCTGCGGTCGAGGCCGAACACCTCGCAGACGACTCCCAGTTCGAAGGGGTGCACGCCGTCCATGAGGATCGCGGCCACGTTCTTCAGCATGCTGCCAGTGTGCCTCGGAAGTGGCAGTAATTCGAGGGGGCGCGGCAGTCCTGCCACTGTTTGTCAGGAGCGTTCGGCGCGACAGTGGTGTCCATGGATACGACACAGCTGCAAGGACTCATCGGAACACTGGCCGTCCTCGGACTCCTCGCCCTGGTGGTGCTGCCCGCGGTCATCGGCGCCGTGCACGACCGGCGCGTCGACCGGCAGCTCGAACGGGCGGCGGAGGAGCGGCGGGCGTCGCACCGCGTCGCCCGCCCCGCCTGATCGCGTGAAGACCACGGCTCCCCGCCCGTTCGGCCAAGGCCGCCGAACTAGAAGTCCTCGTCCAGGTCGACGGTGCCCTCCACCGCGACCTGGTACGCGGACGGACGTCGCTCGAAGAAGTTGGTCAGCTCCTGGACGCCCTGCAACTCCATGAAGGAGAAGGGGTTCTCCGAGCCGTACACCGGGGCGAAGCCGAGACGTGTGAGGCGCTGGTCGGCCACGCACTCCAGGTACTGCCGCATCGACTCCGTGTTCATCCCCGGGAGACCGTCACCGCACAGGTCGCGCCCGAACTGCAGCTCGGCCTCGACGGCCTCCCTCAGCATGTCCGTGACCTGCTGCTGCAATGCGTCGTCGAAGAGCTCCGGCTCCTCCTTGCGGACGGTGTCCACCACCTCGAAGGCGAAGGACATGTGCATCGTCTCGTCGCGGAAGACCCAGTTGGTGCCGGTGGCCAGGCCGTGCAGCAGACCCCGGCTGCGGAACCAGTAGACGTACGCGAAGGCGCCGTAGAAGAACAGGCCCTCGATGCAGGCCGCGAAGCAGATCAGGTTGAGCAGGAAGCGGCGGCGGTCCGCCTGGGACTCCAGGCGGTCCAGCTTCTCGACCGAGTCCATCCACCGGAAGCAGAACTCCGCCTTCTCCCGGATGGAGGGGATGTTCTCCACGGCCGCGAAGGCCGCGGTCCGGTCCTCCGGGTCGGGGAGGTAGGTGTCCAGGAGCGTCAGATAGAACTGGACGTGCACGGCCTCCTCGAAGAGCTGGCGGCTCAGATAGAGCCGAGCCTCCGGGGAGTTGATGTGCTTGTAGAGGGTCAGTACGAGGTTGTTCGCCACGATCGAGTCGCCCGTCGCGAAGAACGCGACCAGGCGGCCGATCAGGTGCTGCTCGGCCGGGGAGAGCTTCGCGAGGTCGGAGACGTCCGAGTGGAGGTCGACCTCCTCGACGGTCCAGGTGTTCTTGATCGCGTCCCGGTAGCGCTCGTAGAAGTCCGGGTAGCGCATCGGGCGGAGCGTGAGCTCGAAGCCGGGGTCGAGGAGATTCTGGTTGCTGGGCATTACTGGCAGGCCTCGCAGGACTCGGGGTTCTCAAGGGAGCAGGCGACGGCATCCGGGTCGGCCGGCTGCTGGACGGGGATGGTGTTCTCGGGCCGGGCCGGGGTCTGCGCCTGGCCCTGGCCCTGTGCCGCGCGGGCGATGCGGGTCGCCGGGCGAGAGCGCAGGTAGTACGTGGTCTTCAGGCCCGACTTCCACGCGTACGCGTACATCGAGGAGAGCTTGCCGATCGTCGGCGTCTCCAGGAACAGGTTGAGCGACTGGGACTGGTCCAGATACGGCGTGCGGGCGGCGGCCATGTCGATCAGACCGCGCTGCGGGATCTCCCAGGCCGTGCGGTACAGCGCCCGTACGTCGGCCGGGATCCACGCGAAGTCCTGCACCGAGCCGTTGGATTCGCGCAGCGCCTCACGGGTGCGGGCGTCCCAGACGCCCAGCTCCTTCAGGTCCTTCACCAGATACGAGTTGACCTGGAGGAACTCGCCGGACAGCGTCTCGCGCTTGAACAGGTTGGACACCTGGGGCTCGATGCACTCGTACACACCGGCGATCGAGGCGATGGTGGCCGTCGGCGCGATGGCGAGGAGCAGGGAGTTGCGCAGGCCCGTCGTCGCGACGCGCTCGCGCAGGGCGGACCAGCGCTCCGGCCAGGTGGGCTCGACACCGTAGTGGTCGGGGTGCAGCACACCGCGCGCCGTACGGGTCTTCTCCCAGGCCGGAAGCGGGCCGGCCCGCTCGGCGAGGTCGGCGGAGGCCTCGTACGCGGCGAGCATGACGCGCTCGGCGATCCGCGTGGACAGGGCCTTCGCCGCCGGGGAGTCGAAGGGCAGACGCAGCTGGAAGAAGACGTCCTGGAGGCCCATCGCGCCGAGTCCGACCGGACGCCACCTGGCGTTGGAGCGGCCCGCCTGCTCGGTCGGGTAGAAGTTGATGTCGACCACGCGGTCGAGGAAGGTGACGGCGGTGCGGACGGTCGCGTCCAGCCGCTCCCAGTCCATGTCGCCCGTCGCCCGGTCGACGAACGCGCCCAGGTTCACCGAGCCCAGGTTGCAGACCGCCGTCTCCCCGTCGTCGGTGACCTCCAGGATCTCCGTGCAGAGGTTGGAGGAGTGGACGACGTGGCCCGGCTCGGCCGTCTGGTTCGCCGTGCGGTTGGCGGCGTCCTTGAAGGTCATCCAGCCGTTGCCGGTCTGCGCGAGGGTGCGCATCATCCGGCCGTACAGGTCACGGGCCGCGATGGTCTTCTTCGCCAGGCCGTCCGCCTCCGCCTTGCGGTACGCGGCCTCGAACTCCTCGCCCCACAGGTCGACCAGCTCGGGTACGTCGGCGGGGGAGAACAGCGACCACTGCTCGTCCGCGTTCACCCGGCGCATGAACTCGTCCGGGATCCAGTGCGCCAGGTTCAGGTTGTGCGTACGCCGGGCGTCCTCGCCGGTGTTGTCGCGAAGCTCCAGGAACTCCTCGATGTCGGAGTGCCAGGTCTCCAGGTAGACCGCGGCCGCGCCCTTGCGCCGGCCGCCCTGGTTCACGGCGGCGACCGAGGCGTCCAGCGTCTTCAGGAACGGCACGATGCCGTTGGAGTGCCCGTTGGTGCCCCGGATCAGCGAACCGCGCGAGCGGATGCGGGAGTACGACAGGCCGATGCCGCCGGCGTGCTTCGAGAGGCGGGCCACCTGGTGGTAGCGGTCGTAGATGGAGTCCAGCTCGTCCAGCGGGGAGTCGAGGAGGTAGCAGGACGACATCTGGGGGTGTCGCGTACCGGAGTTGAAGAGCGTGGGGGAGGAGGGGAGGTAGTCGAGGCGGCTCATGAGCCCATAGAGCGCGGCGACTTCGTCGAGGGCACGGATGCCCGCCTCCGCGTCGGCACCCGTGTCCTCGGCGAGGCCGGCGGCGACCCGCAGCATGAAGTGCTGGGGCGTCTCGACGACCTTGCGGGTGAGGGGGTGCCGGAGCAGATAGCGGCTGTGCAGGGTGCGCAGGCCGAAGTAGCCGAAGCGGTCGTCCCCGGCCGGGTCGATCAGGGCGTCGAGGCGCTCGGCGTGGGTGCGGGTGAACTGGGCCGTGCGGTCGGCGACGAGTCCCTCCCGGTGGCCCACGGCGATGGACTCGGTGAACGTGGTGACACCCTGCGAGGCCGCCTCGGCACGGATGCCGACGGCCAGCAGCCGGGCGGCCAGCTTCGAGTAGGCGGGATCCTCGGAGATGAGGCCCGCGGCCGCCTCCGTGGCCAGCTCACGCAGCTCCGCGACCATCTCGGCGGAGGACACACGCACCGACCGGCCGCGCAGCGCGGCGGCGGCGACCCGGCCGGGATCGGCGTCGGGGAGGTCGGCGGTCAGCTCGGTCAGGGTCCGCAGCAACGCGGTACCAGGACCGTCGGTCTCCGTCGTCGGGTCTGCTGGAACCGACCTGGCTGCGGCCGGGTCGGCTGACACCGGATCGGCTGGCGCGATGGTCACGTGGGGCTCTCCCTCGCTCGGCTGGGGCCCTGCGGAAGGCAGGCGGCAGCACACGAGCGCACGGGGGCGTCGCGTCCACCGGCCCATTCCACGAGGCCCGGACGTCAGGGCACCCGGACCGGACGGCCGGGCGCACTGTCGGCAGGTGTTCGGACTGAACAGGCGTGCACATTTGACGACGTATGCACGCGAGTACACCGTTGCGGGACAGTTCCGGATTCACACCGGATTCCCCTGCGGCGACAGCGAGCATGAGCATACATCTAGTGCCGGGGCGCGGTGTCACCCCCACATGTTGTGTCGCCATCGGCTTCGCAGGGTGTCAGAGTGTCAACTCGTAGGTGAGCAGCGTGAGGTCCAGAACGTCGGGGAGGGGGTTCCAGTCGCGCTCAGGTGTGCGAGTGAAGCCCAGGCGTCCGTAGATGCGATGGGCCGCGTGCATGCTCCGCTGGGTCGACAGGACGACACGCGTACAGCCCTCCACGGTGCGGGCGCGCTCCAGGCAGGCCCGTACGAGTGCCTCACCGACACCTCGTCCGCGGGCCTTCGGGGAGACCGCGAGCATCCGTATCTCGGCTTCTCCCTCGCGGGCGATGTCGGCCATGGGCCCGCCCGCGGGGACGAAGGTCACTCCGCCCAGCACCTGTCCCTCCGCGACCGCCACGAGCACGTCGGCCCGGGCGGCCCGCTTCGCCACGTCCCGCAGCTCGTCGAGGTACTGGTCGCTCTCTCCGAAGTCCAGCAGCCCGTCGCGGAGGTAGGCCTGTGCGGTGATCTCGCCGAGCGTGGCGTACTCCTCGGGAGCCACCGGCCTGATCGTGATGTCCATGCGTCGCAGTGTGCACGAGGGGCGGCTTCGCACGGCGGCGGTTTTCCACAGGCGCCGCCGATGGTCGGACAATCAGATCGCGTCAGGGTGTCGCCGGCCACCTGGGCAGCGTCGTCACGAAGTCCGCGCTGAAGTCGCGGGTGCCCGGTCCCAGCGCGACGCGGCCGGTGGCCTGCAGACGGGCGGTCAGGGCGGGGGACTCGGAGTAGTAGACGCGCCGGGCGGCGGCCGGCACGAACACGGTCTGGCCACGTGTGAGTTCGCTCGCGCACTCCACGACGACGGCCCCGTCGGCGGCCTCGACGAACGCCTCGTCGCCGCAGACGCCGACGGCCAGCGGATCGTGCAGCGGGCAGGTGCCGTCCCCGCCGTGGCGGGTGTAGGCGGCCATGTAGGTGCGCATCAGCCGGGCGGCGAGGGCCGTGCCGGGCCCCGCGGCCTCCAGCGCGGCCAGGTCGTCGGGGCGGAACAGCCAGCGGTGCGAGGCGTCGAGGTCGACCATGGTGAACGGGATGCCGGAGGACAGCACGATCTCGGCGGCGTCCGGGTCGGCCCAGATGTTGAACTCGGCGACCGGGGTGAAGTTGCCCGGGACCTGCGCGGCGCCGCCCATGAACACGAACTTGCGGACGCGGTGGGCGAAGTGCGGGTCCTCCAGCAGGGCGATCGCCACGTTGGTGAGGGGGCCGGTGGCGCAGACCGTCAGCTCGCCCTCGTACTCCCTCGACAGGCGCAGCAGGGCCTGGGCGGACGACTCCGTCGGGTGGGGGGCCGTCGAGTCGGGGAGGGTCTCGTCGCCGAGGCCCGCGGGGCCGTGGAAGGCGGATGCCTCGCGGTAGGGGAGGCGGGAGAGGGGGCGGCCGGCGCCTCTGTGGACCGGGACGTGGGCGTCGATGCGCAGGGCCCGGGCGAGGGCGCGGGCGTTGGTGTACGTGGCTTCGGCGGGGAGGTTGCCGCCGGTCGAGGTGTACGCCTTGAGGTCCCACAGGTCGGTGCCGAGCAGGTACTGGAGGGCTACGGCGTCGTCGATGCCGGGGTCGCTGTCCAGGACGATCGGGGGGCGAGCGGTCACCGTTGCAGCGTAGCCGGGTGCGCGCCCCCGCCGCCCCTACCCGGTCCCTTCCACCAGGGGCTGCGCCCCTTCGACCCCTGTCCGCGAGTCCGGTGGGGGCTGGTCGCGCAGTTCCCCGCGCCCCTGAAAAAGCGGGGCTGCGCCCCTGCTTTTTCAGGCCGCCAGCCCCCTGGACCCGCGCCCGCCTAGTGGCTGGTTCCCGCCGTCGCCGGAGGGAGTTCCACCTGGACGCCCGGGTCGCCGGCGTCCGCCGTGTAGTCCTGCGGCCTGGTCTCGTCGATGCCGTCGGGAGCCTTGGCGGCCCGCAGGACGAAGGTGAGGACCACCGTGACCACGACGTTGAGGACGAAGGCCGTCAGACCGATGTAGCCGATCTCGCCGATGCCGGGGATCTCGGCGGACGAGCCGCCGAAGTGCTTCTGGGTCGGGGAGGCCACGCCGTACGCGGCGATCGTCCCGTACAGCATGCCGACCGCCCAGCCGGCGATGAGGGCCCAGCGGTGGAACCAGCGGGTGAAGAGGCCGCCGACGAGGGCCGGGAAGGTCTGGAGGATCCAGATGCCGCCCAGGAGCTGGAAGTTGATGGCGACCGTCTTGTCCATGGTGAGGACGAAGGCCAGCGCGCCGACCTTCACCAGCAGGGACACCAGCTTGGAGACCTTGGTCTCCTGTGCGGGCGTGGCGTCCGGCTTGATGAAGTCCTTGTAGATGTTGCGGGTGAAGAGGTTCGCCGCCGCGATGGACATGATCGCCGCGGGCACCAGGGCGCCGATGCCGATGGCGGCGAAGGCCACGCCCGCGAACCAGTCGGGGAACATCGTCTCGAACAACTGCGGGATCGCCAGCTGCCCGTTCTGCACCTGGATCCCGGCCGCGATCGCCATGAAGCCGAGCAGGGCCAGCAGGCCCAGCATGAGCGAGTACAGCGGCAGGATCGTGGTGTTGCGGCGGATGACCTCACGACTCTTCGACGACAGCGTCGCCGTGATCGAGTGCGGGTACATGAAGAGCGCCAGCGCCGAGCCGAGGGCGAGCGTCGCGTAGGTCCACTGGTTGGCGTCGCCCGGGACCAGCGCGCCGCGTGGCTTGTCGGTCGCCGGGTTGGTCTGGCTGTAGGCCTCGCCCGCCTTGGCGAAGATGTCGTCGAAGCCGCCGAGCTTGATCGGGATGTAGATGATCGCCACCGCGATGACGATGTAGATCAGGGTGTCCTTGACGAACGCGATCAGTGCGGGGGCCCGGAGGCCGGAGGAGTAGGTGTAGGCCGCCAGGACACCGAACGCGATCAGCAGCGGCAGGTCCTTGATGAACCAGTTGGTGTCCTCGCCGCCGCCGACGCCCATCACGTCCAGGACGGCCTGGATGCCGACGAGTTGGAGGGCGATGTACGGCATCGTCGCGAGGATGCCGGTCAGCGCGACCGCCAGCGACAGGCCCTTCGAGCCGAAGCGGCCGCGGACGAAGTCAGAGGTCGTCACATAGCCGTGCTTGTGGGAGACCGACCACAGACGGGGCAGGAACGTGAAGATCAGCGGGTAGATCAGGATCGTGTAGGGCACCGCGAAGAAACCGGCCGCGCCCGCCGCGTAGATCGCCGCCGGCACGGCGACGAAGGTGTACGCGGTGTAGAGGTCGCCGCCCAGCAGGAACCAGGTGACCCAGGTGCCGAACGACCGGCCGCCCAGGCCCCATTCGTCGAGGCTGTGCTCGTTCTCGGCCTTGCGCCAGCGCGCGGCCAGGAAGCCCATGACCGTGACGGCCAGGAAGAAGAAGATGAAGACGGCGAGTGCCACGCCGTTCACGCCGTCCTTCACTTCTCGACACCCCCGTCCTGGGACTGCTCCGGCTGCTGAGGCTGCTGAGACCTGCCGTCTTTCCGGGCGCGCTGGTCACGCTGCCACAGGACGTACGCGGTGGCGGTGAGCGCGGTGGAGATGAGCACCCAGGCCATCTGGTACCAGTAGAAGAAGGGGATGCCGATGAACGCCGGGTCCGTCTTGGCGTACGAGCCGACCCAGAGCATCGCGGCGAACGGTGCGAGCAGGCACAGGGCGATGACCACCCTGACAGGTGTCACCGTCGGTGGTCCCGCTTCCGGGGCCGGTGGTCTCACTTCGGACGCTTCTGACATGTCCCGGTTCCGTCCCCTCGCTGATCACCATTGGTCACCGCTGATCACCTGCTCAACGCGCAGGAAATGTAAGGGACGGCTTCCTTCGCACGGAACCCCCTGTCCGGATATCGGATGCGGAGGTTCTGTGTTCAAGCCCATGGTTCGACAGCAGCGGGATGCCTGCCGGAGGTCCGCTTCGGGGGCGTGCGCGCGGATGCCCGGCACAGCGGCCGCGCGCCGACTCGTCGGTCCGGAGGATCCGGGCGGTTCAGTCCTGCGGCCGCTTGAGCCGGGCCACGAACTTGTACCGGTCGCCCCGGTACACGGACCGCACCCACTCCACCGGCTGACCGTCCTTGTCCAGCGAGTGCCGCGAGAGCATCAGCATCGGCAGGCCCACGTCCGTGCCCAGCAGGCCGGCCTCGCGCGGGGTGGCCAGCGAGGTCTCGATGGTCTCCTCGGCCTCGGCGAGCCGGACGTCGTACACCTCGGCGAGCGCGGTGTAGAGGGACGTGTACTTCACCAGCGACCGGCGCAGGGCCGGGAAACGCTTGGCGCTCAGATGGGTCGTCTCGATCGCCATCGGTTCGCCGTTCGCCATGCGCAGCCGCTCGATGCGCAGCACCCGGCCGCCGGCGGTGATGTCGAGCTGTCCCGCGAGCGTGTCGTCGGCGGTGATGTAGCCGATGTCCAGCAGCTGCGACGTGGGTTCGAGGCCCTGGGCGCGCATGTCCTCGGTGTACGAGGTGAGTTGCAGCGCCTGGGAGACCTTCGGCTTGGCCACGAACGTGCCCTTGCCCTGGATGCGCTCCAGCCGCCCCTCGACCACCAGCTCCTGCAGCGCCTGACGCACCGTCGTGCGTGAGGTGTCGAACTCGGCCGCGAGGGTGCGCTCGGGCGGTACCGGGGTGCCGGGCGGAAGCGTCTCGGTCATGTCGAGCAGGTGCTTCTTCAGCCGGTAGTACTTGGGCACGCGTGCGGTACGGACGGTCGCCCCGTTCTCGTTCTCCGCACTGCTGACGTCGGTGCTCATGCTCCGCCTTCCCGGCTCCTCGTGGCGTGATCCCTCTGTATACCTTCGCAGGCCTCGCTGGTCTAGTCCACGGAGAGGTCTCCGCTGGTCCACCTGAGGAGGGCGCAGTGGTCTACCCGAAGAGTGTGGCTCAGTCGCGCGGTTTTCGCTGGCTTATTACATAAAGGTTCCTGCATATGTAGGTCGCATAACGGCTGGTGGGAGGGGGTTCGAGCACCCTTGACACGGTGAATGGTCTGAGCCAAGCTCCGGCGTACTGGTCTACACCATTGGTCCAGGTCCTGGCCCCATGGGCGGTACGTCTGTCACCGCGGGGAGCAGGGGGGTTTGTGGCATCCCTGAGCAATGGCATCCCTGAGGAGGGTGGCGTGAAGAGGAAGCTGACGACCGCGATTTGTGTCGCGGGCATGATGGTCTCCATCGCGGCGTGCGGGGGCGGCGAGGACAAGAGTTCGGACACGGGGGCGGACACCAAGGAGCTGACGGTCTGGCTCACGGTCGACGCGCAGAACAACTGGCCGGAACTGGTCAAGGCCGCCGACACGGCGATCGAGAAGAAGCACCCCGGCATCAAGATCACGCACGAGTACTACGGCTGGCCCGACAAGAACGCCAAGCTCGACGCCGTCCTCGCCACCGACAAGGCCCCCGACGTGGTCGAGATGGGCAACACGGAGATGCTCGCCTACATGGTCAAGGGCGCCTTCGCCCCTCTCGACCAGGCGAAGTTCGACAACTCCGACGCCTGGCTGGACGGCCTCAAGGCCTCCGTCACCTACGAGGGAAAGACCTACGGCGTCCCGTACTACGCCGGTGGCCGCGTCGCGAACTGGCGCAAGGACGTCTTCGCCGCCGCGGGCGTCAAGTCCCCGCCGAAGACGTACGACGAGCTCACCGCCGCCCTCGACAAGGTCCAGAAGAAGCAGGGCGACAAGTTCAGCGCCTGGTACCAGCCCACCCGTGACTGGTACGCGGCCATGTCCTTCGTCTACGACGCAGGCGGCTCCATAGCCGTCGAGTCCGGTGGCAAGTGGAAGGCCAGCCTCTCCTCCCCGGAGTCCCTCAAGGGCCTCGAAGAGTTCGAGAACGTCGTCGACACCTACATGCACGGCGACAAGACCAAGGACGAGTCCGACCGGTACATCGTCTACGGCCAGGGCAAGTCCGGCATGATCTTCGCCCCCGCCTGGGAGGGTGCGACCGCCGCGGCCAAGGAGAACGACAAGACCGGCAAGCTCGAGGGCAACGTCGAGAACTTCGTGATGCCCGGCCCGTCCGGCGAGAACCTGCCCGTCTTCCTCGGCGGCAGCGACCTCGCCGTCCCGGTGAAGTCCGACGCGCAGACCGTCGCCGCCGAGTGGATCAACGCCTTCACCGGGCCCGCCGGGCAGAAGGGTCTGATGGAGAAGGGCAACCTGCCCAACAACAAGACCGACCTCGCCACGCTGAAGGACGACCCGGCGACGGCGGTCCCGGCCACCGCGGCCGAGTCCAACTGGTTCGTGCCGATGGCACCGGGCTGGGGCCAGGTCGAGAAGGCGCAGATCCTCCAGAAGATGCTGCAGTCCATCGGCACGGGCAAGCAGTCGGTCGAGGACGCCGCGAAGGAAGCGGACGCGGCGATCGACAAGGTCATCAACACCGAGTGACGGCGACCCGTGGTCGGGTCCGGCGGACGACGCCGGGCCCGACCGGGAGCGTCACAGGCCGGTGCGTGACACAGGCCGGCGCCTGACACGGACCGGTGCGTGACGCGGGCCGGTGGGTGACACCAGACAGTGCCGCGACGGGTGGTTGGCTCGCTGCCCGTGCGTCGTGGCTGGTCGCGCAGTTCCCCGCGCCCCTTCGGGGTGCTCGCTGCCGGCCCCTCCTTCATCTGCTTAGGAGCGCGCGATGAGTGCCGCAGACACGACTGCCCCCGCGAAGGTGCCGCCCGCACGGCCGGCGCCGCCGCCGACTCCACCGGTGGTCACCGGCAGTCCGACCAGACGTCGGGCTGGTGGGGCCGCTGTCCCTTGGGCCCTCCTGGCCCCCTGCCTGCTGATTCTCGCCGTCGTCCTCGGCTACCCACTCGTCCGTCTCGCCACCCTGTCCTTCCAGGAGTTCGGCCAGTCCCAGCTGTGGGGGTTCAAGCCGGCGGAGTCGGTCGGCTTCGACAACTTCGCCGAGGTGCTGGGCGACAGCGAGTTCTGGGCGGTCGTCGTCCGAACCGTCGTCTTCGCCGCCGCCTGCGTGGTCTTCACGATGGTCATCGGCATGGCGATCGCCCTGCTCCTCCAGCGGGTCTCCGGCTGGGTGAAGACGCTCATCAACATCGCGCTCGTGGCGAGCTGGGGCATGCCGATCATCGTGGCCACGACCGTCTTCAAGTGGCTCTTCGACTCCGACTACGGCATCTTCAACGCGCTGCTCAGCAAGCTCCCGGGCGTCGACATGATCGGCCACAACTGGTTCGCCAGCGGACCCGAGGGCCTGGCCGTCATCACGCTCCTGGTCGTCTGGGGCGCGGTGCCGTTCGTCGTCATCACCCTCAGCGCCGGCCTCACCCAGGTCCCCAAGGAGTTGGAGGAAGCCGCCCGCCTCGACGGAGCCGGTGCCTGGGGCGTCTTCCGCTACGTCACCCTCCCCATCCTCAAGCCCATCATCGTGATGCTCACGACCCTCTCCGTCATCTGGGACATGGGCGTCTTCCCCCAGGTCTTCGTGATGCGCAACGGCCACCCGGAGGCCGAGTTCCAGCTGCTCACGACCTACTCGTACGACAAGGCGTTCGTGGTCAACGACTACGCGCAGGGCTCGGCGATCGCCCTGCTGACCGTGCTGTTGCTGCTCGGCGTGATCGGCGTCTACATGCGCCAGATGCTGAAGATCGGAGAGGTCGAATGAGTACCGCCACCGTCTCCGGCCCCCGGAGGTCCAAGCTCGGCTGGAACCTCCTCGGCCTGTTCGTCTTCGTGACCGCGGGCTTCCCCGTCTACTGGATGCTCAACACGGCGTTCAAACCGGCCAAGGACGCGATCGACCCCGACCCCAGCCTGCTGCCGACCTCCCTCACCTTCGCCAACTTCGGCCGCGCGCTGGACATCGCCGACTTCTGGGGTCCGGTCGGCCGCAGCCTCGTCGTCTCCCTCACGGTCGTCGTGATCGGCATCGTCGTCGGCATGCTGGCCGCCCTGGCCATCTCCCGCTTCGCCTTCCGCGGCCGGAAGGTCGTCATCGTCGGCATCCTGGCCGTGCAGATGGTCCCACTGGTCGCCATGATCATCCCGGTCTTCCTGCTCCTGAACGACCTCGGCCAGTACGACCGTCTGACCGGCCTGATCATCACCTATCTGACCTTCATCCTCCCGTTCACCGTGTGGACGCTGCGCGGCTTCATCGTCAACATCCCGCGCGAACTGGAGGAGGCGGCCATGGTCGACGGCTGCTCCCGCACCACCGCCTTCATCCGCGTCGTGTTCCCGCTGCTGGCGCCGGGCATGGTGGCGACCTCGGTCTACGCCTTCATCCAGGCGTGGAACGAGTACCTCTACGCCCTGATGCTGATGAGTCAGCAGAACCAGACCGCGACCGTCTGGCTCGGCAACTTCACCACCAAGCACGGCACCGAATACGCCCCGATGATGGCCGGCTCCACCATGATGGCCGTGCCGATCGTCGTCCTCTTCCTCCTCGTCCAGCGCAAGATGGCCGCGGGGCTCACCGCGGGCGCCGTGAAGGGATAACCAACCCTGATGTCACCGACGACATTCGCCACCGGCTCGCCCGGTTCCCCGTCCGGACAGGACGGGCTCACCCGGGACGCCCTGACGGTCCTCCAGCCCGGCTTCACCGGCACCACCGCCCCCGACTGGCTGCTGCGCCGCCTCGGCGAGGGACTCGCCTCCGTCGGTCTCTTCGGCCGCAACATCGTCTCGCCCGGACAACTCGCCGCCCTCACCGCCCAGCTGCGCGCCGAGCACGAGGACGTCCTGGTCGCGATCGACGAGGAGGGCGGCGACGTCACCCGCCTGGAGGTCCGCACCGGCTCCTCCTTCCCGGGCAACCACGCCCTGGGCGCGGTCGACGACGTGGACCTCACCAGGCAGGTCGCGTCCGCCCTGGGCCGCCGCCTGGCCGAGTGCGGCGTCAACCTCAACTGGGCCCCGTCGGCCGACGTGAACGCCAACCCGTCCAACCCCGTCATCGGGGTCCGCTCCTTCGGCGCCGATCCTGAGCTGGTCGCCCGCCACACGGCCGCCTACGTCACCGGCCTGCAGGCCGCGGGCGTCGCCGCCTGCACCAAACACTTCCCGGGCCACGGCGACACCGCCGTCGACTCCCACCACTCCCTCCCTCGCATCGACGCGGACCGCTCACTCGTGGACACCCGGGACCTGGCCCCGTTCCGGGCCGCCATCGCCGCCGGGTCGCGCGCGATGATGAGCGCCCACATCCTGGTCCCGGCCCTGGACGCCGACCTTCCGGCAACGTTGTCCCGCTCCATCCTCACCGGCCTCCTCCGCGACGAACTGGGCTACGACGGCCTCATCGTCACCGACGGCATGGAGATGCAGGCCATCGCAGGCACCTACGGCATCGAACACGGCAGCGTCCTCGCCCTCGCCGCCGGCGCCGACGCCATCTGTGTCGGCGGCGGCCTCGCCGACGACGAGACCGTCCGCCGTCTTCGCGACGCCCTCGTCACCGCCGTCCGCACCGGCGAGCTCCCCGAGGAACGCCTGGCGGACGCGGCGCACCGGGTCCGGGCACTGGCCCGGTGGACGCGATCGGCCGCCGGGGGAGCGGACGGCGTCGACCGCACGTCGCAGGAGCTCCGCGGGCAGACCGGCGGCGCCGGCGCGGACATCGGTCTCGTGGCCGCCCGCCGCGCCCTGACCGCGACCTTCGCGGCGCCCTACGACCCGCCCACCCAACCCGTGTACGTAGCGGCCTTCACCCCGGTGGCGAACATCGCCGTGGGAGACGAGACCCCCTGGGGCGTCGGCGCGGAACTGGCCCGCCTCCTCCCCGGCACCGAGACGGGCACCTTCGCCGGCGACAGCGCCGGAGCCTCTGCCCTGGCGGTCGCGGGCACCCGTCGTATCGTCGCCGTCGTCCGCGACGAACACCGTCATCCCTGGATGACCGCCGCCCTGGACGTCCTCCTGACCACCCGCCCCGACACCGTCGTCGTCGAGATGGGCATCCCCCAGTCCCCGCCCCGGGCCGCCCTCCACATCGCCACCCACGGCGCGGCAAGGGTCTGCGGCAGAGCGGCCGCGGAGATCATCGCGGGCGGGCGCTAGGTACGGCGGGCACCCCCGGCCCCCGGCCCCTCGACGACCCGTGAGGCGGCCCGCACCCCGCCCCACAGCACACAGGCGCCACGGCCCTCCTCACCGGGCCGTGGCGCCTTTTCGCGCACCCACCTGCGGCTTCAGATCCCCTGCCAGTCGGGCTTGTTTTCGTACGTGTGCCGGAAGTAGTCCGCCAGCTTCAGCTTCGACGCGGCGCCCTCGTCCACCACGACGGTCGCGTGGCGGTGGAGCTGCAGCGCCGACGCGGGGCACACCGCCGCCACCGGCCCCTCCACGGTCGCCGCGACGGCGTCCGCCTTGCCCTCGCCCGTGGCGAGCAGCACCAGATGCCGGGCCTCCAGGATCGTGCCGATGCCCTGGGTGATGACGTGGTGCGGCACCTGGTCGATGTCGCCGTCGAAGAACCGCGCGTTGTCGATCCGGGTCTGCTCGGTGAGGGTCTTGATCCGGGTCCGGGAGGCGAGCGACGAGCACGGTTCGTTGAACCCGATGTGCCCGTCGGTGCCGATACCGAGCACCTGCAGATCCACACCGCCCGCCTCGGCCAGCGCCCTGTCGTACGCCTCGCTCGCCCCCGCCACGTCCTCGGCGGTGCCGTCGGGTCCCATGAAGGCGTCCATCCCGAGCCCGAGCGGCTCCAGCACCTCCCGTCGCAGCACCGAGCGGTACGACTCGGGATGCTCGGCCGGCAGCCCCACGTACTCGTCGAGCTGGGCGATCCGTGCCCGTGAGACATCCACGGCACCCGAGCGCACCTTCCGCGCCAGCGCCTCGTAGATGGGCAGCGGGGTCGATCCCGTGGCCACCCCGAGCAGCGCCTCGGGCTTCCGTCGGAGCAACTCCGCCATCGCCTCGGCTATGAGCTCGCCACCCGCCTTGGCATCCGGAACGATGACAACTTCCACGCTGGGCCTGCCGATCTGGAAAGTAAGGACTCAAGAGGACTCGACCGGAACCTGCGGGGCCAAGCACCTTCCATGTGGTGTAGACCAATCTAGCAGGGGTGGCCCCTTCTCCACAGGGGGCGATCGGCCCGCCCGCCGCCCGCCGGGGCGGACCGGTGCCGGTGTTCCGGCCCGCCCCGGGCCGAAGCGGGCTACTCTGCGGGTGGGCCGGCCGCTGGAGGCCGGGCAAGGGAACAACAACAAACATCCGCCAACGCATGGACACGCGCAGTGGTCTAGTCAACAATGCGTGGTAGAGCATGTGATCGATCAGCGGCCCGCCGCCGGGATCGCACGCGACGACAAGCCTCCGTCTTCCCCGCACAGGAAGGCGGAATCGAGGAACCGGCGCTCTCTGCCCTGACTGCTCCGGGTCCTCATCCTTCGGCCGACTGGGACCGCACACCCCACGGCCGATGTTGCTCCGGGCTGCGGTGCCGGGAGGGTTGAGGGTCCCTCTCAGGCGCCGCGGCCCGCGGGTGCTTCCCGGGCCCGTACCGGCCATATCAACGGCGGTTTCCGGTCATGTTCGTACCGCCAGGTACGCTCGCACACGTGCCCTCCATGAACGAACTCGTCCGCCAGCACACCGCCCTCAGCGACTCCGACCTGGAGTGGCTGCATCTGCTGGTGTCGGAGTGGCAACTGCTGTCCGACCTCTCCTTCGCCGACCTGGTCCTCTGGGTTCCCACGCGCGACGGCACCCGTTATGTCTCCGTGGCCCAGATGCGCCCCAACACCGGCCCCACCTCGTACCAGGACGACATGGTCGGCCATCTGGTCCCGCGCGGCCGCCGCCCCCTGCTCGACGCCGCGCACGACGAGGGCCGGATCGTCCGCGAGGGCGACCCGGAGTGGCGCGAGGAGGTGCCCGTACGGGTCGAGTCCATCCCGGTGCGCAGGGAGGGGCGCGTCCTCGGCGTCATCGCGCGCAACACCAATCTGCTGACCGTGCGCACCCCGAGCCGCCTGGAGCTGACGTATCTCCAGAGCGCGTCCGACCTGGCCCAGATGATCGCCGCGGGCGCGTTCCCGTTCCCCGACCAGCAGGTCGACATGGACGCCTCACCACGCGTCGGCGACGGGCTGATCAGGCTCGACGCCGACGGCATCGTCCAGTACGCCTCCCCGAACGCCCTCTCCGCCTATCACCGTCTCGGCCTCGCCGCCGACCTGGTGGGCTGCCACCTCGGCCGTACCACCGCCGAACTCGCCCCCTCCCGAGGCCCGGTGGACGAGGCGCTCGCCAAGGTGGCGAGCGGGTGGGCGCCGCGCGAGTTCGAGATCGAGTCCAGTGACGGGGTGATCCAGTTCCGTGCGATCCCCCTCAAGCCCAAGGGGCCACGCATCGGTTCGCTGGTGCTGCTGCGGGACGTGACCGAACTGCGGCGACGCGAGCGCGAGTTGATCACCAAGGACGCGACCATCCGGGAGATCCACCACCGGGTGAAGAACAACCTCCAGACCGTGGCCGCCCTGTTGCGCCTCCAGGCCCGGCGTATCGATTCCGAGCGCGGCCGGGAGGCCCTCGAAGAGGCCGTACGGCGGGTCGGGTCGATCGCGATCGTGCATGAGACGCTGTCCCAGAATCTGGACGAGCGGGTGGAGTTCGACGAGATCGCCGACCGGGTGCTCGCGATGGTCGCCGAGATCTCACCGGGCAAGGTCGTCGGCCGGCGCACCGGACGGTTCGGCATCCTGGACGCGGAGGTCGCCACCCCGCTGTCCATGGTCCTCACCGAGATCCTGCAGAACGCCCTCGAACACGGTTTCCGTGAGGGCGACACCGGCACGGTCGAGGTCTCGGCCGTCCGCGGCGGCAGCTCCAAGGAGACCCGGCTGCTCGTCACCGTCCAGGACGACGGCGTCGGCCTCCCCGAGGGCTTCGATCCACACCGCTCGGGCAACCTCGGCCTGCAGATCGTACGGACGCTGGTGGAGGGGGAGTTGGGCGGCACCTTCGACATGGTCCCGGCGCCGGAGCGGGGCACTCAGGTGATCCTGGACATCCCGGTGCGTGCCCAGAAGTAGCGCGCGTACGGCGGAACCCAGCACCGTGGGGCGTCGTGCCGGAAACAGCACCGAGCCCCGGACCATTGTGTGGTCCGGGGCTCGGGCTCGTGGCTGGTTAAGCGCACCGGGGGCACTGCGCGCTGCGGCTCGGGGGCGGGAGAAGCGCACTCGCTGTGCGCGCCGCCAAGCTCAGGCTATTGCTGGGTGGGATGTCAGGCGGATGCCTGACGGGCCCGGTTGCGGGCGGCGCGGCGCTTCATGGCGCGGCGCTCGTCCTCGCTGAGACCACCCCAGACGCCGGAGTCCTGGCCGGACTCAAGCGCCCACTGCAGACACTGCTCGATAACCGGGCAGCGACGGCAGACAGCCTTGGCTTCCTCGATCTGCAGCAGCGCAGGACCGGTGTTGCCGATGGGGAAGAAGAGCTCGGGGTCTTCCTCGCGGCAAACGGCGTTGTGACGCCAGTCCATGGCTGCTACCTCTCCTTGGTATTACATGCACGTTAGCTTGTGAATGTGAACGCTTTCACGAATCCCTCAACAAGTGAAGGGCCGATCACCAGACGGACTGGTGTGGTCCTGTGGATTGAGGAGGGGTTCTGGCGCTTGCTTGAGCCGGTGTTGCGGGCTGTCCCGAGCGCCACGTAGAGACTCGCAAACCTCAGCGGCGGATACAACCCCTTCCGGAAAGTTTTTTTTGATTCCTCGGTGTCGACTGTGTCACAGCCGTACTTCCATGGGGTGGATCCTGGCCTAAACGTTCGAGTGGAAGGACTTTTGCCCGTTCCGCTCACACAATCACACGCAGTGCACGGCGTACGCCTGTGAACGTCACGCTCGTACGCAGTCCGAGGTGGTCGCCGTCCATCTGCAGGGGGAGGGGGGCCTTCGAATGCAAGGTGAAGTCGGTCAGGTCGTGCAGGGTGGTGGCGTGCTTGCCCTGGGGTCCGCGCTCGGGGGACGAAGTGAGCAACTGTGTGCCATATCGGGCGAGCGCGGGCGTCGACATGCGGCTGAGACCGAGCACGTCGAGACCTTTATCGAACGAGGCCTTAGGTGACGCGTACACCGGGCGATTACCCAGAAACGTCCAGGGGGACGTGTTGCAGACTATGGACAGCACAAGATCGGAAATGGGGTCCTCGCCGGCCCGCTCCAAAGTGATCGTGCCGAGTCTGCGGTGGGGCTCTTCCAGAAACTGCCGGAAAGCCTGACGCAGGTAAAGGGCGTGTGTGGATTTCCGCCCGCGTTCCCGCTGTTGCTCGACCCGGCCGATCACGCCCGCGTCGAACCCGAGGCCGGCGCAGAACGTGAACCAGCGGGACGGCACTGCCTCGTCCTCCGTGCCCGGGGTGCCCGAGGCCATGCCCAGGCCGACCGTGCGCTCCCGGCTCTCGCGCAGCGCGTCGAGCAGGGCGCCGGTCGCCTCCACGGCGTCGTTGGGCAGGCCCAGGGCGCGGGCGAAGACATTGGTGGAGCCGCCGGGGACCACCGCGAGACGGGGAAGGCGGTCGGGGTCCGGGCCGTGGTGCAGCAGACCGTTGACGACTTCGTTGACCGTGCCGTCGCCGCCGAGCGCGACGACCAGTTCTATGTCGCCCTTGCCCTCCGCGGCCTGGCGGGCGAGGTCCCGGGCGTGACCCCGGTACTCGGTGGTCACCGCCTCCAGCTTCATCTCGCTCGCGAGGGCGTGGATCAGCACATCGCGCGTACGTGCGCTTGTGGTGGTTGCCGCCGGATTGACCACGAGAAGTGCACGCATGAGTTGCAGCGTACCTACTGGGTGGTACCCGGCCCATACCGAGGTGCGGATCAAGGGGGAGATCAGGTAGTGACGATGAGCACGTGGGGGGCGCGCGAACGCGGCATACGTGCCGGACACCGAGCACTGGCTCGGGCAGCTCGGGGGCGGAGCGGGTCACGGGGCGAGGGCTACCCTTCAGGGGTGAGCCCTGAGCAGACCCCCACGCCGGACACCTCCGACGCCGAGCCCCGCCCCGGGCGGCTGACCGCCGCGGCCGCGCTGGCCGCGCTGGAGGGGGTGGCCCTGCTGGTGGGCGGCGGGGCCATGCTCGTCGTCGGCGTCACCGGTGACACGGACGACCTGAGCACCGGCGTCACCGGCGGCATCACCCTGATCGCGCTGGCCCTGCTGCCGCTGATCGCCGCGCGCGGGCTGCTGCTGCGGCGGAGCTGGAGCCGAGGGCCCGCCATCATCACCCAGATCATGGCGCTGCCGGTGGCCTACAACCTGCTGCGTGCCGACAGCGTGGCGATCCCGGCGGGCATCGCACTGGCGGTGGTCGCGGTGGCCGCACTGGTCCTGCTGATCAATCCGGCCACGACCCAGGCCCTCGGCATCCAGGGCCCGGGGCGGGCGCGGGAACCGAAGGCCTAGGGTCGCCGGGCGGCCACGTCAGCCGACGGTCTGGTCGGCCGCTGAGCCGAACCGCCGGGGAAGCCGACGGCCCGGCCGGCCGACGAACTGCTGCTGAATCCGGCGGCCCAGCCGATCACCGGGCGGACGGAGGCTGAGGCCTGCTCGGCCGGGCATCCGCGGAAGCAGCGGGCCTGCTCGGCCGGGCATCCGCGGAAACCGAAGGCCCTGGGCGCCGCTGACGGCTCCTGGAGCTGTCTCGCACCACGAACGGCGCCCCGGCTCCGCCCCCGCTACTCCTCGACGAGCAGCTTCTCGCGCAGTTGTGCCAGCGTCCTCGCCAGCAGCCGGGAGACGTGCATCTGGGAGATGCCGACCTCCTGGGCGATCTGCGACTGGGTCATGTTGCCGAAGAACCGCAGCAGCAGGATCCGCTTCTCGCGCGGCGGGAGGTCTTCGAGCAGCGGCTTCAGGGACTCCCGGTACTCGACGCCCTCGAGCGCCTCGTCCTCCGCGCCGAGCGTGTCCGCGACGGCCGGGGACTCGTCGTCGGTGTCGGGGACGTCCAGGGAGAGCGTGGAGTACGCGTTGGCCGACTCCAGGCCCTCCAGGACCTCCTCCTCCGAGATGGCCAGCTTCTCGGCCAGCTCGTGCACCGTCGGGGAGCGCCCGTGCTGCTGCGACAGCTCGGCCGTGGCCGTGGTCAGCGCGAGCCGCAACTCCTGCAGCCGGCGCGGTACCCGCACCGCCCAGCCCTTGTCGCGGAAGTGCCGCTTGATCTCGCCGACGACCGTCGGAGTCGCGTACGTGGAGAACTCCACGCCCCGGTCCGGGTCGAAACGGTCCACCGACTTGATCAGGCCGATGGTGGCGACCTGCGTCAGGTCGTCCAGCGGCTCGCCGCGGTTGCGGAACCGACGTGCGAGGTGCTCCACGAGCGGCAGGTGCATCCGGACGAGCCTGTTGCGTAGCTCCGCGTACTCGGCACTGCCGTCCGGCAGGGCGCGCAGCTCCACGAACAGGGCGCGCGCCCCGCTGCGGTCATGAGGGTCGTGCTGTGCGCTTCGCACGCTCTGCGCGCTCGCCTCGTCGTGTCGCTCGTGCTCGCTCATAGTCCCGCCCGCCGTCACCGTTCCCCCAGTTCTCGACTGTGGTCGAGCGGGGGAGGCCCCAGTCCGCCCTCGTGAGGACGTGGTGCTCCGTAGGGCACCCTCCGGATCCCGTTGCCCGTCGGAGGATGCCTCGCCGTCGGACGGCTCCGCCCACCGAGAGGCTCCGGCCGCCGCCGAGGACTCGTCCTCCGGGTGCGGCCGGGCCTGCTCGGGGATGCCGTCGACGCCGTCCGCCAGATGCGCCGGCCCACTCGGACCGCCGTCATCCTCCGCGGGCAGTTCCCGTGTGCCGCGTTCTTCGTCCCGCACCGGCCCGTCCCCGTTCCTCACGCCGGCCCGGGGCCGGCGCCGCGCTGTTTGTAGAGGCTGATCGAAACGGTTTTGTCGTCGGCCACCGCGGAGGAGACCTTGCCCGCCAGGGCCGACAGCACGGTCCAGGCGAAGGTGTCGCGCGAAGGGGCGTGGCCGTCCGTGGTGGGGGCCGAGACCGTGACCTCCAGCGAATCGTCGACCAGACGGAAGACACAGCTGAGCACCGAGCCGGGCACGGCCTGCTGCAGCAGGATCGCGCAGGCCTCGTCGACCGCGATGCGCAGATCCTCGATCTCGTCGAGGGTGAAGTCCAAACGGGCTGCGAGGCCGGCCGTCGCCGTACGCAGCACCGACAGGTAGGCACCCGCGGCCGGCAGCCGGACTTCCACGAAGTCCTGGGTCCCGGGCTCGCCTGCGATCTGGGACACCCTCACCTCCAAGGTGGTACAAGCTTTTTCGGGGGCCGAGGGTCGCCCCCCGGGGTAACGCGCTACGTGGTTCAGCGGTGACGCTATCGCGCTACCGAGCGCCGTGTCCTCGGGGTCCTGAGGACCCCACCCCATGCTGTCACTCATAGTAAGCCTATGAATACGCTCGGTGGCTAGAGGTCTGCGGGCCTCAAATAGGAAGAGCGCGCGCCGGATTGACGTACCCAGGCGTCGGACCGCCGAACCGTGTCACACGAGTACGTCGACGTGTCACGGGGTGACATGGTTCCGTCGTACGTCGTCTCGGCCGTGTTCGTCAAACGAGTACATGGTCCACGAAGCACCAGCGCCAGGTCTCACCGGGCTCGAACGTACGCATGATGGGATGGCCGCTCTCCTTGTGATGCTCGGTCGCGTGCCGCATCGGCGAGGAGTCGCAGCAGCCCACGTGCCCGCACTCCAGGCACATCCGCAACTGCACCGGGTGGCTCCCGGCGGCAAGGCACTCCGGGCAGGTGTCGCTCAGGGGATCGGGCTCGGGGTGCGGCAGCGCGTCCGTGTGCGTGCACTGTTTCATGATTGCCAGGTTACGACGGGCGCGCGGAACCTCGCGCGGAAACGAAGGCGGCGGAAGCCATGCACTTTTTGCCCTTGCTGTTGCTGGTCGCAGGGAGCGCGACGGTCGCCGGTGCCGCCCGGCGTACGCCGGTGCCCGCCCCGCTGCTGCTGGTGGCGGTGGGGCTCGTCGTGTCGTACCTGCCCGGGGTGCCGCACTACGAACTCGACCCCGAGATCGTCCTGCCGCTGATCCTGCCCCCGCTGCTGTACACCGCCGCCCGCGACAGTTCCTACCTCGACCTGCGGGCCCAACTGCGGCCCGTGGCCCTGCTGTCGGTCGGGTACGTCCTGTTCGCCACCCTCGCCGTGGGCTGGGCCGTGTACCTGATCGTGCCGGGGATGCCGCTGACCGCCGCCCTGGTGCTCGGCGCGGTCGTGGCGCCGCCGGACGCGGTCGCGGCGACGGCGGTCGCCCGGCGGGTGGGGCTGCCGTCGCGGATCACCACGATCCTGCAGGGCGAGTCCCTGGTGAACGACGCGACCGCGATCACCGCCTACCGGGTGGCGCTCGCGGCCACCGTCGGCGAGGGCGCGAGCTGGTCCGGCGGGATCGGGGAGTTCCTGGTGGCGGCGGTCGGTGGCGTCGCGGTGGGCCTGCTGCTGATGGTGCCCCTGCACTGGCTGCGCACGCACCTCGAGGAAGCACTGCTGCAGAACACCCTTTCCCTGCTGATCCCCTTCGTCGCCTACGGGCTCGCCGAGTGGGTGCACGCCTCCGGGGTGCTCGCCGTGGTCGTCGTCGGCCTGTACCTCGGCCACCGCAACTGGCAGGTCGACTTCGCCACCCGCCTCCAGGAGGAGGCGGTGTGGAAGATGGTCGCCTTCCTGCTGGAGTCCGCCGTGTTCGCCCTCATCGGACTCCAGCTCCCGGTCGTCCTCGAAGGGCTCGGCGAGTACGAGGGGGGCCGTGCCGCCTGGTACGCCGTGGCCGTCTTCCTCGTGGTCGTGGTGTCCCGGTTCGTGTGGGTCTATCCGGCGACCTTCCTGCCCCGCATACTGTCGCGGCGCATCCGGGAGCGGGAGGACGATCCCACCTGGAAGGCGCCGTTCGTCATCGCCTGGGCCGGCATGCGGGGCGTCGTCTCGCTGGCCATCGCCTTCTCGATCCCGCTCACCGTGCACGGCGGGGAGGACTTCCCCGAGCGGAACCTGATCCTCTTCCTCACCTTCACGACGGTCATCGGGACGCTCGTCATCCAGGGGCTGACCCTGCCGCCGCTGATCCGCGTCCTGAAGCTGCCGGGACGTGACCAGCAGGCCGAGACCCTCGCCGAGGCCAACGCCCAGGCCCAGGCGTCCCGGGCGGCCGAGGCCCGGCTGGACGAACTCCTCGCGAACGAGCGCAACGAACTGCCGCCGCCGCTCGTCGACCGCCTGCGCACGGTCCTGGAACGGCGCCGCAACGCCGTCTGGGAGCGGCTCGGCGCCGTGAACCCGGTGACCGGCGAGAGCGCCGACGACACCTACAGCCGCCTCTCCCGGGAGATGATCGGCGCCGAACGCGCGGTCTTCGTCAAGCTGCGGGACGGCCGGTACATCGACGACGAGATGCTGCGCACGCTGCTGCGCAGGCTGGACCTGGAGGAGGCGGCGGCCTACCGGGAGGTCTCCTAGGCCGTGTGCTCCGGGAAGGGGCGGCCGGTGATCACCGCGGCGACCGTCGTCCCGGGCGGGAAGGCGTCCTGCGCCGCCAGGGCGACAAGTCCGTAGAGCAACTTGGCGACATAGAGACGCTCCACCGGGAGGGAGTGGCGGGTCTCGAAGTCGTCCGCGAAGGCGTCCAGTTCGGCGGAGGTCCGGGCGTAACCGCCGAAGTGGAAGCGGTCGTCGAGACTCCAGTTGCCGCGCGGGCCACCGAACGTCCTGTTCTGGAGCTGTCGTATCTCCTCATAGAGGAAGCCGCCCTTGAGAACCGGAATGCCGAGGGCACGCTGGTCGGGAGCCAGGCCCGCGGCCAGTCCGGCGAGGGTGCCGCCGGTGCCGCAGGCGAGGGCCACCACGTCGGCCCGGCCGCGCAGTTCCGCGCCGAGGTCCCGGCAGCCGCGCACGGCGAGGGCGTTGCTGCCGCCCTCGGGGACCAGATACGCGTCCTGCGCGTCGGCGGCGCGGAGGACGGCCGCCAGGGTGGCCGGGTCGGACTTGTGGCGATACGTCGATCTGTCGATGAAGTGCAGCCGCATCCCGTCCGCCGTGCAGCGGGCCAGCGACGGGTTCAGGGGACGGTCGGCCAGCTCCTGGCCGCGCACCACGCCGATGGTGGGCAGGCCGAGGAGGTGGCCCGCGGCGGCTGTGGCGCGCAGGTGGTTCGAGTAGGCGCCGCCGAAGGTGAGCAGCGGGCGGCCCGCCGCCGCGCGCAGGTTCGGGGCCAGTTTGCGCCACTTGTTGCCGACGAGCCGCGGGTGGATCAGGTCGTCGCGCTTGAGCAGCAGCCGGATGCCGTGACGTGCGAAGCGCTCGTCCTCGACCTCCTGGAGGGGGGACGGCAGCCTGGGGTTCAGGGCGGCGCTGGGATCGTCGGGGACGGAGGGGCTGTCCTGGACGGTGGCGTCGTCCGGGTCGGAGGGCTGGCCGGTCACGAGCCCATTGTCGGACACATGACCGGTCGGCGTGGGGCGCGCCCGCGGCCGGGCCCTATTTCAGGCGGTCCCGTACGCGCTCTCTCATCTGGGCCATGGTGAAGCCCCGGGGGTCGACCTTTCCGGGCTGCCATTCGAGGTGGCCGATGACGGACCGCTGGTTCCAGCCGTGGTGGCGGCAGACGGCGGCGGAGACCCGCTCGATGGCTTCGAGTTGTGCCTCCGGCCAGGGGTCCTCGCCGTCGCCGAGGTTCTCGCACTCGAAGCCGTAGAAGTGGCGGTTGCCGTCGGTGTTGGACTCGTTGTCCTTGGGCAGCGCCTTCTCGGCGATCACGGCCCGCAGCACGTCGTCGTCGCCCAGACCGGCGTGGTTGGCCCGGCCGTAGCCGACGAGGTGCACCCGGCCGTCCTTGGTGATCACACCGTGGCACAACGGGCCGGGCAGCCCCGAGTACCCGTTACGGCAGATACGCACGGTGCGTTCGCTGCCGGAAGTGACGGTGTGGTGGATCATCACGCCGTGGACGGGCCCCCACGGGCCCACATGGTTGCGGTTGTGATGTTCCCAGTCGCCTACCTCGACGACCCGCACGCCCTCGTTTTTGAGGACGGTGAGAAACCTGCTCGCGGACATGGGTGGGGCCATGGCCGGCTCCTTCGTGCCGGGCGACGGCCGCTGGTCGAGGCCGCCTCGTAGGCATGCTTGTACCCCCGGCTCCCGGCAGGAGCCAGTCGGCCGTGGGCCGTGCGAACCGATCCGGTCAGATTGGGCGAGGGCTCCGACGGGCGCACGCGTGGTCGACAGAACCCGCGGTCCTGCCCAGTCTCCGAAGATCCATTCCCGCTCTTTCGGGTAATAGCATCAGCACCCTCCGTGATGCAAGGCTGGATCGCGAGATCGGTGACCGCGATCAGTGCTGTCAGTGCATACCCGGAGGGGAATCCGAATGTCGGTAGGCGAAGAGGTTCGCTCGCAGCAGGACAGGCCGCAGCAGAGTCTCGGCACGGCCGCTGCCCGGAACCTGGCCACCACCACGAAGTCCACGCCCCAGATGCAGGAGATCAGCTCGCGCTGGCTGCTGCGCACCCTGCCCTGGGTGAACGTGCAGGGCGGCACGTACCGGGTGAACAGGCGGCTCACCTACGCGGTCGGCGACGGCCGCGTCACCTTTGTGAAGACCGGCGACCAGGTCGCCGTCATCCCCGCGGAGCTCGGCGAACTGCCGGCCCTGCGGACTTACGAGGACATCGACGTACTGGGCGAGCTGGCCCGGCGCTGCGAGCAGCGGGAGTTCGCGCCCGGCGACGTCCTGGCCGAATTCGGCAGCCCGGCGGAAGAGGTGTTCCTGCTCGCGCACGGCAAGGTCGAGAAGGTCGGCACCGGCCCCTACGGCGACGACGCGGTCCTCGGCGTACTGGCCGACGGCGCCTACTTCGGCGAACAGGCCCTGCTCGACCCCGACGCGATCTGGGAGTACACGGCCCGCGCGGTCACCGCGTGCACGGTGCTCGTCCTGCCGGGCCAGGCCGTCGAGCAACTCGCCGAGCGTGCCGAGACGCTGAGCGAGCACCTGCAGGAACAGCGCTCGATCCCGTCGCAGCGCACCAATAAGTACGGCGAGAAGGAGATCGACCTCGCCGCCGGCCACAGCGGTGAGCCGGACATCCCGCACACCTTCGTCGACTACGAGGCCGCGCCGCGCGAGTACGAACTCAGCGTCGCCCAGACCGTCCTGCGCATCCACACGCGCGTGGCCGACCTCTACAACCAGCCGATGAACCAGACCGAGCAGCAGATCAGGCTCACGGTCGAGGCGTTGAAGGAGCGCCAGGAGCACGAGCTCATCAACAACCGGGAGTTCGGTCTCCTCCACAACTGCGAGTACGACCAGCGGCTCCAGCCGCACGACGGTGTGCCCAGCCCGGACGACCTGGACGAGCTGCTCTGCCGCCGCCGGGGCACCAAGCTGCTGCTCGCCCACCCGCGCGCGATCTCCGCGTTCGGTCGCGAACTGAACAAGCGCGGGCTGGTCCCGGAGACCGTCGACATCGCCGGCAACCGCATCCCCACCTGGCGCGGCGTGCCGATCTACCCGTGCAACAAGATCCCGGTGACCGAGGCCAGGACCACGTCGATCATCGCCATGCGTACCGGCGAGGAGGACCAGGGTGTCATCGGTCTGCGGGCCGCGAGCATCCCCGACGAGATCGAGCCCAGCCTGTCCGTGCGGTTCATGGGCATCAACGAACAGGCGATCATCAAGTACCTCGTGACGGCCTACTACTCGGCCGCGGTCCTGGTCCCCGACGCACTCGGCGTGCTGGAGAACGTCGAGATCGGCCGCTGGCGGTGACCCTGTCCGACCGGACGCCATGTCCCCGCCCGACAGGGCGGGGACACCACCCCGCACGCACGCGCCCGCACACAGCGGAACCGCCACCCTCCGCGGCCTCTCCGAGGCGATCCCATGGGTGAGTCCGTGACGGAGACGAAGCGGAGCCCCGGCGCCGGGGTCCCGAGGCCGGCGGCGGTCGTCGAGTGGAATCCGAGGCAGGTTCTGGAGTCGGAGGGGGACACCGAACCGGAGAAGACGTCGCCTGCCGCCGGTGCGGGCGGGCCGGTCGGCCGGGCGGCCACGGCGAGCGGCCCCGAAGGACACGAGGCGGCGGAGATCCTGGAACAGGCGCGGAGGTCGGTCGATCCGGAACTGCGCCGGGCCGTCGGGTCGTTGCCCGCTTCGATGCGCCGCGTCGCGCGCTACCACTTCGGCTGGGAGGACGCGGACGGCACCCCGGTCACGGGGAACGCCGGCAAGGCGATACGCCCGGCACTGGTCCTCGCCGCCGTCTCCGCGCTCGGCGGGCGCGAGTCCGCCGCCGTGCGGGCCGCCGCAGCGGTGGAGCTGGTGCACAACTTCACGCTGTTGCACGACGACGTGATGGACCGGGACACCACGCGCAGACACCGGGCCACCGCCTGGTCCGTGTTCGGGATTCCCGACGCGATCCTGGCCGGGGACGCGCTCCAGGCCCTGGCCCAGCAACTGCTCGCCGAGGATCCGCATCCGGCGTCGGCCGCGGCCTCCGCCCGGCTCGCGGCCTGCGTCGTCGAACTGTGCGCGGGCCAGCACACCGACACCGAGATGGAGAGCCGTCGGCCCGAGGAGGTCACTCTCGACGAGGTGCTCGTCATGGCCGAGGCCAAGACGGGCGCGCTGCTCGGCTGCGCCTGTGCGGTGGGCGCGTTGTACGCGGGCGCCGGTGACGAGGACGTCGAGGCACTGGACGCGTTCGGGCGGGAGGCCGGGCTGGCCTTCCAGCTCATCGACGACGTGATCGGCATCTGGGGCGACCCGAGCCACACCGGCAAGCCGGCCGGGGCGGATCTCATGGCCCGCAAGAAGTCCCTGCCGGTGGTCGCGGCGCTGGCCTCCGGCACCCCGGCGGCCGTCGAACTCGCCGAGCTGTACGGACTGCCGTACGAGGAGGGGGACCTGGAGCGCACGGCGTCGGTCGTGGAGCGGGCCGGCGGGCGCGACTGGGCGCAGATCCAGGCCGCCGATCGCATGGCCAGGGCCATGCACGAACTCTCGCGCGCGGTGCCGGACCCGGAGTCGGCCGGTGGGCTGCTCGCGCTGGCCGAGTTCGTGACGCGCCGCAGCAGCTGAGGTGGGCCGCCGGAGGCGGTCGATGCTCCGGAGGTGCGGTGCCGTGCGGACCTGACCCCGCGCGGTGCCGGCGCCTTCGGGTGGTCGGCGGGTCCCGCACATCCCCACGGTGTGCGGGGCCCGCCGGTTCTTCGCTCCTACGGGACGATCGTCCGCACGACGCGTTCCATCAGGCCCTCGGGGGCGGTGACCCCGGGAAGGGCGTCGTCGAGGACGTCCGGCAAGGTCAGGTGTTCGAGCAGGAGGCCCTGCATGGCCAGGTAGAGCACCATGACGGTCTCGTCGCCGCCGGGGAGGCCCGCCTCACGGTGGAACCGCATGCCGAAGTCCAGTTCACCGCGCACCGACTCGGTGTACGAGGCGTACAGAGCAGGGCGGCGGGTGGCTTCGAGGCGTAGTTCGAGGTGGGCGAGGTAGCCGGTGCGGTCCCCGGTGACGCGGGCCAGCAGATCACGCATGAAGGCCACGACCAGGGTCCGGTCCTTCGGTGAGGCGAGCAGCTCCTCGACCACGGCCGGGTCGGGGGCCAGGCGTTCCTTCAGCCGTGCGTCGATCTGGTGGAGCAGGGCGTCGCGGTCGGCGAAGTAGTTCGACGCGGTGCCCACCGGTACGGCGGCCTCGGTGTCCACCGCGCGGAACGTCAGACCGCGTGCCCCCTCCCGTGCCAGCACCGCCACCGCCGCGTCCAGCAGAGCGACCCTGCGCTCGGGGTTCCTGACCATCCGGGGCTCCTTCGTGCTGAATTCCGAATTCCCTTGCAACCACTACAGATGAAGTACTATAACTGACGTGGTTGCGGGGCGGCGGTGTCGGACGACTGCCGCCGGCCCTGGCGCCAAAGACTGTCGGACGAGGGAAAGAGACCGGTTTGCGCAAGCTGACGTACCTCATCGCGTGTTCGATCGACGGGTTCATCGGGGACCCGGACGGTGACGCGTCGTACATGTATCCCTATGTGGTGGGTGAGTTCGCCGAGTACCTCCGCGCGGAGCACCCGGACACCAACCCGAGCCACGTCCGCCGGCTCATCGGCACCGACGGCCTCCCCAACAAGGACTACGACACGATCATCCAGGGCCGTGCCAGCTACGACATCGCGCTGAAGGAGGGCATCACCAGCCCGTTCGCCCATCTGCGCGAGTACGTCGCCTCGCGCACGCTGAAGGAGTCGCCCGACCCGCACGTCGAGATCATCTCGGAGGACCTGGTCGGCAAGGTCCGCGAGCTCAAGGCGGAGGACGGCGGTCTCGGCATCTACCTCTGCGGTGGCTCGCAGGTCGCGGGAGAACTGATCGACGAGATCGACGAGCTGATCATCAAGACGTACCCGGTCGTGCAGGGTTCCGGCATGCCGATGTTCGGCTCCGGATTCGCCCTCTCCGAGTTCACGCTCGACGAGGTGCGCGGCTTCGACAACGGGGTGGTCGTGCGGAAGTACAGCAGGAAGCGCTGAGCGCCGGGCGCCGACGCCGAGGGGCGCAGATTGTCGGTGTACGGCGGGGAGCGCACCGGCCCCGTCGGCCCTACCCTGAGGACATGGGCATCGACGAGCATGTCTGCCCGGTCTGCGGACAGCCTGTGGCCACGGTCGTACGGCGACACAAGACGCTGGGCGCGTGGGTACCCGTGTGGGGTCCGGGTCCGTGCAGGAATCACGAGTGTGCGGCGTACGTCGACGAGGCCGTCGCGGCCGCGGAGGCCGCCGCGGAGAAGCCCCGCGCGGTCGCCCGGCGGACGCACGGGAGCCATGGTGCGCATGGCGGTCACGCTGGTGGTGCCGCCCATGCCGGTCCCGCCGGTCATGAGACGCGTCCCGGCGAAGCCGAGGCGGACGCTGAGTCGACCGAGGTGACGGAGTCGGCTCCGGCCGAGGCGAGGACCGAGGAGAAGGCCTGACCGGGCTGGGCTCGGCCCCTGGCTTCGGTTTCTGGCTTCGGCCCCTGGCTTCAGCCGGCCGGCGGCGGACGAAGGAGCGGACTCATGAAGTTCCTGATGATGGTCCTCGGGACGCAGGCGGACTACGAAGGCATGCGGGGCAAGGCCTCCGAGCACTCTCCGGCCTGGACGCAGGATGAGTTGCGCGCCATGTACGCCTATATGAGCGCGATCAACGACGACCTCACCGAGACCGGGGAGATGCTCGACGGGCAGGGGCTGGCCGAGCCGGCGCGCACCCGGTTCGTCACGGCGGACGTCGACGGCAAACCGGTGATCACGGACGGTCCGTACCCGGAGACCGCTGAACTGCTCGCCGGCTACTGGCTCCTGGACTGCGCCGACCTGGACCGGGTCACGGAGATCGCGGCCCGCGTCGCCCAGTGCCCCGGCCCCGAGGGGCTCCCGGAGTACCCCGTGGTCATCCGCCCCGTGCTGGAAGGCGCGGAGGACATCTGAGCCGGCGGTGCCCGCGGGCCCCAGGGTCCGACCTCACCCCGCCGTCGGAGGCAGTCCGCCTGTCTCAGGGGCGCGGCCCGTCAGGCAGTACGTGCCCCCTGCCGGGTCGCGCATCACGGTCCAGGGGGGATGGCGGGACACGCACGTCGCGCCGAGGGACTCGTGGCGGCCCCGGGTGGTGTCGATGTCGGTGCAGGCGAAGTCGAGGTGAGCCGAGGTGGGGCGGGGGGCGTCGAGGCGCTGGAGGAGGATGCGGAGGGGGAGGCCGGTCGGCGGGCGCAGCACATGGAACTCCGGGCGGGAACCCGGGCGGGAGTCCCACCCCGTCAGGGCCGCCCAGAAGGAGACCTCGTCCCCGAAGGCGGCCGGCGTCACGTCGAGGCACACCTGGTCCAGCCGGCTCCCGTCCACCACCGGTGGCCGCTTGGCCTCTCCGCGCCATGGCACCACGCAGAAGAGCTGCCCGGCGGGTGAGCCGAGCACCGCCCAGTCGTCGTGCGGGGCGACCACCTCGGCGCCGAGCCGGACCGCCCGGTCGACGAGCGCGTGGACGTCCTCGACCGCGAAGTCCAGGTGAGCGCCGCCGTCGCCCGACTCGACGCCGTGCGCCTTCACGCACGCGTCGCCGTTCTTGGGCAGCAGCGTGACGAACTCGCCCCGATCACCTCGCGGTGCGGACAGCCGCGTCGCCGTGACCGCCGTCCAGAAGGCACAGGCCCGCTCGAACCGGGCCGCAGGCCGGTCGACGAACGCGTACGTCCACCGGATCGGCCCACCGGCCCGGCCCATCGAGCCGCCGTCCCCGCCGCCACTGCCGTTGTCGCCCACTCCACCCACAGCGCCGCTCCCTGTCGTACGGTCCAGCCCCACGGCTGAACGACTCGTACGGTCCCCTGCCGCCCCGTTCCACGCAACGCCGTTTTCCGCGGGCCGGGCCGCCGCCGCGTCCGGGCGGTCAGTCCCGGCGCTGCATGAAGCGCAGCATGTTGCCCGCCGGGTCGCGGAACGCGCAGTCGCGGACGCCGTACGGCTGGTCCGTGGGGGCCTGGAGGACGTCGGCACCGGAGGCTTCGACACGGCTGTAGAGGGCGTCGCAGTCGGTCGTGGTGAAGTTGACACCGCGCAGCACGCCCTTGGCGAGGAGGGCGGCGATGGTCTCGCGGTCGGCGGGGGAGATGTCGGGGTCGGCGGCCGGCGGCTCCAGGACGATCTCGACGTCCGGTTGGAGCGGGGAGCCCACGGTGACCCAGCGCATGCCCTCGAAGCCCACGTCGCCGCGGACCTCCATGCCGAGCACGTCACGATAGAAGGCGAGCGCCTTGTCATGGTCGTCGACGGCGAGGAAGCACTGGGCGAGCTTCACATCCGGGGCCGGGAGCCCGGGCGCGGCGTGCGGATCGTTCGTAGCCATGTCCTCACGCTAGTGCCGCGACAGGCAACGTTCGCCCCGTCGCGACGCCCGGCACGCCCTCTCGCCGCACCGGCCGAAAACCCAAGTACATCCACAAGTACATCCAGTAGAAGGCTTTCGGCCGGCACACCGAGAGCACGCACCGGACGCCGCTCCTTGACGGGCAAACGTTGCCTGCCGCGGCACTAGGACGCCTCGCCGGGTTCCGCCGTGCGTATGCGGTGTCGGGTCGGCCGGGTCAGGCGCTTCGCCACACACGCGGGGATGGCCGCGCTCTCCTTGTGCGAGCGGGCCCGGTACGCGCTCGGTGTCTCGCCGACCAGTTCGGTGAAGCGGGAACTGAAGGAGCCCAGTGACGTACAGCCCACGGCCAGGCACACCTCGGTCACCGTGAGATCGCCGCGGCGGAGCAACGCCTTGGCGCGCTCTATCCGGCGGGTCATGAGATAGCCGTACGGCGTCTCGCCGAAAGCCGTGCGGAAGCTGCGGTGGAAGTGTCCGGGGGACATCAGCGCGGTGCGCGCGAGCGCGGTCACGTCGAGCGGCTCGGCGTACTCGCGGTCCATGCGGTCCCGAGCCCGCCGCAGCCGCACCAGATCGTCCCGGTTCATGCCCACAGCATCGCACCGGCCACTGACAGCGGGCCCCGCCACAGCGCTTCGGCGTACGGCCGCCCCGGAGCCGGCGTGGTGCGTCACCCCTTCACCGCCGAGCTGGCCACCCCCTGGACGAACCACCGCTGGAAGAAGGCGAAGACGATCAGCACCGGCAGGACGAGGAGGACGCCGAAGGCGAGGATCTGGCCCCAGTCCGGGGGCTGCTGCCCCTGGAACACGCTCATCTCCAGCGGCAGCGGACGTACCGACGGGTCCGAGACCATCAGCACCGGCCACAGGAACGACCCCCACTGGGTGAGGAAGGTCAGGATGGCGACCGAGGCGAAGGCCGGCTTCGACATCGGGACGATGATCGCGAAGAAGGTGCGCCACGGGCCCGCGCCGTCCAGCCGGGCCGCCTCCTCGATGCTCGGCGGGATCGAACGGAAGAACGTGTGGAACTGGTAGACCGAGAAGGCGTTGGCGACGAAGGGGAGCGCCTGGATGAAGAGCGTGTTCCGCTGGTCGTTGAACATGTAGAACAGCGGCACGGCCACCGATTCGAACGGCACCAGCATCAGCAGCAGGACCAGGGTGAAGACGGCCTCCCGGCCCCGCCACCTCAGCCGCGAGAGCCCGTACGCCGCCATCGAGTTGATGAAGAGGCCGCCCGTCACCACCACGAACGCCAGCAACAGCGAGACGCCCATGAACTGCCAGAAGTAGCCCGTGCTGTCGGAGTTCAGGCTGTCCAGGACGGCGGAGTAGTTGTCGAAGGACAGATGGGTGGGGAGGAAGCCGGACAGCCCGTCCAGGACCTCGTCGGACGGCTTGAGGCTGCCGAGGAGGAGATAGAGGACGGGCAGGGCGAAGACGAACGCCAGGACGGAGAGGACGGCGTAGTCGAGGAAGCGGCGCAGCGGTCCACGGGAGAGGCCGCCCCCCGTGCTCACGCCCGCGCGCCCACCCACACCCGTGTGCGTGCTCGTAGTGGTGCTCATGCTCAGTCCTCGTTGTCGGGCCGGACGACGCGGCGCTGGATCAGGGTCAGGGCGACGACGATCAGGAAGAACACGACGGTGATCGCGGACGCCTGGCCGATGTTGTTCTGGTCGAAGGCGGTGGTGACGGCCTGGTACATCACCGTGCGGGCCGCGTCCTCGTCGAGCCCGCCGCCCTTGACCAGGACGTAGACCTGGTCGAAGACGCGGAAGGACAGCACCGAGGTGAGCATCACGACGAAGACGAGGGTGGAGCGGATGCCGGGCAGGGTGACGTGCCGGAACTGCTGCCAGCGCGAGGCCCGGTCGAGCTGGGCGGCCTCGTAGAGCTCGCCCGGGATCTGCTGGAGCCCGGCGAGCAGGATGACCATCTGGAAACCCACGCCCTGCCAGACGGAGAGGACGATGATCGAGGCCATCGCGGTCAGGCCGTCGCCGAGCCAGTCGAACGCGCCCCAGTTGCCGAGGCTCACCGCGTCCAGCGCCGAGTTGAGCATGCCCTGGTCGCTGCGGGCGAGGATCAGCCGCCAGATCACCGCGACCAGGGCCATCGGGAAGACGACCGGCATGAAGAACACCGACCGGAAGACGCCGATCGCCCTCAGCTTGCGGTTCAGCAGGATCGCCAGGCCCAGGGCGAGGCCGGTCTGGAGGGGGACGACGACCACGGCGAAGGTCAGGTTGTTGAGCAGCGCCCGCAGGAACGGGCCGGAGAGGTCGGGGTCGGTGAAGAGCCGTCGGTACTGCTCGACACCGAAGAAGGTGGGTTCCAGCGGGGAGCCGAGGCGCACGTTGTAGAAGGAGAGCACGACGGCGTAGCAGAAGGGGATGCCGACGAAGGCGATCAGCCCGGCGACGGCGGGGGCGGACATGAGCAGTCCGTGCAGCCATTCGCGGTTGCGGCGCGACGGCCGCGGGGCCGGTGCGCCGGAGGGTGAGGCCTGCTGTCGGCCTGGGGCCGCCGCGGGCGCGGGTTCCACGGTTTTCACGGAGGGGTCCTCTTCCCGGAGGGGCGGGCGAACACGGGGTGCGCGCCCGCCCCGGCCGATGGGTTCGGCTGGACGCGTTGAGTCCGACTGGCCGATGGGCGCGGTCGCACCGGGGTCCGGTTGAACGGATGCCGTCAACCGGACCCGATGGGTGCGCTGCGGCCGACCGGGCGCGTGGCTACGGGATCTCGTAGCCGGCGTTGTCCGAGAAGTCCCGGTCGATGGCGCGAGCGGCCTTCGACAGGGCCTCCTTCGGGTCGGCGCCGCCGTAGATCGAGCTCACCGCCTCGCTGAACTTCGCGGTCACCACGGGGTATCCGGCGGTCACCGGCCGGGTGACGGCGACACACGACTTGCTGATGTCACTGTCGCCGCAGGGCTTGGCGAGCTGGTCGGCGAAGAGCTGGAGCGGGCCGCCCTGCCGGTAGAGGGGGCTCGCGGCGAGCGCGGACTTCGTGGCCGGCGGAGCGCCGTTGGCCTTCGTCATGGCGCCGACGTTGGTGTCGTCGAGGAGGAAGTCCAGGAAGGTGCCCGCGGCCTTGGCGTTCTTGCTGTTCGCCCCGACACCCCAGGCCCACGAGCCCTGGCCGGTCTTCGGACCGTCGCCGAAGTCGGGCAGCGGCAGCACGACCAGGTCGTCACCGAGTGCCTCGCTGTAGGCGGGGTACATCCAGTGCCCGACCCAGCTCAGGGCGACCCGGCCCTTGGCGAAGGCGTTGCCGTCGGTGTTGGCGTCCGTGGTGGCCTTCCAGGACTGGAAGGTCTTCATGGCCGACGCCACGGCCGGGGTGTCGAGGGCGCCCGCCGCCTTGCCGTCCTTCAGCAGGGCGCCGCCGGCCGACCAGACGATCGGGGCGAATCCGTAGGTGCCCCACTCGGTGGCGTAGCCGTTGCCCTCCTGGAGGTCGATGACCTTGCCGTCGGAGTCCTTCGCCTTGAGCGCCTTGAGCGCGGCGTCGAACTCCTTCGCGGTCCAGGCGTCGTCCAGGCCCTTCGGGTACGTCACACCGGCCGCGTCCAGCAGCTTCTTGCTGCCGTACATGCCGAGCCCCGAGTCGAACATGCCCAGGCCGTAGTGCTTTCCGTCGATCTCGCCCTGCGCCTTGTTCGCGTCGGTGGCGTTGTCGAGGGTCTTGGCGGAGACGTGGTCGTCGATCGGGGCGAGCTTCTTGTTGTAGACGAAGTTCGCCATCGTCGGGCCGTCGAACTCCAGGACGTCCGGCAGTTCGCCGGCGTCCGTCGCGGTGATCGTCTTGGTGTAGTCGGTCTCCGGTATCAGCTTCAGTTCGACCTTGACCTTGTCCTGCGAGGAGTTGAACGACTTCACCGCGTTCTGCAAGGCCTCCGACTCGCTCTTCTGACCCTGGTGGGCCCAGACGCTGATCGTCCCCTCGCCGCTGCCGGCCTCGGCGGACGTGTCACCACCACCGCCCCCGCCGCAGGCGGCCAGCGCCGCCAGGGGGAGGACCAGGGCCAGCCCCGTACGGGCGGTGCGGCGGAACCTTCTGCTGGTCGAGCTGGTGGACGGGTTCATGGTGTGTGCCTCCGTGCGGGATGAGGGTGCGAGGTGCGGGGGGCTGTCGGGTGCTGGGGCGGTCGGGTGCCGGGCTGGACGGCGTTCGGCGGGAGGGGGGTGGCGGGGTCCGGGGCGTACGGGTCGTATGGGCGTACGGGCCGTGCGGGACATGCGGGACTTGCGGGGCGTGCGGGAAGTCACTGGGGTCCGCGCGGGCGCGGCGGCGCCGTCGTCTCGCGCAGGACGAGCCGTATGGGCATCTCCACCCGGCCGGGCGGCTGTTCGACGTCCGGCTCGTCCAACTGCCGCAGCAGCAGCCGGGCGGCCTCCGCGCCCTGGCCGGCGACCGGCTGGGCGACGGTGGTCAGCCCGATCACATCGGCGAGTTCGTGATCGTCGAAACCGACCACGGACACGTCGTCCGGCACGCGCAGCCGATGCCGTCTGAGCGCGCGCAACGCGCCCATCGCCATCTCGTCGGACTGGGCGAACACGGCGGTCGGCGGCCGGGACGCGGCCAGCAGCTCGGTCATCGCCCGCTCGCCGCCGTCCACGGTGTAGTCGCCGTCCGCCACCAGCGCCGGATCGTGCTCGATCCCGGCTTCGGCGAGGACGTGCAGGTAGGCGGCGCGGCGGTCGACGGGGGTGGTCCAGTGCAGCGGCCCGCTGGCCCCGGAGATCATGCCGATCCGGCGGTGGCCGAGGTTCACCAGGTGCCGTACGGCGCTCTCCGCGCCCGCCCGGTCGTCGATGCCGACCACCGTGAAGCCGGGGCGGGCGCCGCCGACCGTGGAGGCCAGCGGCACGCCGAGGGAGCGCAACGCGGCGGACTCCTCCTCGTCCGGGATGAGCAGCGACAGCACCGCGTCGACCCGCTTGCGCACCGGGAGCTTGGTGAAGAACCGCTTGCGCGCCTCTGCCGAACCCAGGTTGTAGAGCAGCACGTCGTACCCGGCGGCGCTGAACACCTGCTCGGCGGCGTCCAGCACGGTCCCGAAGAACCAGCGGCCGATGTACGGGGCGACGACCCCGATCGTGTACGTGCGCCCACTGGCGAGGCTGGACGCCGAACGGGACGCCGTGTAGCCGAGTTGTGCGGCGACGGCCGCGATCTGGGTGCGCACCTCGTCCGAGACGCCGGGCCGGCCCCGCAGTGCGCGGGACACGGTGGACGCCGAGACGCCGGCGGCACGGGCGACATCGGTGATGCTGACCGGCACGGCGGATTTCTCCCGTCGGGTTCACGTCGGTGTGTCTGTGGGTGACGTGACCGTAAACCCGGCCTCCTTGTTGCGCAAGCGTTTGCGTTCAGTTTTACTTGCGCTGATTCTCAAGCGATACCTCTTCGAACCATGGTCAGCGCACGCGTTTGGGCGCTACGAGCCGACAGGACTGCTGCGCATGCGATACGCCCCGCCCGGCCTCTGCGTGAACGACTTCGCCCTGCTCCGCGAGGACGACGGCACCTACACGGTGCTGCATCTCCAGGGCCCCTGGACCGCCGAGTTCGACCATCTGCGGATGGAGACGTCCTACGGGCGGGCCACCTCGGTCGACCTGGTCGGCTGGCGGCCCGAGGGCACCGCCTTCGGCAACGGTCTGCCCGGCCGCTTCGACCAGCAGGCGGTGTGGACGATGCACCCCGTCCGCCACGGCTCCGGCAGCGCGATGTTCTACACCGGGGTGAGCGGACTGACCCCGGAGGGCTGGCCCCTGCAGTCCGTCGGCCTCGCCCACTCCGACCGTACGGACGGCACGGGCTGGCGGCGCCACGGCACCGGACCGGTCGTGGAGGCCGACGCCCGCTGGTACCGCACCGGCGACCGCATGGGTTGGCGCGACCCGTTCGTGGTCCCCGACGACGAGGGCGACGGCTGGGTCATGGTGATCTGCGCGAGCGACGCCTCGCTCCCCGTGGAGGTCAGCGGCTGCGTGGCCCTCGCCACCTCGCCGGACCTGGAGCACTGGACGGTCCACCCGCCGCTGATCTCCCCCGGGGACGTGGACGAGTTGGAGTGCCCCGTCCTGGAGCGCCTCGACGACGGCACCTTGCTCCTCCTGGGCTCGATCGGCGCGACGCGCGGGTTCGACGCGTGGACGGCCCCCCGTCTGCGCGGCCCCTGGACGCGGCACGGCCAACTGGGCCCCACGGGGGCGTACGCCCCCCGCGTCATCCGCGACCCCGACGGCTCCCGCGTCGTGCTGCACACGACACCGCGCCGGGTCGGCCTCACCGACGCCGGTGCCACCTGCCGGGGCATGCTCGCCCAGCCCAAGTCCCTGGTGGTCGGAGCGGATTCGGCCCCGCACCTGGCCTGGTGGCCGGGCCTCGACGCCTGGCTCGGCGACCCGACGACCGACCCGGCTCTCCACGCGGTCGGCGACATCGCCCTCGGCGGCCGCCCCGTCGAGGTCGCCCTGCGCACCGACGCGGCCGACCCCGCCCGCCCCGCCCTCACCGTCACCTGCGACGGCAAGAACCTCCACGTCACGGGCCCGGCCGGCACCCCGTTCGCCGAGACGGTCCTCCCGGAACCCCCCACGTCACTGCGCATCCTGACGGTCGGCGAATACGTCGAGGTCTACGCGGACGGCGTCTTCGCCCTGACCGCCCTCTGCTACTCCGGCCGCCCCGCCCCCTGGACGGTCACCTCCGACGACCACACGGCCCCCGTCCCCGTCCGCCCCCTCCGCCTCCCGGACCCCGACCGCGACGACGCGTCGGCGGTCTGGCCCGGCCCCGCCCCGACCACCTGACTCCGGCCGGCCGAACGGCCCGTACGGCCCCCGAACACAACCGCACCCGGCCCGTCACACCGCCGTGCGAGACGGCGGTATACGGACCGGGTGCGGACGAGAGAGGCCGGGTCAGGCCTTCTTGGTCTCCCAGAAGATCTTGTCGATCTGGGCGATGTAGTCGAGCGCCTTCTGGCCCGTCGCCGGGTCGGTCGAGCCCTTGGCGGCCGAGAGGGCCTTGAGGGTGTCGTTGACCAGCTGGTGCAGCTCCGGGTACTTCTCGAAGTGCGGGGGCTTGAAGTAGTCGCTCCAGAGGACCGACACATGGTGCTTGGCGAGCTCGGCGCGCTGCTCCTTGATGACGGTCGCGCGAGCCTGGAAGTGCGGGTCGTCGTTGGCGGCCATCTTCTCCTGCACGGCCTTCACCGACTCCGCCTCGATGCGGGCCTGGGCCGGGTCGTACACGCCGCAGGGCAGGTCGCAGTGGGCGCTGACCTTGACCTTGGGGGCAAACAGGCGGGAAAGCATGGAGCATTCCTTCCTCGTGATCGTCTTCTCAGGTGGGACATTACTCCCTACGAGAGAGGTTTTCGCGAGTGCCCCCATGGGCTTAGGACAAAAGTCCGGGGTCAGACTGGGACTGGTGGAGGAACGGACCGGGGAGGTGCCGGGGATGCCGGAGCTGTCGCAGGAGAGCGAGCGGGGCAGGGCCCTCCTGCCCTTCGGGGTGGCCGAGGTCACAGGGCCCTCCATGGTTCCCACGCTGCGCCACGGGGACCAGCTGCTCGTCCACTACGGGGCACGCCTGGGGGTCGGTGACGTCCTCGTGCTGCGTCACCCCTTCCAGCAGGATCTGCTCGTCGTGAAACGGATCGCCGAGCGGCGCGACGGCGGTTGGTGGGTGCTCGGGGACAACGCGTACGCGGGCGGGGACAGTACGGACTACGGGGTCGTCCCCGACGAACTGGTGCTGGGGAAGGTGCGGTTCCGGTACCGGCCCAGGCCGGAGGGTCAGCGTTCGCCGTTCGCGCTCGCCCGCTGGGCGTTCTCGGCGGCCAGGCCGGTGTTCGGCGACCGGTCCGCCTCCAGGCGTTTGCGGGCCCGGTAGGCCGCCACGTTGGCGCGGGTCGCGCAGCGGTCCGAGCAGTAGCGCCGGGAGCGGTTGGTGGAGGTGTCGAGGTAGGCGTTGCGGCAGGGCGCCGCCTCGCACAGGCCGAGCCGGTCCACGCCGTACTCGGTGAGGTGGAAGGCCAGGCCCATCGCGGCGATGGCGGCGTAGCCCGCCGTCGCGTTGGACGGGTGGTCCGCCAGGTGCATGTGCCACAGCGGACGGCCGTCGTCGTCCCGGAAGTCGTGCCCCGAGATCTGCGGGCTCACCGGGAATTCGAGGAGCAGCGAGTTCAGCAGGTCCACGGCGAGCGTCTCGTCGCCGTCGTTCGCCGCCTCGAAGACCGAGCGCAGCCGGGCTCGCACCGACCGGAACCGGGTGACGTCGGCGTCCGTCGCCCGCCGCGCCGCCTGCCGGCTGGGCCCGAAGAGATCGCGGACGGCCTCGACCGAGGTGAGCGTGTCCTTGCCCCGGGCCGGCTCCTCGGTGTTGACGAGGCGTACGGCGTAGTCCGAGTAATGGGCCAGTTCCACTTGTAGTCCTTACGGGGGCGCTCTAATGTCGTGGTGCGGGTCAAGTAATGGCTGCTCGTGCTTACAGGGTATTACGTATGTGCCGGAAGAAGCGGTACAAGCGGTGCACCGAGGAAGGGGACCTCATGACCACCACGGCCGGAACCGACTGGCAGGCCTGGCAGGAGAGCTGGGACCGGCAGCAGGAGCTGTATCTGCCGGACCGTGAGGAGCGGTTCCGGGTGATGCTCGACATGGTCGAGGCCTTCACCGGACCCGAGCCCCGCGTCCTCGACCTCGCCTGCGGTACGGGTTCCATCACGTCCAGGCTGTTCGCGCGGTTCCCGAAGGCCGTCAGCACCGGCGTCGACCTCGACCCGGCCCTCCTCGCCATCGCCGAGGGCACGTTCGAGGGCGACCGGCGGGTCACCTTCGTCACCGCCGACCTCACCGACCCCGACTGGCCGACCCGGCTGCCGTACGACTCGTACGACGCCGTCCTGACGGCGACAGCCCTGCACTGGCTGCACAGCGAACCCCTCGCCGCCCTCTACGGTCAGGTCGCGGAACTCCTCCGCGACGGCGGTGTCTTCATGAACGCGGACCACATGATCGACGAGACGACGCCCCGGATCAACGCGGCGGAGCGCGCGCACCGGCACGCGGGTATGGAACAAGCCAAGGCGGACGGTGTCGTCGACTGGGCCGCATGGTGGCAGCTCGCCGCCCAGGACCCCGTGCTCGCCGCGCCGACGGCCCGCCGTTTCGAGATCTACGGCGAACACGCCGACGGCGACTTCCACAGCGTCGACTGGCACGCCCGGGTCCTGCGCGAGCAGGGCTTCGCCGAGGCCCGCGCGGTGTGGTGCTCGCCCGCCGACTCGATGGTGCTGGCGGTGAAGTAGACCGCGGTGTCGGCGGTGGCGGGGGCCGCCGGGCGTGACGACCGGGCCCGCGGCGCGGCTCGTGACCCACGAGCCCGTGACACGAGTGAGGGCGGTACGGGATGTCCGTACCGCCCTTCGTCCGCGTTGCGCGTCTCGTCCGCCCGTGCGTTCCGGGCCGGTCAGAGGACCTTGGACAGGAACGACTGCGTCCGCTCCTCCTGCGGGTTCGTCAGCACGTCACGGGGGTTGCCGGACTCGACCACCACGCCCCCGTCCATGAAGACCAGGCTGTCGCCGACCTCGCGGGCGAAGCCCATCTCGTGGGTGACGACGACCATCGTCATCCCGGACTCGGCCAGGTCGCGCATGACGTCGAGGACGTCACCCACCAGCTCCGGGTCGAGCGCCGAGGTCGGCTCGTCGAAGAGCATCAGCTTCGGCTCCATGGCCAGGGCCCGGGCGATGGCCACCCGCTGCTGCTGGCCGCCGGAGAGCTGCGAGGGGTAGTTGCCCGCCTTGTCGCCGAGGCCGACGCGCTCCAGCAGCTCATGGGCGCGCTCACGGGCCTGGGCCCTGCTGACGCCCTTGACCTGGACCGGCGCCTCCATGACGTTCTCCGCGGCCGTCATGTGCGGGAACAGGTTGAAGCGCTGGAACACCATGCCGATGTCACGCCGCTTGAGCGCGACCTCGCTGTCCTTGAGCTCGTACAGCTTGTCGCCCTTCTGGCGGTAGCCGACCAGCTCGCCGTCGACGTACAGCCGTCCGGCGTTGATCTTCTCGAGGTGGTTGATGCACCTGAGGAAGGTCGACTTGCCGGAGCCGGAGGGACCGATGAGGCAGAACACCTCGCCCGTCCGCACCTCCAGATCGATGCCCTTGAGGACCTCGACGAGGCCGAACGACTTGTGGATGCCCTCGGCCTTCACCATGGCGGTCATGCCGAGACTCCCTTCGGACGGCGCAGCGGCAGCAGGGCCGTCTTGAAACGCTGCATCGGTGTAGGCGGCAGGGACCGGGAGGACCCCTTCGCGTAGTGCCGCTCCAGGTAGTACTGCCCGACGCTGAAGATGCTGGTCAGGATCAGGTACCAGGCGGCGGCGAGGAACAGCATCTCCACCGTGGACCCCGAACCCTGTCCGATGTCCTGGGCCGCCTTGAGCAGATCCACGTACTGCACCGTCGAGACGAGCGACGTGGTCTTCAGCATGTTGATGACCTCGTTGCCCGTGGGCGGCACGATCACGCGCATCGCCTGCGGGATCACGATCCGCCGCAGCGTCTTGGCGTGGCTCATGCCGAGGGCGTGCGACGCCTCGGTCTGACCCTCGTCCACCGACAGCAGACCGGCGCGGCAGATCTCCGCCATGTACGCGGCCTCGTTGAGACCGAGGCCGAGCAGCGCCGTCAGCAGCGGCGTCATGAAGGACGACCAGTAGTCCTTGTAGATCGGCCCGAGGTTGATGTACTCGAAGACCAGGCCCAGGTTGAACCAGACGAAGAGCTGGACCAGGACCGGCGTGCCGCGGAAGAACCAGATGTAGAACCACGCCACCGACGAGGTCACCGGGTTCTTGGACAGCCGCATCACGGCGAGCAGGATGCCGCCGACGATGCCGATCACCATGGACAGAACGGTGAGCAGCAGGGTGTTGAGGACGCCTTCGATGATGCGGTCGTCGAAGAAGTAGTCGGGGACCGCTCCCCAGTTGATCTTCTTGGCCTGCGCGAACGCGTAGACGATCGAACCGAGGAGGGCGAGTGCGATGGCCGCGGACACATAGCGCCCCGGGTGCCGGACCGGAACGGCCTTGAGGGCCTCCGGGCCGGCGGGGGGCGTGTCCGAGGGACCGTCCGTCTTGCTGACGTCAACAGTCACGGGTGGAGCCTTTCAGAACCGAGCCGAGGATCAGGAGCGCTGTGATCAGGAGCCGCCGTTGATCTTGGCCTCGGTGACGGCGCCGTCCTCGACGCCCCACTTCTTGATGATCTTCTCGTACTCGCCGTTGTCGATGATCGCCTGGACGGCGGCCTGGAGCGCGTCACGCAGCTCGGTGTTGTCCTTCGCCACGGCGATGCCGTAGGGGCCGGCCTCGACCTGGTCGCCCACGATCTGGAAGTAGTCGCCGCCGCCCGAGGTCTTCACCGAGTACGCGGCCACCGGGTAGTCGGCGGAGACGACGTCCGCGCCCTTGGAGCGCATGCGGGTCTCGGCCTCGGGGTTGGTGGCGAAGTCCTCGATCTTGAGCGCCTTCTTCTTGTCGTCCTTGCACTTCTTCGCCTGATCCTTGGCGAGGTCGTGCGAGAACGTGTTGCGCTGCACGGCGATCGTCTTGCCGCACAGGTCGTCCCAGGTCTTGATCCCCTGGTCGTCGCCCTTGTTGGTGTAGAGCGAGACACCCGCGGTGAAGTAGTCGACGAAGTCGACGCCGGCGCCGACCTTCTTGCCGGTGTCGGCGTCGATGCCCTCCTGGCGGTCCTTGGTGTCGGTCATGGCCGACATCGCGATGTCGTACCGCTTGGCGGCCAGACCACCGATGAGGGTGTCGAAGGTGGCGTTCTGGAACTTGAAGTCCACACCGAGCTGCTTGCCCATCGCCGCGGCGATGTCGAGGTCGATGCCGACGACCTTGCCCGACTCGTCCTTGTACTCGACCGGGGCGTACGCGATGTCCGAACCGACGTTGATCACGCCCTTGTCCCGCACGGACGCGGGGAGCTTGTCCGCCAGCGGCGCCGCGCTGGTGGAGGCGCTCTCGGAGCCGTTGTCCTTCTTGGTCTGGTCACCGCAGCCGGTGAGCAGCAGGGCGCCCGCGACCGCGATCGCTCCGACCGCGGCTGTACGGGAACGCAGGCCGGTCGTACGACAGGTGGTGCTTGCGGTCATGGTGGGTTCCTCCGGCGGGGGTGGTGTGGAGTTGCCGACAGGTCGACGATTAACACGCGTCTTCGAGTGTGGCGACCTCGTGTGATTACGGCATCTTGCCATTCGGGCATGTGCAATCAGATGACCAGCCATGTCAAAATCGGATAACGGGTGACCCCCGAATGACCTACGAACCGCCGCGGACCAGGTGATCACACCGGACCTTGTGCGGGATTCCCCTCTTCCGACCGGAAGATCTTCGGTGCATCTCAGGATGCGGTCGGCTGCGAACTCCGCACACGTGGCTGTACTGGACTTGTCGTGATGTGACCCGACTTGTCCCGCCATCCGTCGATGAGTCGAACCAACCATGATCGTCTTCAAATGACCTTCGAGTTGTGACCTTCGAGGTATGAAGACCTATGGACTCGTCCTCGGCGCCGTCCGTCCGGTAAGAAGGTTCCTTACACCCCTCATCCGGGGCCCAGGGCGCGTGTGCGGCGCGCCCGTCGCGTCTGAGCCCGCAGGCGTCACCGTACGTACCGGTGACCTGGGACTTACGCGGTGCCCGCCCGCCTCCGAACCGGGAGCGGTCACCCTCAAACCATGCAGACCTAAGGGGTACAACAAAGTGGCAGCGGAGATTGTCAATCCTCGCACCGACAACGGCGACGGAAGTACGGGCCAGGAAGGCGGCGGGGAGCCCCTCAATTCCCTCGACTCCTTCGACCCCGCCTTCGCCTTGCACCGCGGCGGCAAGATGGCCGTGCAGGCCACCGTGCCGATCCGGGACAAGGACGACCTGTCCCTCGCCTACACGCCCGGGGTCGCGCGGGTGTGCACCGCCATCGCCGAGCAGCCGGACCTGGTCAACGACTACACCTGGAAGTCCTCGGTCGTCGCCGTCGTGACGGACGGTACGGCGGTCCTCGGCCTCGGTGACATCGGCCCCGAGGCCTCCCTCCCCGTGATGGAGGGCAAGGCGATCCTGTTCAAGCAGTTCGGCGGCGTCGACGCGGTGCCGATCGCGCTCGCCTGCACGGACGTCGACGAGATCGTCGAGACCGTGGTCCGCCTCGCTCCCTCGTTCGGCGGTGTGAACCTGGAGGACATCTCCGCGCCCCGCTGCTTCGAGATCGAGAAGCGGCTCCAGGAGCGCCTGGACATCCCGGTCTTCCACGACGACCAGCACGGTACGGCGGTCGTGACGCTGGCGGCCCTGCGCAACGCCGCCCGGCTGACCGGCCGTGGGCTCGGCGATCTGCGCGCCGTGATCTCGGGTGCGGGCGCGGCGGGCGTGGCCATCGCCAAGATGCTGCTGGAGGCCGGCCTCGGCGACGTCGCGGTCGCCGACCGCAAGGGCATCGTCTCCGTGGACCGGGAGGACCTCACCCCGGTCAAGCGGGAACTCGCCGAACTCACCAACCGGGCCGGGCTGTCGGGCTCCCTGGAGGACGCCCTCGCGGGCGCGGACGTCTTCATCGGCGTCTCCGGCGGTACGGTCCCGGAGGAGGCGGTGGCCTCGATGGCGGAGAATGCGTTCGTCTTCGCCATGGCCAACCCCAACCCCGAGGTGCACCCGGACGTCGCCCACAAGTACGCGGCGGTCGTCGCGACCGGGCGCTCCGACTACCCGAACCAGATCAACAACGTCCTCGCCTTCCCGGGGATCTTCGCGGGGGCCCTTCAGGTGCGGGCCTCCCGGATCACCGAGGGGATGAAGATCGCGGCGGCCGAGGCGCTGGCGTCGGTCGTCGGTGACGATCTCGCGGCGGACTACGTCATTCCGTCGCCGTTCGACGAGCGGGTCGCCCCGGCGGTGACCGCGGCGGTCGCGGCGGCGGCTCGGGCGGAAGGGGTGGCTCGGCGCTGAGCTGAGCCTCTTGGGGGCGGTGGGGGCGTTTTCTTCGCCCCACCGCCCCTTACCCGTCCCACGCAGAGGGGGCTGTGCCCCTGCTGCGTCAGGTGCGCGTCCGGTGGGGGCTGGTCGCGCCGTTCCCCGCGGCCCCGAAAGGCAGGGGCTGCGCCCTGTGCTGTCACTCGCCGCGCAACCCGGTGTCCCCCGCTCCGGGCGGAAGTTCGGGCGACGGGACGCGTGTCACAGCGTTGCCCGGTTCCATCGCCCCCCGCATCGCCCTATGGTCAGGCGCATGTTCGCTGCCTACGCCGCCCGCATCGACCGTGACCAACCGCTCAACGGACTGGAGTTGGGCGACCGGCCCGCGCCGGAATCGAGGCCGGGCTGGACGACCGTGAAGGTGAAGGCCGCCTCGCTGAACCACCATGACCTGTGGTCCCTGCGCGGGGTCGGCCTCGCGGAGGACAAGCTGCCCATGATCCTCGGCTGCGACGCCGCCGGTGTCGACGAGGACGGCAACGAGGTCGTCCTGCACTCGGTGATCGGCCAGACGGGCCACGGTGTCGGCCCGGACGAACCCCGCTCGATCCTCACCGAGCGCTACCAGGGCACCTTTGCCGAACTGGTCTCCGTCCCCACCTGGAACGTCCTCCCCAAGCCCGCCGAACTCTCCTTCGAAGAGGCCGCCTGCCTGCCCACCGCCTGGCTGACGGCGTACCGCATGCTCTTCACCAACGCCGGTGTACGCCCCGGCGACTCCGTCCTCGTCCAGGGCGCCGGCGGCGGTGTGGCCACCGCCGCGATCGTGCTCGGCAAGGCGGCGGGCCTGCGGGTCTTCGCCACCAGCCGGGACGAGGCCAAGCGCAAGCGGGCCCTGGAGCTCGGTGCCGTGGAGGCGCTGGAGTCGGGGGCACGGCTCCCGCAGCGTGTCGACGCGGTCATCGAGACCGTCGGCGCCGCCACCTGGTCCCACTCGGTGAAGTCCCTGCGCCCCGGCGGCAGCCTCGTCATCTCGGGCGCCACCAGCGGCGACCGCCCCTCCCACGCCGAACTGACCCGTATCTTCTTCCTCGAACTCAAGGTCGTCGGTTCCACCATGGGGACCAAGGACGAGCTGGAGGACCTCCTCTCCTTCTGCGCCGCGACCGGTGTCCGTCCCGTCATCGACGAGGTGCTGCCCCTGGACCGCGCCCGTGAGGGCTTCGAACGCCTGGCGGCCGGCGACCAGTTCGGCAAGATCGTGCTCACCAACCCCTGACGGTTCCTTCTTCATCACGGCCGGCCCGGATCTCCGGGCCGGCCGTTGTCATGTCAACCAGGGTTGACGTCTTGGGTCATGTCAACGTAAGTTGACGGCATGACCGAAGCAACGGATCTCGCCGAGCGCGCGGGCGACCGAGACCCCCGGATCGGGCTGCGGGCCGTCGCCGCACTGCGGAGGCTGCTGGAGCAGTTGGAGTCGGTGCAGGTGCGCAGCGCGCGCAATCAGGGCTGGTCGTGGCAGGAGATCGCCGCGGAACTCGGCGTCAGCAGGCAGGCCGTCCACAAGAAGTACGGGAGGCATTGATGTTCGAGCGCTTCACGAAGGATGCCCGGGCCGTGGTCCTGGGCGCGGTCCAGCATGCCGAACGCGCCCGTGCGGGGGAGGTGACCGAGGAGCATCTGCTCCTCTCGCTGCTGGACAGGGAGGCCAGCCGTGCCTCCTTCGCCCTGGGCGCGCTCGGGCTCGCCGAGCGTGAACGCCGCGACTCCGTCGAGCGGGCACTCGCCGAGGCCCGACGCCGTGGTGGCCTCTCCCGGGCGGACACGGACGCCCTCTCCGGTCTCGGCATCGACCTCTCGGAGATCGTCTCCCGCGTCGAAGAGGCCCACGGGGCAGGAGCGTTGGACTCGGGCGGGGAGGGCCGACGGCGGCGCCGGTCGTCGGGGCGTCGTCCCTTCACCCGCGATGCCAAGGACGTCCTCACCCGCTCCCTGCGCACCGCCCACGCCCATCGTGACCGCCACATCGGCGACGAGCACCTCCTCCTCGCCCTCACCACCCGCCCCGGGGTCCCGGCCGAGGTCCTCGCGGACCACGGGGTGACGTACGAGGCGCTGGAGCGGGTTCTCTACGGGGTGGGGGAGGCCGAGGCGGGCTGAGCGCGACGGACGTGAGGTGCTCCGCGGCGGGTTCTCCGGGCGTCGCGGGGTTCATCCCTTGGGTGCTCGCAGTATCGCCCCGATGTGCGCCGCCGCTGTCGACAGATGGCGGCGGGCGTCACGGAGCTGGTCCTCTGTCACCCCGTGGTCGCGGGCCGCGTCGCGGATGTCGTCGCGGAAGCGGTCCAGGAGGCGGTCGAGGTCCCGGGACGGATCGCCGGTGGGCGTCTCGTGCACCCAGGCGGGCTCGTAGCCGGCCGGGAAGTCCTCGGGAGTGGTCGAGTACTCCGGCACCCCGCCGGTGGTGGTCCCGGTCCCCGCGCTGCCCGCTGCGCCGGCCGCTCCCGAGCCGGGCTCCGCACCCGTCCGTCCGAAGCCGAAGTCCTTGCCGAACTCCTTTCCGAAGTCCTTCCCGAACTCGCCGAACTCCTTCCCGAACTCGCCGAACTCCTTGGCCAGCTCGGTCAGGCCCTCGCGTACCCCCGTCGGCCAGTCGCCCCGCGTGAAGTGGTCCTGCACGTGGTCCTGGACCCGCTGGGCGATGCGCTGCAACTCCTCCTGGGCCTGGGTGCGGGCGTGCTCCTGAGCCTCCTTGGCCTGGCGGCGGGCGCGCTGGGCCTCCTCCCGGGCCCGGCGGCTCTCGTCCTTCGCGCGGCGGGCCTGCTCCTTCCACTCCTGCTTGACGCGGCGCATCTCCTCCTTCGCCGCCCGCCAGGACTCGTTGTCGGCGTACTCCTCGGACTCCCCGGGCGGAGCACCTTCCCCGCCGCCCCTGCGGGCCTCGGAGGCCGCCGCCCGCATCTCACGGCGCAGGTCGCCCGCCGCGCCCCGGACGTCGGCCCGGATCTCGGCGGCCAGCTCCGCGACCGACTCACGGATCTCCAGCTCCAGGTCGGCCAACTCTCCACTGCGGTCGGCCAGTTCGGCCCGGCCCGCGTCGGTGATCGCGTACACCTTGCGGCCGCCCTCGGTGGTGTGGGTGACCAGGCCCTCGGCCTCCAGCTTGGCCAGGCGGGGGTAGACGGTGCCGGCCGAGGGCGCGTACAGGCCCTGGAAGCGTTCCTCCAGCAGTCGGATCACCTCGTAGCCGTGGCGCGGCGCCTCGTCGAGCAGCTTCAGCAGATACAGCCGCAGGCGGCCGTGGGCGAAGACGGGAGGCATGTCAGAGCACCTTCTTGTCGGTCGTGCGAGAGGTCGTGCCGTCGGTCGCGTCAGCGGCCGTGCCGTCCGTCTCGGGGGCGTCGAGGTCGTCCCACGGCTCCTCCTCCGCCGGTGGCCTGCGGAGGAGGGCGATGGACCCGGAGACCGTCGTGGCCTTGAGGCGGCCGTTGCCCGTGCCGAGGCGGCCGGTGACCTTGTGGGCGCCCCAGGGGCCGCTGACGCGGAGGTCGTCGAAGGCGTTGGAGATGGTGCCGCTTGCCGTGTTGGCCTCCACCTCGGCGTCGGCGGGGTGGGGGAGGCGGATGGCGATCTCGCCGGAGACGCTGGTGAGGCCGATGTCGGTGGGGCCGCCGGTGGAGTCGAGGTCGAGGATGATGGCGCCGCTCACCGAGTCGGCCTTCACGGTGGGGCAGGAGCCCTCTATGACGGTCAGGTCCCCGGAGACGGAACTGAGCCGTAGATCGCCCGTGAGTGCCTGCGCCTCCACGCTCCCCGAGACCGTCGTGGCGCGCACCGGCCCCGACAGGCCGACCAGCGTGGTGTCGCCCGAGACGCCCTTCACCTCCGTACGCCCGCCCAGCCCGGACACGACGGCCGTGGCACCCACCACGCCCACCTCGACCCGGGTGCCCGTCGGGACGGCGAGCGACACCAGGACGTTGCGACGCCGGCCCTTGCGATCGAGCCACTTCAGAAAGCCCGCCCAGGGCAGGTCGTCGTAGGCCACGGTCAGTGTGCCGTCCTTCTGTGTCACCGTCAGCGGAGGGCCCTCGACGTCGGCCACCTCCAGACGGGCGGAACCCTCGTCGGTGCCCATGACGTTCACCGTTCCGTTGACGACGCGCACCCGCAGTGCCGTCACCGGCTCGTCGAACGTGAGCTTTCGCGGCTCGGCGACGGACCACTCGGACATGGTGCTGACCTCCTCGGCAGACCCGGACACGACAGAACACACCAGACGCGCACTATCGCGTCTCCCATAATTCACGATATATCGCGGTCGAGGAAAGTCAAGACACCCGTTCTGGTGATCCCGCAGGGATATTCCTGGGCACATCGGCCTAGCGTGGGGGCATGTCGACGGAACATTCCCCGGGATCCCGTGACCCCCGGCCCGCCCCTTCCCCCGGCGCGCTCCTGCTCTGCCGGGCGGATCCCGACTCCGTCGCCCCCGTCGCCCAGCTGCTGCGCGAACGCATGCTGCTCGTCCCGGCCGGGACGGAGTGGACGGTGCTCGTCCCGGAGGGAAAGCCCTGGTCGCACGGCGGGGAGCTGGTCGACCGGGTCCTCACCGGCTGGGCGACCGCCCTCGCCGTCGGCGTCCCGTGGCCCGTACTCGCCCTCTGGTGGGACGCCGACCGCGGCGGGTACACCCTCGCGGCCGGATTCCGCCGCACCGTCGGCTACGTATGGCTCGCGAACGGCACTCCCGCGGGTGAGGACGAGGCGATGCGCACCTTCGCCACCCGCCTGGGGCTGGATCCGGTCCTGGACGGGCAGGCCCTGGACCGCCTCACCGAGCCCGACCCGGCCGCCGACGCCCGCGCCCGCCTGCTCGGGCTGCTCGCCGTCCTCGCCCGTGCCGGAGTGTCGCTCCCCGCAGGCCTCACCCCGGGCGAACCCGCCGACCGGCTCCGTGAGGTCGCCCGGGTCCAGCCCGGTGTCCAGCGCATCGAGTGGACCGGCTGGCGCGGTGCCGTCCGCACGGAACTCGACGCCCTCGAACGGGGCCGCCTGGGCCCGTGGCTACCCTGGGCGGGCACCCCCAGAGCGCGTGCCCTGGCCACCGCCCAACTCCTCGCGGGACTCCCGCTGACCGGCTGGGGGCTCCACCGCCGCAGTCCCGGCTGGCTCGTCGCCGGCGGCCTCCTGATCGCCCACGGCACCCTCGGCCTGCTCTACGACCTGGCCCACCCGCGCGACTGAGCCCGGTCCCTCGCGCCCGGAGGAACGGCTACTCGTCCTCGTCCTCGTCGTCCAGCCGCGCCAGCCACGTGGCCAGCCGCTCCACGGGCACCTCGAAGTCCGGATTCAGATCCACGAACGTCCGCAGCTGCTCGGCCAGCCACTCGAAGGTGACCTCCTCCTCGCCACGCCGCTTCTCCAGTTCCTCGATGCCACGGTCCGTGAAGTACATGGGTCAAGGATAAGTGCGGAAAAACGGCCGGGCCGCACCCCCCACGAGGGGGTGCGGCCCGGTGGCGTGCGGTCTTCGAGCGCTGTTACGCCTCGAACACCTCACGCACCAACTGCTCCTGCTCGGCCTGGTGGCGCTTCGCCGAGCCGACCGCCGGGGAGGACCCGTGCGGGCGGGAGATGCGCCGCAGGCGCTCGCCGTGGGGGACGTCCGCGCCGACCGCGAGGTCGAGGTGGTCGATCAGGTTGAGGGCGATGAAGGGCCAGGCGCCCTGGTTCGCCGGCTCTTCCTGGGCCCACAGGTACTTCTCGGCGTTCGGGTACTTGTTGACCTCCGCCTGGACCTCGGCCCCGGGCAGGGGGTAGAGGCGCTCGATGCGGATGATCGCGGTGTCCGTGACGCCGCGCTTCTGACGCTCGGCCTCCAGGTCGTAGTAGACCTTGCCGGCGCAGAAGACGACCTTCTTGACCGCGTTCGGGTCGACCGAGCTGTCCCCGATGACCGGGCGGAACCCGCCGCTCGTGAACTCCTCCGCCTTCGACGCCGCGGCCTTCAGGCGCAGCATCGACTTCGGGGTGAAGACGACCAGCGGCTTGTGGTGCGGGTTGTGCACCTGCCACCGCAGGAGGTGGAAGTAGTTCGACGGCGAGGTCGGCATGGCGACCGTCATGTTGTTCTGCGCGCACATCTGGAGGAAGCGCTCCGGGCGGGCGGACGAGTGGTCCGGGCCCTGGCCCTCGTAGCCGTGCGGGAGGAGCAGGGTGACGCCGGACGTCTGGCCCCACTTCTGCTCCGCCGACGAGATGAACTCGTCCACGACCGTCTGGGCGCCGTTGACGAAGTCGCCGAACTGGGCCTCCCACATCACCAGGGACTCGGGACGGGCGAGCGAGTAGCCGTACTCGAAGCCCATCGCCGCGTACTCGGAGAGCAGGGAGTTGTAGACGTTCAGCCGCGCCTGGTCCTCGGAGAGGTACATCAGCGGCGTGAACTCCTCGCCCGTCTCACGGTCGATGATCACCGCGTGACGCTGGCCGAAGGTGCCGCGCTGCGAGTCCTGGCCGGCCAGGCGGACCGGGGTGCCCTCAAGGAGGAGGGAGCCGACGGCCAGCGTCTCGCCCATGCCCCAGTCGATCGTGCCGTCCTCGACCATGGCCGCCCGGCGCTGCAGCTGCGGCAGCAGACGCGGGTGGGCGGTGATGTGGTCCGGGACGTTGACCTGGGACTCGGCGATCCGCTTGACGGTCTCCGCCGTGATCGCGGTGTCCACCGCGACCGGGAAGCCGTCCTGCGGGTCGTGGACCTCGCCGGGCGTCGACTGCGAGGTGGCCTCGCGGACCTCCGTGAAGACCTTCTCCAGCTGGCCCTGGTAGTCCTGCAGCGCCTGCTCGGCCTCTTCCAGGGTGATGTCGCCGCGACCGATGAGGGACTCGGTGTAGAGCTTGCGCACCGAGCGCTTCTTGTCGATCAGGTCGTACATCAGCGGCTGGGTGAAGGCCGGGTTGTCCGACTCGTTGTGACCGCGGCGGCGGTAGCAGATGAGGTCGATCACCACGTCCTTGTTGAACGCCTGACGGAACTCGAAGGCCAGCCGCGCGACGCGGACCACGGCCTCCGGGTCGTCGCCGTTCACGTGGAAGATCGGCGCCTCGATCATGCGGGCCACGTCGGTGGCGTACATCGAGGAGCGCGACGACTCGGGAGCCGCCGTGAAGCCGACCTGGTTGTTGATGACGATGTGGACCGTGCCGCCGGTGCGGTAACCGCGCAGCTGCGACATGTTCAGGGTCTCGGCCACCACGCCCTGGCCCGCGAAGGCCGCGTCGCCGTGGAGGGCCACCGGCAGGACCGTGAAGTCCGTGCCGCCCTTGTTGATGATGTCCTGCTTGGCGCGCGCGACGCCCTCCAGGACCGGGTCCACGGCCTCCAGGTGCGAGGGGTTCGCGACCAGGCTGACCTTGATCTGCTCGCCGTCGAGGCCCGTGAAGGTGCCCTCGGCGCCCAGGTGGTACTTCACGTCGCCGGAGCCGTGCATCGACTTCGGGTCGAGGTTGCCCTCGAACTCGCGGAAGATCTGCGCGTACGACTTGCCGACGATGTTCGCGAGGACGTTCAGCCGGCCGCGGTGGGCCATGCCGATGACGACCTCGTCGAGGCGGGACTCCGCAGCGCTGTCGATGACCGCGTCGAGCAGCGGGATGACCGACTCGCCGCCTTCGAGCGAGAAGCGCTTCTGGCCGACGTACTTGGTCTGCAGGAAGGTCTCGAAGGCCTCCGCCGCGTTCAGCCGGCGCAGGATGCGCAGCTGCTCCTCGCGCTCCGGCTTGGTGTGCGGGCGCTCGATGCGGTCCTGGATCCAGCGGCGCTGCTTCGGGTCCTGGATGTGCATGAACTCGACGCCGGTCGTACGGCAGTACGAGTCGCGCAGGACGCCGAGGATGTCGCGGAGCTTCATCAGGGACTTGCCCGAGAAGCCGCCGACCGCGAACTCGCGCTCCAGGTCCCACAGGGTGAGCCCGTGCTCGGTGATGTCCAGGTCGGGGTGCTTGCGCTGGCGGTACTCCAGCGGGTCGGTGTCGGCCATGACGTGGCCGCGGACCCGGTAGGAGTGGATCAGCTCGAAGACACGTGCGGCCTTGGTGACGTCGTCGTCGTGCGACGCGTCGATGTCCTTGAGCCAGCGGACCGGCTCGTAGGGGATGCGCAGGGCCTCGAAGATGTCGTCGTAGAAACCGCCCTCGCCGAGGAGGAAGTTCGCGACGATCCGCAGGAACTCGCCGGAGGCGGCGCCCTGGATGACCCGGTGGTCGTACGTCGAGGTCAGGGTCATGACCTTCGAGATGCCCAGCTTGTTCAGGGTGTCCTGGGACGTGCCCTGGAACTCGGCCGGGTAGTCCATGGATCCGACGCCCATGATGACCGACTGACCGGGCATCAGACGCGGGACCGAGTGGACGGTGCCGAGGCCGCCGGGGTTGGTCAGGGAGACCGTGACACCGGTGAAGTCGTCCATCGTCAGCTTGCCGTCACGGGCGCGGCGGACGATGTCCTCGTAGGCCTGCCAGAACTCGAAGAAGTTCAGCGTCTCGGCCTTCTTGATGCCCGCGACGACCAGCTGGCGGTCGCCGTTGGGCTTCACCAGGTCGATGGCGAGGCCGAAGTTGACGTGCGGCGGCTTGACGAGGGTGGGCTTCCCGTCCTTCTCCGCGTAGTGCCAGTTCATCGACGGCATCGTCTTGATGGCCTGCACCATCGCGTAGCCGATCAGGTGCGTGAAGGAGATCTTCCCGCCCCGGGCCCGCTTCAGGTGGTTGTTGATGACGATGCGGTTGTCGAACAGCAGCTTCACCGGGACGGCGCGCACGGACGTGGCCGTGGGCAGTTCCAGGGAGGCGTTCATGTTCTTCGCGACCGCGGCGGCGGGGCCGCGCAGGGTGATCAGCTCCGGGCCCTCGGCGGCGGCAGCGGCGGGCGCGGCCTGCTTCGCCGGGGCGGCCGCCGCGGGCTTGGCCGGCGCGGGCGCGGCGGCCGCGGGCTTCGCGGGGGCCGGCGCGGCGGCGGGCTTCGCGGGGGCCGGCGCGGCGGCGGGCTTCGGGGCAGCCGGGGCAGCCGGGGCGGGTGCGGCCGGGGCGGCGGGTGCGGCCTGGGCCGGGGCGGCGGGGGCCGCCGGTGTGGTGGTCGCTGCGGCCCCCGTGGCCGCAGAGCTCGCCGGAGCCGAGGCGGCAGCGGCGCCTGGCTTGTAGTCGGCGAAGAAGTCCCACCAGGCTCGGTCTACCGAATTCGGATCCTGGAGGTACTGCTGATAGATCTCGTCGACGAGCCACTCGTTCGGACCGAAGGCCGCGGCGGGGTTCTTACCCGCTTGGTCTGAGTCGGTCGAGATGCTCGAGTTACTGGGGGACTGTGGCGACACGGCGGCAACCGCCCTCTTCCGCTTCACAAGGTGATGGACAGCGGGAATTAAGGCTACGCCCCCGTGGCCGGGAAGGTCAGGCCGAGTCCGCTCTTCGTCGCGTAAGTCACATCTGAATGCGTGTTTCGGGGGTGGAAATGGCGGGAAACAAGCGTGGTTCCGGTCTGGAACGGGGGTGGGGGGCAGGTGCCGGGCATGCGTCGGGCGGGGCCTGCGGCGATGTGCACGCGGCCCTCTGCTCGAACGCACCTGATCACACGTGTCCGGCTGGGCGGATCTGCCATGGATCTTGTGGCTCCGGTTCGAACTTTACGTCAACTTGGGAGAGAAGTAAGCCCCGGGAGGATGAGCGAAATCTGGCAATGACGGGGGGATTCAGCCAGTTCGGATGTGGGTATCGCGGGATTCTTCCGCCCCCGCCGCCCCTAGCCCGTCCCATCCTGTTCCTGGGGGCTCTGCCCCCAGGCCCCCGGCCAGGTGTGTGTGGGGGATGTGGGTATGGGGTCGGGTGCGGGTCGTGGGGGGTTGCTCGCGCAGTTCCCCGCGCCCCTGGAAGCCCGCGGCTTCCCGGGCCCGGAACGCCGGCGCCCCAGGGTCCCTGGAACGCCTGCGGGCCCAGGCGCCCGGTTGCACGCCTCGCGGCCCTCGGTCCGGATGACCGTGGTCCTCGGTCCGGATGCCTGCGGCCGTCGGTCCAGGCACCGCGGTCCTCGGTCCGGATGCCCGTGGGCCCTCGCTCAGACGCCCACGGCGCCCTGGGATTTCGCGGGTACCCCCGGGAGGATCACCTGGATGCGGCAGCCCTTCGGGGACTCGGCCACTCCGATGCGGCCGCCGTGGAGGTCGACCGCCCAGCGGGCGATGGCGAGGCCGAGGCCGGTGCCGCCGTCGCTGCCGGGGCCGTGGGGGGAGCTGACGGCGCCCCGGTTGAAGCGTTCGAAGACGCGGTGCCACTCGGATTCGGGGATGCCGGGGCCCTCGTCCAGGACCTCCAGCTCCAGCGACTCGGCGGTGGGGCCGCGCCGGGCCTTCACCGTCACGCGGCCGTGCGCCGGGCTGTGCTTGACCGCGTTGTCGATGAGATTGGCCACGACTTGGTGGATGCGCTCCGGGTCGGCGTTCGCGGTGAGCTCCGGCGGGTGCACGTCCAGGTGCAGGTGCACGTCCGTCCGCGTGTGCTTGCCCGAGTCCGAGGCGACGCCGCCGCGGGCCGAGGAGACCATCTGGGCCTCCTTGAGGACGCCCGAGAGATACGGCCAGACCTCGAAGCGGCGGCGGCGCAGCGGGACCACGCCGTTGTCCAGGCGGGACAGGTCCAGCAGGGTCTCCACCAGCCGTCCCAGGCGCTCCGTCTGCTTCAGGGCCGTGCGCATCGTCTCGGGGTCGGCCTGGGTGACGCCGTCGACGATGTTCTCCAGGACCGCGCGCAGGCCGGCGATGGGCGTACGGAGCTCGTGGGAGACGTTCGCCACGAGCTCCTTGCGCTGACGGTCCTGGGCCTCCAGCTCGTCCGCCATGAGATTGATCGTGTGGGCGAGGTCGCCCAACTCGTCCCGGCGGTTCTCACTGACCCGGCGGGTGTAGTCGCCGCGCGAGATCGACCGGGCGACCGCGTTCATCTCGTCCAGGGGCGCGGTGAGCGAATGCGCCACGAACTGCGTTATCAGGAGTGTGGCGATCATCGAGAACACCGTGATGAAGCGCAGCTCCGTCTTGGTGTGCACCGCGATCATCGACAGACCGGTGGTGATCAGCACCGAGATGACGACGAGCGCGCCCAGCTTCGTCTTGATCGAGAAGGGGCGCACGCCGCCGAGCGGACTCGCGCCCTTCCGCGACTGCGCGCCACCGGGACCCCGGTTCCGGGACCTCGGGTCACCGACTCCGCTCATCACGCCACCAGCCCCCTGTGCCTACGTGCCTGCGTATGTCCCGCGCACGCGGTGCGGGCACGGGTCAGGGAGTCGGGGTCTCCAGGGCGTACCCCACACCGTGCACCGTGCGGATCCGCTCCGCGCCGATCTTCCGCCGCAGCGCCTTGATGTGGCTGTCCACGGTCCGCGTCCCGGACGCGTCCGCCCAGTCCCACACCTCGGCGAGCAGCTGCTCGCGCGAGAGTACGGCACGCGGGGTGTTCGCGAGGCATACGAGCAGGTCGAACTCGGTGGGCGTGAGGTGCACGTCCTCGCTGCGCACGCGGACCCGGCGCTGCGCGTGGTCGATCTCCAGTTCGCCGAGGCGCAGGATGCCCGAGCGCGGTGTGGTGGCGGCCAGCGCGGCCCGCTCCACCCGGCGCAGCAGGACGTGCACGCGCGCGGCCAGCTCACGCATGGAGAACGGCTTGGTCATGTAGTCGTCGGCGCCGACGCCGAGCCCGACCAGCATGTCCGTCTCGTCGTCCCGGGCGGTGAGCATCAGTACGGGGACGGGCCGCTGGGCCTGGACGCGCCTGCACACCTCCAGGCCGTCGAAGCCGGGCAGCATGATGTCGAGGATCAACAGGTCGGGCTGCCAGGCCTCCGCCGTGTCCACCGCGGCCGGTCCGTCGGACGCGGTCTGGACGACGAAACCCTCGGCGCGCAGGCGGGCCGCGATGGCGTCGACGATCGTCGGGTCGTCCTCGACCACGAGGACCCGGCGCTGTGCGCCCGGCGTCGCCGTGGTGTTGTTGTGGGTGGTGTGTGTCTGCTCCATCGCCCGCCCCTGTGTTGCTTTCCGGAATCCGTGGGGTGATCCCTTGACTACGCATGACTGCGATTGACGCTTGAATGATCGGCGTCAGGCAAGCAGGGTACGGGCAGTCACCGCACCAGGGCTATCCAGGTCGGATCGCGAGGTGCACCACGTCCGGAACTCCTCGGGCAACCGGGATCTCTTCGGTACGCACCTGTTGGAACCCGGCATTCCCCAAGGTTTCCTCGAATTCCGCAGATGGCCGCGCCGACCACACGGCAAGCACCCCACCTGGCCTCAACACCCTTGCGCAGCTTGCCAGTCCGGTCGGCGAGTAGAGGCTGTCGTTGCTCTCGGAAACGGTCCAGTCCGGCCCGTTGTCGATGTCCAGGCAGAGCGCGTCGAACGTGGCGGATGTCTCATTGACGTAGGTGACGAGATCGGCTTCCACGATCTCCGTACGGGCGTCCGCGAGCGCTCCGGCGGACACCTCGGCCAGCGGCCCGGTGCGGTGCCACGCGATGACGGAGGGTTCGCGTTCGACAACTGTGATCGGGCCCCAGCGCGGATCCGCGGCGGCCTGGGCGAGCGAGAAGCCGACGCCCAGACCCCCGATGAGCACACTTGGCCGAGAACGATCCGTCAGCGCGGAGAGAGCGGCGTCGACCAGCAGCCGCTCCGAACGGCCGTCCGAGGTGTCCATGAGGAAGCACCCGTTGGCGATGATCTGCAACAGCTCTCCGTGCCGTCGCAGCACGACCTCGCCGTAGGGGCCCTCGTGCCGGTCGATGACCACGGGTTCGTCGGTGTCGGTGATGGGCATGCGTCCATCCTCGCGTGCCCCGGGCACGGGGGCAGCCGAATTACGACGGCCCGGCGGCGTCCCGGAGGCGCAGTGGCTCGATCGGAGCGCGACCTCAGAGCGCCAGGCCGTGGCCGTACGGGAAGACCGGGTCCGCGGTGTCGTCGGGGACGTCCGGACGGGACGCCTCGACGGCCGCCATGGAACGCGGCAGTTCGAAGGGCAGCCGGCCCTCGGCCCGGGCCCGGCCGAAGGCCACGTCGAGCAGGGCCGTGTCCGAGGCCCCGTAGTCGGCGACCAGCGCGGCGGCGTTCGCGGCGATCTCCGGGAGCACGGCGGGCCGCTCCAGGTTGACGCAGACCAGGGTGGGCACGGCCGCCAGCAGCGCCAGGATGTCCTTCAGCCGCTCCTCGTCGAACGCCAACGACCCGGAGTGGAAGAGGGACTCGAGGAATCCCGGCCGTTCCTCGTACGGAGTGCGCAGCCGCAGCACGGCCACGTCCGCGTGGGCAGGGTCGGCCACGACATTGCCGTACAGGGACGCCGTCTGCGCGCCCACTCCTTCGACGTACAGGTTCGGGCGGTCGGTGAGCGGGAGGAGGGAGTGGTTGGTCAGGACGGTGAGCGAGCGGCGCTGGGCGGCCTCGCCCAGGGCGGTGAACTCGCTCGCGCCCACGGTCTCCTCGGCGCGGTCCGGATCGACGTACCGCCTCTCGAAGAGGCCGAGGACGAACTTCTCGCGCAGGAGGCGGCGGACGGAGGCGTCGACGCGCTCCTCGCTGATCCGGCCGGAGCGGACCAGCTCGACGATCACCTCGGGGCACTGTTCGCCGCCGAACTGGTCGGCGCCCGCGTCCAGGGCCTTCGCGGCGCGCTCGGCGACGGTGAGGTGTTCGACGCCCCAGGCGTGGGCCTGGTGCGTCTCGCCGGCGATGACGGCGTCGGTGAGCAGGCCCCAGTCGGTGCAGACGATGCCGTCGAAGCCGAGGCGGTCGCGCAGCAGGCCGGTCAGGACGTCCCGGTTGAAGCCGAAACCGACCTCCTCCCAGCCGTCCACGCCGATCGGCAGTCCGTAGTACGGCATCACCTGCGAGCACCCGGCCTCGACGGCCGCCCGGAACGGCGCGAGGTGGTAGTCACGCATGCCACCCGGATAGATCTGCTCCTTGCCGTGCGGGAAGTGCGGGTCCTCACCGTCCCGTTGCGGGCCGCCGCCGGGGAAGTGCTTGACCATGGCGGCGACCGAGCGCGGACCGAGCCGGGGCCCCTGGAGGCCGCGGATGTACGCCCTGACCAGCGCGCTCGTGACCTTGGCGGACGAGCCGAAGGTGCCGGACTGGCGAGCCCAGCGGGGCTCGGTGGCGAGGTCGATCTGCGGGTGCAGGGCGACCCGCAGGCCGACGGCGAGGTACTCGCGGCGGACGGTGTCGCCGAACCGCTCCACCAGCTCCGGCTCGCCGATCGCGGCCAGGCCCAGGGGCTCGGGCCAGGTCGAGAAGGCGCCGGAGGCGAAGGACGCGCCCGGGTTGTCGGTGAACGAGTGGCGCGGGTCGGTGGAGAGGGTGACCGGGATGCCCAGTCGGGTGTCGGCCGCGAGTGCCTGGAGCCGGTTGACCCATTCCGCCGTCTCCCGCGTCCCGTACCGGCCCACGAGGTTGAAGTGGGTCAGATGGCCGCCCACGACCAGTTCCGTGGTGCCCTGCCGGGGGAACGGCCCGTCGGTCGCCTCGGCGAGCGTCCCGTCGCCGTTCATCGTCAGCATCGTGTGGAAGAGCTGACCCGCCTTCTCCGCGAGGGTCATCCGGGCCACGAGGTCCTCCACCCGTTCGTCGACGGGACGGCTCGGGTCGCGGTACGGGGCTGTGGTCATCCGGGGTTCCTTGGAGGAGACGGTGGCCTGGGTCGGGACGGTTGCCGGGTTCGGAACGGTGGTACGAAGCGGTGGCCGGGCGGACCACCCCCCTGAGCGGTCGCCTTGCCGAGCGGCACGGCGTCCGGGGTGACGGCCATGGGCTCTCCTGGGGCGAGGGGGCCGTCGCCGCGCAGGCCCGTTCAGGGAAGCAGCAAAACCGAGTGGGTACTAGGTTTTGGACAAGTGGCCACTCTCACGCGGTACATGGCTTGAAAGAAAGGGGGATTGACTCGTGTAACCGCCGGTCCGCGAAGGCCTGCGAGGCGGCGTGGCGGGGCTAGGGTGGCGGCCATGGTGCGGAACCGGAGGTCGGAAGGGTCCGACAGCTCCGTGGCGCGCGAGCCCGACGGGCCCGACAGCTCCGCCGCGCGCCAGGCGGAGGGCTCCGGCGCGCGGGGCACGTACGCCGTCGGGGACGAGCGGCGGCTGCGCATTCTCGACGCCGCCGTCGACCACTTCGCCCAGCGGGGCTTCCACGCCTCCTCGTTGGCCCGGATCGCCGCCGAGGTCGGCATCACCCAGGGCGGGCTGCTGCATCACTTCCCCAGCAAGGAGGACCTTCTCGTCCAGGTCCTCGAACGCATAGACGCAAGCGACCGGGAGCGGTTCTTCTCGCGGGAGTTCGAGTCGGCGGCCCAGATGTTCACGGCCCTCGTGCGACTCGCCGAGTACAACGGCGCGCGGCTGGGCCGCACCCGGATGTTCAACGTCCTGGCCGCCGAGGCCGGCGACCCCGGGCACCCCGCCCACGCGTACTTCGTCGAGCGGTACGCCGAGGTGGTGGGCACCCTGTCCGGAGTACTGCGGCGCGGCGTGGACAGCGGTGAACTGCGGGCCGACACGGATGTCCTGGCCGTCGCGCAGGAGCTCGCCGCGGTGATGGACGGGCTGCAGATCCAGTGGGTGCTCGATCCGAAGGGGTTCGACATGGCGGGCCGCTTCCGGGCGTATGTGGAGCGGGTGCGGAGGGAGATCGGCGCGGAGGGCTCGTAGGGGAGGGCCGGTGCGGAGGGCCCGTGCGGAGGGGTGGCACCGGTGGAGTGGTGGCGGTGGGCTCGTGGAGGCCCGAGTGCTGTCGGTCTGCTGTGAATCGCCCTTCGGGTGGCGGGGGTCACAGACAGGGGCGTGCCGGGGCGTCGAGGGTGAGGTGAAACGGAAGGAGCCCCTCACCTTGGACGCCGCCGAGACTGTGGAGGCCGCGGGGCCCGTCCTCGACGGCATCCCGCGGCAGCCGGGTGCGACACCCGGGCGGGCGACCGAGCGGGAGCCGGCGGAGGCTGCGGATGCCGGGGCGTGCGCGGAGGAGACCGAGGCGCGCGCCGGGCGTACATCCTCCCGGCACCGGCGCCTCCCGTTCCCGCGCCCCTGGCGGCTGCTCCCCACCCCCGTCGGCACGCCCTTCACCTTCTTCTACGCCACCGTCCTCGTGATGACCTCGCTCGTCGCCGAGTACGCCGACCCGACCCTGGTGCACGTCCTGCATCAGGGCTCCAGTACGGATGTGGCGCATCTGGTCCGCACCCCGGTGCCGGTGCTGCTCGCGAGCGCGCTGTGGGTCGCGGGCGGGGTCGGTTCCCTGTACGCCCTGGCCTTTCTGCTGGTGCTGACCGCGCTGGAGCGCCGGATCGGCGGGTGGCGCACGGCCGGCGTCTTCCTGCTGGGCCATGTCCTCGCCACCCTGGCGACGGAGGTCCCGGTGGGCTTCGCCGTCCTGGCCGGCCACCTCCCCGACAGTTCCCTCCACCGCCTCGACTACGGCATCAGCTTCGGTGTGGCCGCGAGCGCCGGCGCGTTGGCGGGCCTGCTGCCGCCCTGGCCGCGGTGGCTGCTCCTGCTGGGCTTCGGCGGGATGCTGGTGGACGACCTGATCGCGTTCACGGACCCGATGACCAACTGGGGGCATCTGCTGTCCCTGGCCATCGGGGTGGCGACGTGGCCCGCGGTACGACGGTGGCGGCGGGCGGCGCGAGGTGGTCCGGTCGGCTCGGAAACGGGTACGGGTCGGGCTCAGGCCGCCACGACCGGCGCGTAGCCGCGTACCGCGCGGGTCGAGGGGGAGCCCGGGAAGCGGAGTGCCGCGGCGGGCGGCGCCGAAGGGAGCCCTCTCGGCGCCTGCGACGTCGCAGGCAGGGCGGTCGTGATCGCCCACAGCGAACGGTCGCCCTCTCGGGGAACATTCCTCGGCTCATGTGCATTGAGTCCGCATAGCTCAACTTGACTGCCGAGGGAGAGATCATGGCATCGACGTCCGCACCGCTCACCCTGCCCGTACTGCCGCTCGACGACGAGGTCGTGCTGCCGGGAATGGTGGTGCCCCTGGACCTCAATGACACCGATGTACGGGCCGCGGTGGAGGCCGCGCAGGCCGCGGCGCGGGCGGTGCCCGGGAAGCCGAAGGTGCTGCTGGTACCGAGGATCGACGGGTCGTACGCGAGCACGGGTGTGCTCGGGACCGTCGAGCAGGTCGGACGGCTGGCCGACGGAGATCCGGGAGCGCTCATCCGTGCCATAGGGCGGGTGCGGATCGGGGCCGGGACCACCGGACCCGGCGCCGCCCTGTGGGTGGAGGGGACCCGCCTCGACGAGAGCGTGCCGGAGCCGCTGCCCGGCCAGGTCGTCGAACTCCTCAAGGAGTACAAGGCACTTGCCACCAGCTGGCTGCGTAAGCGCGGCGCCTGGCAGGTCGTGGACCGGGTGCAGGCCATCGACGACGTCTCCGCACTCGCCGACAACTCCGGCTACTCGCCCTTCCTCACCGTCGAGCAGAAGATCCAGCTCCTGGAGACCGCCGACCCCGTCGCCCGGCTGAAGCTCGCCACCCAGCTGCTCCGCGACCACCTCGCCGAGCAGGACGTCGCCGAGACCATCGCCAAGGACGTCCAGGAAGGCGTCGACAAGCAGCAGCGCGAGTTCCTGCTGCGGCGTCAGCTCGAAGCCGTCCGCAAGGAACTGCGCGAGCTCAACGGCGAGAAGGACGGCGAGGAGTCCGACGACTACCGGGCGCGCGTGGAGGCCGCCGACCTGCCGGAGGCGGTGCGGGAGGCCGCGCTCAAGGAGGTCGACAAGCTGGAGCGGTCCAGCGACCAGTCGCCCGAGGGCGGATGGATCCGCACCTGGCTCGACACCGTCCTGGAACTCCCGTGGAACGAGCGGACCGAGGACGAGTACGACATCCAGGGGGCGAAGGGTGTCCTCGACGCCGAGCACGCCGGGCTGGAGGACGTCAAGGAGCGCATCACCGAGTACCTCGCGGTGCGCAAGCGGCGGGCCGAACGCGGGCTCGGCGTCGTCGGCGGGCGGCGCGGCGGTGCCGTGCTCGCGCTCGTCGGGCCGCCCGGTGTCGGCAAGACCAGCCTCGGCGAGTCCGTGGCGCACGCCATGGGGCGCAAGTTCGTCCGGGTCGCGCTCGGCGGTGTGCGCGACGAGGCCGAGATCCGCGGGCACCGGCGTACGTACGTGGGCGCGCTGCCCGGCCGTATCGTCCGCGCCATCAAGGAGGCCGGTTCGATGAACCCGGTCGTCCTGCTCGACGAGATCGACAAGGTGGGCTCGGACTTCCGGGGCGACCCGGCGGCGGCGCTGCTCGAAGTCCTCGACCCCGCGCAGAACCACACCTTCCGGGACCACTACCTGGAGGTCGAACTGGACCTGAGCGACGTCGTCTTCCTCGCCACGGCCAACGTGCTGGAGGCGATCCCCGAGGCACTGCTCGACCGGATGGAGCTCGTCCGGCTCGACGGGTACACGGAGGACGAGAAGGTCGTCATCGCCCGGGACCACCTGCTGCCCCGGCAGCTGGAGCGGGCCGGGCTCGACGCCGACGAGGTCGTGCTCGACGAGAGCGCGCTGCGCAAGCTCGCCGGTGAGTACACGCGGGAGGCGGGCGTACGGAACCTGGAGCGGTCCGTGGCGCGGCTGCTGCGCAAGGTCGCGGCCCAGCACGAACTGGGGCAGCGGGAGCTGCCGTTCACCGTCACCGACGGGGACCTGCGCGGGCTCATCGGGCGACCGCACCACGTGCCCGAGGCGGCGCAGGACCCGGCGGAGCGGCGTACGGCCGTGCCGGGCGTCGCGACGGGGCTCGCCGTCACCGGCGCGGGCGGCGACGTGCTGTACGTCGAGGCGTCGCTCGCCGACCCGGAGACGGGCGCGGCGGGGCTGACCCTCACCGGCCAGCTGGGCGACGTGATGAAGGAGTCCGCGCAGATCGCCCTCTCCTTCCTCCGCTCGCACGGCGCGGAACTGGAGCTGCCCGTCGCCGACCTCAAGGACCGGGGCGTGCACATCCACTTCCCGGCGGGCGCGGTGCCGAAGGACGGCCCGAGCGCCGGCGTCACCATGACGACGGCCCTCGCCTCGCTCCTGTCCGGGCGGCTGGTCCGTACGGACGTGGCGATGACGGGTGAGGTCTCGCTGACCGGGCGGGTGCTGCCCATCGGTGGGGTGAAGCAGAAGCTGCTCGCCGCGCACCGGGCCGGTGTCACCACCGTCATCATTCCTAAGCGGAACGAGGCCGACCTCGACGACGTGCCCGCCGAGGTCCTGGACAAGCTCGACGTCCACGCGGTCACCGATGTCCGTCAGGTCCTGGAACTGGCCCTGGCCCCGGCGGCGGTGGAGGTGCCCGTGGCCGCGTGAGCGCCGGATCGGCACCCGCAGCCCACCCGGACCGTTCCCTGAGCGGACGGTGACCGCCCGCGCGGCGGTCACCGTCCGCTCCCGCCTGCGAAATACTGAACGGCGCTGCCCGCGAAGCGGGGTCGGCGAGAACCTTCAGGAACCCGGAATCGGAAAGCAGGAGCGCTGACGTGCACGACGAGGGCGGAAACGGCGACGGCGACGGCGGTGTCGGGGCCGACGGCGGTGTCGGGGCCGGTATGCCGGCGGCCGGCATGGACCAGGCGTTCCTGGCGCTGGAGCGAGAACTGACGGTCCTGCTGCGGCGCGCCCGTGCCAAGTCCGGGGAGATGGCCCGGGCCGTCCACCCCGACCTGGAGTCCGCCGCCTACGGTCTCCTCGCCCGCCTCGACGAGGCCGGCCGCCTGCGCGCCACCGAACTCGCCGCCTACATCGGCGTCGGCAAGGCCACCATGTCCCGTCAGCTTCGCGCCCTCGAACACCTCGGTCTCATCGCCCGCGAGCCCGACCCCGCCGACGGGCGTGCCTGGCTCGTCCACCTCACGGAGGAGGGCCGGGCCCGCTTCCGGGCGGTCCGGGACGCCCGCCGGGTCGCCTACGTACGGCAGCTCGCCGGCTGGGACCGGGACGAGGTGGCCGAGCTCGCGCGTCTGCTGCACCAGCTGAACCGCGGTGTGGAGAGCTGAGCGGCCGAGGAGCCCCTCGTGGGCGGGGGGTGAGCCCGTCACCCGGAGGAGCCGCTCACCACTCCACGAACACCACGCTGGCGTCGTCGTGCGTCTTGGCGCGGCCCAGGAACTCCCGCTCCACATCCGTGGCTTCCAGCTCCCGCACCCGCTGCACCAGCCCTCGCGCCCCCGTCTTGCGGACGAGGGTGAGGCAGTCCGCCCAGTCGCCCTCGCGGAAGGTCTCCACCCAACGGCCCGCCCCGTCCGTCAACGCGACCAGCGCACGGACCTCCTCGCGGGCGACGGTGCCCGTCACCGCCCGCGCGGCCACGGCGGGATCGGCGGCCGCCGTCCAGAACCCGCCCTCCTTGTTCCGCACCGTCGAGTCGGCGATCGCGGCCGTCGCCAACGAGGCCCGGGGCAGCAGGGAGAGGCGGTCGTCCAGTACGGCCGTCACCGCGCCGTCCTGCCGCTCGAACAGCAGAGCCGAGTCCGACAACACCAGGTACTCCACGGCCGCTTGCGACCAGCGGGCGAGGACCACCGTGGCCTGTGGGGTTCGTGGGTGAGAAAGGTCACAGGTTTGGGCGTGGGCCCGGGCGGTACGAGAAATGGCCTGTGAGAGCACGTCGGGCAACGGTGAATCCCGCTCCGAAACGGACAGTTCGGTCAGGGTGCCGCCAAGGCGGGAAGTGAACCATGCGACCGAATGTCGACAGCCGTAGCCGTCGGGCGGCGGCGTCACGCCGTCGAGGAGGACGAGGGCGCCGCCCTGTCCCCCCGCGGGCAGGGCCACCGACGCGAAGTCCTCGTTGGGGCGACGGGGATCGCCGGGTTCGGAGACGAGTTCCGTGCGCATTCGGCCAGTCTGCACGAGCCCGCCACAAGATCCGTGAAAGGCCGACAATGGTCGCCGTACGACCCGGACCCTCCAGGCGGGCCGCCGGGTTTGGCATGGAATGATCGTGAGCGGTGAAGCGCGGCGGCGAATACTGTCAAAGCGCGTCGCCGACGTCCAACCGGCCCGCTGCGGGGGGCATCGGCACGAGCCGAGGGAACTTGCCCGCCAACTCCTCGGGGATGTTCACTCCTTCGGGTGGCGGGACCGATGATGCGGGACCACTGCCCACCGGCACTGGGAGGGTCGGGAGCCGTACCGGGGGGACGGCCGTATTTGACGAGTTGACGGATCGTCACCCGGGCTAATGGGTACACGAGTCAGGAATGCGAGCACCGGTGCAGAAGACGCGGCCTCGGCGCGCAGGCAAGCAGGCAGCCTCGAAGGCCTCCCCGAACCAGCAGGGGACGGCACAGGCAGGGGCCCCGGCCGTCGGCACCGGGCGGAAGGCGCACGTACGCAACCGGCTCATCGTCGCCGTGGCCGTCGTGGCCGCCGCCATAGCGGGCGCCGGGGCACCCTCGATCCTCGCCGCCTCGGAGCAGCTGCACGAGACCCAGAGCCTCGTCACGCTCGCCGAGCAGACCCAGGAGGCGCTCACCCTCGCACACGCGCTCGCGGACGAGCGGGACGAGGTCACCGCGTACATCGCCGCCGGACGCCCCAGGTCGGCCGCGCCCAGCGAACAGCGCAGCGACCGGGTCGACACCCAGGCCGAGGAGCTGAGCGCCGACACCGACACCTCCGCCGCCCTGCGCGACGACATCGCCTCCATCGCCGGCGTGCGGGAATCGGCGCTCTCCGGGAAGAGCACCGCTCTGGAGGCACACACGGCGTACACCGCCGTCGTCACGGAGCTCCACGCCCTCGCCGAGGAACTGGCCGCCGAGCTGCCGCCACGCGCGGGCGGCGGCGCCTACGCCCTCGCCGAACTCGACACCGCCGTCCAGCAGGCCGCCGCCGCCCGGGGGCTGCTCGTCGCCGCGCTCAGTGTCCCGACCACCACCCAGACGGTCATCGACCCGACCACCGGGCTGCCCACCACCACGACCGGCGCCTCGGCCGCCGACGAGAAGCAGCGCGACGCCCTCACCGCCGTCGCCCAGCAGGCCCGCGTCCGTTCCGACGCCGCCCTCGCCCACTTCCGCGAGACCGCGCCCGCCGCCGGACGCTCCTCCTACGACGCCACGGTCACCGGCCCCGAGGCCGACGCCGCCGACAAGTACCTGGCGGACCTCACCGACCAGCCCACGCTCTCCGACAGCGAGGCGGGCACCAGCGCCGAGAAGGTCGGCGCGGCCCTCTCCGCCCGCGTGGACCTGATGCGCGGCGCCGAGTCCTCCCTCTACGACCGGCGCACCAAGGACCTTGCCCAGCTGCGCGACGAGGACGTCACCGCGCTGGAGATCCGGGTCGCCGTCCTCGGCGCCCTGATGCTCCTGGCCGTCGGCGTCGCCACCGGCATGGCCCGTTCCCTCACCCGCCCGCTCGCGGTGGTGCGCATTGGCTCCGCCCGGGTCGCCGGCGACCCGGCGAACGAGGAACCGGTCAAGTTCACCGGCCGCAACGACGAGTTCGCCCAGGTCGTGCGCTCGGTCAACGCGCTCCACGCGCATGCCCTCGCCCTGCACGAGCGGCTCGCGCCGCTGGAGGGCGACCGCAAGCACCTCATCGGCCAGCGCCAGACCATGGCCGACGACCGCGACCGGCTGCGCGCCGAACTCGCCGAGGCGACGGCCTATCTGACGAAGGTCCAGCACAGCGTCCACGCCACGTTCGTGAACCTCGCGCTGCGCACCCTCGGCCTCGTCGAGCGGCAGCTCGCCGTCATCGAGTCCATGGAGGAGCGCGAGCAGGACCCCGACCGGCTCGCCACCCTCTTCAAGCTCGACCACTTCGCGACCGTCATGCGCCGCCACAGCGAGAACCTCCTCGTCCTGGCCGGTCACGAGCACGTCCAGCACCACGCCGGGCCCGTCCCGCTCGTCGACGTCGTCCGCGCCGCGGTCAGCGAGATCGAGCGGTACGAACGCGTCCGCATCGCCGCGCTGCCGCCGGGCGCGCACGTCGCCGGGTTCGCCGCCGACGACCTCAGCCACCTCCTCGCGGAACTCCTGGAGAACGGCACGTCGTTCTCGCCGCCGGAGATGTCCGTCGAGGTCACCGGCTGGCTGATGGAGAACGGCGAGATCACTCTCTCCGTCCAGGACGGCGGTATCGGGGTGGCCCCCGAGCGGCTCGCCCGGCTCAACTCCCGCCTCACCGACTTCGACCCCGAGGCGCCCTACGAGCAGGAGGACGGCGAGGGCCTCGGCCTCGGCCTGTACGTCGTGGCCCGCCTCGCCCACCGGCTCGGCGTGCCCGTCCAGCTCCAGCCGCACGGCTCGGGCGGCACCGCCGCGGTCGTCGTCCTGCCCAAGGCGCTGCTGGCCCCCACGCCCGCCGTGCCCGTGGGTACACCGGTCTCCGTCGCGCCCCAGTTCTCGCTGCCGGGTGCCGACGCCGAGGCCAACTCGAACGTCCTGCCCGGCCGATCCGTCGCCGTACGCGAGCCCGAGGGCGACGGCGACCCCCTCATCGAGGCGGCCGAGCGGGCACTTCAGGCGAGGGAGGCCGTGGGGACGGCCGCCGACGCCGCAGAGGCCGCCGGGAGCGTCGTACCGGAAGACGACGACCCCGAGGCCGCGTCCGGCCCCGACACCGGAGCCGGAGCCGGACCCGCGTCCGGGACCGAGTCCGTGTCCGAGACGACGATGGAGCTCTTCGCTCCGGTGGCCCCGGGGAAGGGCGCCGAAGAGGAGAGCGACGAGGGCTTCGCCGCTCACGACACCGACACCGGCACCGGCACCGACGGGGACGCCCCCTACCCGGGCGAACCCGACACCCACGAGCGGGCCGCCGACGAGGGGAACACGGCGCGCGCGACCGAGGTGTCACGGGCCGGCACGGAGGGGCCACGGGGTGAACCGACCCCGCGCCTCACCGACAAGGGCCTGCCCAAGCGCACGCCCAGGATCACCGCGCCGGCACCCACGACCCCCCGCCCACGGGTGGGCGGCGTGAACGCCGAGGAACTGCGCCGTCGGCTCGGCGGGTTCCACCAAGGGGCCAGGGAGGGGCGGCGCGACGTTGAGGCGGAGATCGCCGAGCAGTCGGGTGAGACACGGATGCCCGTGCCCCATGAGTACCGGACAGAGGCAGTTGACACCACGGGGGGCACTTCCGAGGAGGAAAGCAGTTGACCGCGCCCATGACCTTCGGACTGAGCAGTGAAGCCCGCAACCTGCACTGGCTCCTGACCAACCTGGTGGAGGAGGTGCCGGGGCTGCTGTCGGTCGCGGTGGTCTCCTCCGACGGCCTGCTCCTGCTCTCCTCCGACCCCGGCAGGAACGCCGAGGCCCGCGAGGCCCGGGAAGAGCGGCCGCAGGGCCCGCGGGGCTCCGCCGCCGACCTGGCCACCATCGTCTCCGGCATCGGCAGCCTCACCATCGGCGCCGCCAAACTGATGGAGTTCGGCGGGGTCAAGCAGACGATGGTCGCGATGGCCGAGGGCAGCCTCTTCGTGATGTCGATCAGCGACGGCTCGCTGCTCGGGGTGCACGGCTCCCCGGACTGCGACATGAGCGTGGTGGCGTACCACATGGCGCTCTTCGTCGGCCGCGCCGGCCATGTCCTCACCCCGGAACTCCGCAGCGAACTGCGCAAGTCCCTGGAGGCCGAGTCCCAGCGGGAGACCGAGGCGGCCGGGAGCCGTCGATGAGCGGCCCGAGGAGGAGCAGGCCGCGCGCCCCCGAGCCCGGCCCGGCGAAGAGGACGGCCGTGCCGCACGGGGCGGCGAGCGCGAAGGGCTCCAAGGGCGCCAACAGGCTGCCCGTGCGTGGCGGCGACCGCAAACCCGCCCGCGTACGCCCCTACTCGCTCACCGGGGGCCGCACCCGCTTCGGCCACGTCCTGCTCGTGGAGACGTTCGTAGCCGTACTCGAAGCCCCGGCGGAACGGCCGAAGTTGGCCAATGGTTCACTCAACACCAAGGTGATGCCCGAGATGCGGGCCATCGTCGAACTCTGCCGCCGTATGCGGACGGTGGCGGAGATCGCCGCGCTGCTGAAGATGCCGCTCGGTGTGGTCCGCGTCCTCCTCAGCGATCTCGCGGACCAGGGAAAGATCCGCGTGTACGGAACAGGTCACGGACCGGGACAGCCGGACCGCGCTCTGCTGGAAAGGGTGCTGAGTGGACTCCGCCGTCTCTGACGCCGCCTCGGCCGGCGTCAACCCCGACGCCTCGGCCGGCGTCACCCCGGGCGTCGACGACGACGCCCCCCGCGTCGAGATAGACGCGGACGCTCCTCGTCTCGACGCGGACGCCGTGCCTGCCGGTCTCGGCACGCACGGCGTCGGCATCGACACCGACGCGGCCCCGCCCGGGGGCCACGCCCGGGCCGCCTCGCGCGGTCCCGACCGGCTCACCGAAGCGGAGGCCGGTGCCGAAGCCGACCCGGCGGGGCCGGGCGCGGAGGTCGAGGAGGAGCTGAAGCCCTGGCAGTCCGACCTGAGCCGGGCTCCCATCGCCACGAAGATCGTGGTGGCGGGCGGCTTCGGCGTCGGCAAGACCACCTTCGTCGGCGCGGTCTCCGAGATCACCCCGCTGCGGACCGAGGCGCTGATGACCGAGGCCAGCGCCGGCACGGACGACCTCTCCGCGACACCGGACAAGCTCACCACCACCGTGGCCATGGACTACGGCCGCATCACCCTCGACGACGACCTCGTCCTCTACCTGTTCGGCACGCCCGGGCAGGAGCGGTTCTGGTTCATGTGGGACGACATGGTGCGCGGCGCGATCGGCGCGGTCGTCCTCGCCGACACCCGCCGACTAGGCGACTGCTTCCCCGCGCTCGACTACTTCGAGAGCTGTGGACTGCCGTACATCGTCGCGGTCAACGCGTTCGACGGCAGTGTGCGCTACGAGCCCGAGGACGTACGGGACGCGCTGACCGTGCCCGACCACGTACCTGTCATGATCATGGACGCGCGCAAGCGGGCCTCCGCGATGGAGACCCTGCTGGCGCTGTGCGCCCACGCGATATCCCTCAGCCCCGAATAGTCCCCGAGCGGGACGACGCGGGACGCCACGGACCAACCAGGAGACCTGTCCGGATGCGGAAGATTCTCGTCGTCGGAGCCGGCCAGTCCGGGCTGCAACTGGCCCTCGGGCTCCAGTCGCACGGGTACGAGGTCACACTGATGTCCAATCGCACCCCGGACGAGATACGCGCCGGCCGCATCATGTCCACCCAGTGCATGTTCGACTCGGCCCTGCGCCACGAGCGCGAGCTCGACCTGAACTTCTGGGAGTCCCAGGCGCCGAGGATCGAGGGCGTCGGAGTCTCCGTCGCCGGCCCGGCCGGGGAACGCGCCGTCGACTGGGTCGGCCGGCTGCGCGGGTACGCACAGGCCGTCGACCAGCGGGTGAAGATGGCCGGCTGGATGGAGACGTTCTCCCGGCGGGGCGGCCAACTGGTCATCCACGGCGCCGCGGTCTCCGACCTGGACTACTTCTCCCGCGTGTACGACCTCGTGCTCGTCACGGCGGGCAAGGGCGAACTGGTGCGGATGTTCCGCCGCGACGCCGCCCGCTCGCCCTACACCGAACCGCAGCGCGCGCTCGCCGCGGTGTACGTGCACGGCCTCGGCCCGCGCCCCGAACACCCGGAGTTCGACGCGGCCCGCTGCAACCTGGTGCCCGGCGTCGGCGAACTCATCGTCCAGCCCGTCCTCACCACCTCCGGGCGCGCCGACGCCCTCTTCTGGCTGGGCCTGCCCGACGGGCCGCTCGACGTCTTCGGGGGTGTCCGGGACGCGGAGGGGCAGCTCGCGCTGACCCTGGACCTCATGAAGCGGTACACACCCTGGGAGTACGCGCGGGCCGCGGACGTCGAGGTGACGGATCCCGGGGCGGCGTTGACCGGCCGCTACACACCGGTCGTGCGGCACCCCGTCGGGCAGCTCCCGAGCGGCGGACTGGTGCTGGGGGCCGGGGACGTCGTCGTGGCCAACGACCCGCTCACCGGGCAGGGGGCGAACTCGGCGACCAAGTGCGCTGCCGTGTACCTCTCGGCGATCCTCGACCACGGGGACGGGGAGTTCGACGAGGTGTGGATGCGGCGGACGTTCGAGCGGTTCTGGCAGATCGCGGGACCGGTCACCAAGTGGACCAACACGATGCTGGCTCCGCCGGCCGAGCACGTCCTGGAGCTGGTCGGGGCGGCCGAGGGGCTGCCGGTCGTGGCGGATCGATTCGCCAATGGTTTCGACGACCCGGCCGATTTCGAGGGGTACTTCTACGAGGCGGAGAAGACCCGGGCGTATCTTGCGGAGGTCGCGGGAGCTTAGGGGCGGGCGCCGTGGGGGTGCGCGCCCGCATGCCGGTGCTCGCCGGCTGCCGGACGTGGGCCCGGTGGGGCTTCTCGCGCCGTTCCCCGCGCCCCTGCAAGCCCGGGGTGCTCAGCGGCTTCGGCCGGGCGTGGCCTCGTCGGTGTCCTCCGACTTCCTGAGGTCGGCCAGCTGCGCCGGGGTGAGGGAGGCGAGGAGCTCCTCGATCTCGTCCAGGCGGTCGGACGCGGTGTCGTGTTCCCTCCTGTGCTGGGCGGCGAGGGTGAGCTGGCGGTCCAGGGCCACGCGGGCCCTGCGGGCGAGGGCGTCGGTGTCCTGTTCGCTGCCGACCAGGCGCTCGACCGTCTCGGCCCGCTCCTGGGCCACCTGTCCGATCACATGCCCCTGCTCCAGCGCCCGGTGCGGGTCACGGCTCATCAGCAGCCGTACGTAGGGGGAGAGCGCGGTGCTGCTGTTCTGGTACTGCTGCCGGGCAAGTCGGCCGGCCGCGCCCCGGCTGTCGTGCAGGGAGAGGCGGGCCGCCGCGAGCCGGTGGTCGAGCCTCGCCACCTCGGCCCGCTGCTTCCTGAGCTCCTGGCCGGTCCTGCCGTACGCCTCGGCGGCCTTCTCGGCCTCGCGGTGCAGCCGTCGCAGATCGGTGAGGAGGTCGACTACCGAGCGGTCCTCGGGGGAGGGGGACTCGGCGGCGGTGTCGGCGGCAGTGTCGGTGTCGGCGGCGGGCGGTGCCGGGGCGGCCAGGGCGGGTGCGGGGGCCGTGGTGAGCAGGGCGCCGGCCGTGAGGGCCGCGACCGTCGCCGTACCGACCAGACGCAGAAACCTTTCTGACACGTCATCACCTCCGGTGCTGAGGTGGGCCGTCCACCTCGCACCGGCAGGATCGGGGGAGGGGGAGGCGGCCGCGCGCCGGGTGGACCGTTCGGTGCGGGGGTGTCACTCGTCGGTGGGGCGCGGCCGGGCGGGCGGCGTGGCGGATTGCCCGTCCGCGCTGTGCGGCGTGCCGCCGCCCGCCGGGGCGTCCGGCTTGGACCAGGGCCACTTCAGGTGGCGCCGGGGATCCGCGTCCGGGGCGTACTCGTACCTCCACAGCTGGTGCAGCAGGCCGCCCCGTCCGGCGTCGACCCGGTGGTAGACGAGGACCGTCGGCGGGCCGCCGGCGGCGTCGGGCACCGGGACCCGGTACGTCTTCGGGGGGTGCCCGGTGATGCCGAGCGGCACGGGCAGGACGCGCCCGTCGAGGGGGCCGCCCACGAAGGGGGTGTCTTGGCTCTTCACCCGACCAGTGTCACAGCAGGTGGGCGGCGTCACCGACCACGGGCAGGATGCGCCGGGCCAGGGCCCCGGCGGCGCCGTCGGGGGTCTCCACGGTGAGGGCGTGCCGTACGACGGCGGCGGTCTGCGGGTCGCGGCCGGCGGTGGCGGTGAGACAGGCGACGAACTGCTCGACGAGCCAGTCCCGCAGCTCGCCGACGTCCGGCTGCTTTCCCTCGTCGAGCCAGATGAGGGAGGCGGCCTCCACCGAGGTGATCCACATCCGGACGGTCATCCGCAGCCGGAGGCCCGGCTCGGCCACCTCCAGGTGCCGCAGGATGTGGTCGGCGGCGGCCCGCCGGACCCCGTCCACGATGGCCGTCGCCCGGGAGGTCTCCACGACGCTGCCGCCCTGGAGGAGGGCGCTGAAGCCGGTGTCGTGCGTGTCCACGAAGTCCAGGTACCGGTCGAGGGCATGGGCCAGACGGCTGGTGAGGGGGCCCTCGGCGGGCTCGTCGAAGCAGTGCTCCAGCTCTTCCGCGGCCGTGCGCAGGGCCGCCTCGTAGAGCTGCTGCTTGCCGCCGGGGAAGTAACGGTAGACGAGGGGCCGCGAGACGCCGGCCGCCTCCGCCACGTCGTCGAGGGAGACGTCCTCGGGCGCGTGGTGCGCGAAGAGCTCCAGGGCCGCGTCCAGCAACTGGCTGCGCCGCTCCTCGACACTGAGCCGACGGTACGCGCGGGTGGGGGCCTCGGACGTCATACCTCGCAGCGTACGGGCTGCGCCGCCGGGTCGGGGGTGTGGTGGGGGTGAGGGTGCGTTGGGGTGCGTTGTCGGGTGCGGGTCCGGTGGGGGGTGCTCGCGCAGTTCCCCGCGCCCCTGAAAAGCAGGGGCTGCGCCCCGTGCTTTTCAGGCCCGCAGGGTCTGGCTTTCAGGGGGGCGGGGAACTGCGCGAGAAGCCGCACCGCGCCGCACCCGCCGACGCACAGGCACCCCCATCTCCTGACGCGCCTACGGCAACAACCCCGACGACCTCCACATCCGTCGCCCCGGCCCCCGCAGCACCCCGATGTCGTCCAGGAAGTCCGTCAACCGCTTCGCCCCGGTCTGCATGATGTCGCGACGGTGCCCACTGGCCCGTACCTGGGCGACGGCCGCCCGCTGGTCGAGGCCGACGTTCGAGTAGACCTCGGGATTGACGAACGCGACGGAGAAGACGCGGGCGAACTCGCCGGACGTGACGCGGGTGAAGCTCCGGGACAGCCGGGGCGCCGTCACCATCTGACGCCGCAGCTCCTCCCGGGCGTACCGCACGTGCCGGGCCTCCTCGACGACATGGATCCTGGTGACGCCCCGGATCAGCGGTTGGACCCGCTCGTCGGGGAAGGTCAGCCGCTGCATCCAGTCGAGGATCTCCTCGCCGAGCAGGGTCGCGGTGAAGGATCCCGGCGTCGTCGAGATCGTCTTGAAGACGCGGCCCAGGTTCTGGTGCAGCCGGCTCACCGGGTAGTACGGGGTACCGCCCTTGCTGATCAGCCGGGCGAACATCTTCGAGTGCCGGCACTCGTCCTCGATCTCGGTGAGCGCGTAGCGCACGTGCGCGCTGGTCGCGGCGCGGTCGTAGATGTGCCGGACGAGCAGCTGCATGAGGATGATCTCGAACCAGATGCCGAGGGAGGCCAGCGCCGCGGCCTCGTGCTGGGACAGCGCGATGCGCTGCTCCTCCGACATCTTCCGCCACATCGGCGTCCCGTACAGGGACACCAGCTCCGGCGGCCAGAACCACTTCCCCTCCTCGAAGGGGGCGTCCCAGTCCAGCTCCTCGTCCGGGTCGAAGGAGTGCTTCGCGGAGGAGACGAGCAGCCGCTCGGCCACCTGTTCCCGGTCCTTGAGGAGCCCGAGCGCGTCGCGCAGCACCTCCGCCTCCGACTCGGGGTTCGTCGAATCCAGCGAGGTCACCGTAGTCATGGCTGTCGCAGCTCCTCGTACGGGAGTTCAGGGAGTTACCAGCGGTCACCGCTTATGAGACTACTTGTCAGCAAGGCCGTCAATCCTTTGCGCAGGACTTGTGCAGTAGCGTGCTGGCGTGTCCATGCCTCCATCGCCTCAGCAGCCCTACGGTCAGCAGCCGCCGCCCCAGGGGCCGTACGGCCAGCAGCCGTACCCGTCGCAACCGCAGCCACAGCCGTACGGTCAGCACCCGCACGTGCCCCAGCAGTACCCGCCGCCACCGCAGCAGTACGGCGCGCCCCACCCCGGCGGCTGGCAGCCCGCGCCGCCGCCGAAGAGCCGGGTCGGGCTCGTCCTCGGGATCGTCGGCGGGGTCGTCGGGCTCGTCGTGCTCGGGGCCGTGGGCCTGTGGGTCGTCGGGACGCAGAGCACCAGCGGATTCCCGGAGGCCGAGTACAAGCTGGCCCTGCCCGAGACCGTCCTCGACGGTGAGTACAAGCTGGCCCAGGACCTCTCCGACACCACGGGGCGGCAGGTGGAGGACGAGGCGGAGGGCGCCTGGGACGCCCGTGACGTCACGGCCGCCGTCGCGCAGTACGCACCCCGGGCGGACGGGGCCGAGGGCGCCCTGATCGTCTCGGGCATGTACGGCCGGTTCAAGAACACCGACGCCGCCCGCGACAACATGCTGAAGGGCGCGGCCGGGGTCAGCAGCATCACGGTGGTCGTGCCGCCCGAGGACTACACCCCGGGCGACTCCGACCTCACCATCAGCTGTCAGGTCGTCACCCAGGACCAGGCGGGCAGCGAGATCACGTACCCGATGTGCGCCTGGGCCGACGGCAACACCGGCGCGTCCGTCGCCGAGCTGAGCGTGGAGAGCGTCGGCCGGGACGCCTCGGAGGTGGACGTGGAGGCCTTCGCGGAGCGCACCCTTGAGGTCCGCTCCGAACTCCGGCAGCCGATCAGCTGAGGGCCGCGTCCGGCGCGACGGGCCTCGGCGCCGGCTCCGCGATGAGCTCCGCCGGTCCGGTCGGTCCGGTCGGTCCGGTCGGTCCCGCCGGGAACGGTGTGCGCAGCGTGAAGGCGTACGGGGTCGGGCCGTGGGCGCGCAGGTGGAGGATCCGTTCCTCCGCCTCGGCCACGGTGGGCCGGTGACCGACCGGGACCCACCACAGGGCGGTCGCCGCCTCGCTCAGGCGCGCGAACCACTCCCGCCTGCGGGACAGCAACTCCCGGTGCCGACCCTGGTACATGAAGGCGGTCAGGGCGTCGGTGTCCCGCCACACCGACATGTTGATGATCAGCCATTCGTCGCCGAGGACGGGGATGTCCGTCGCGTTGCCGGAGTCGCTCTGCAGGCGCCAGACGAAGCCGGGGGAACGGTCCGCGACCGCGTTCACCGGGTCGAGGGCGTCGACGAAGTCCTTCAACAGGGGAGAGTCCAAGGGGGCTTTGAGGCGGGCGATGTTGACCTGGGCGAGTTCGTGCGTGGCGGTCGTCATGGGCGCACGATAGGTCGGGCCGGGGACGGGACCCCATCGCTTATCTCAGATGGTGGGCATGGTCGGGCCCGGTCGGACCTGGTCGTCACGGTGCGCGCCGGTCGAGCTGCCGGCTCGGTTGCCCGTACCCGCCGACGGGGCGTCGCCCTCAGCCGGAGGCCCTCAGCACCGCCCGCATCACCTCCCTCGCGATCGGCGCCGCGTCCCCGCCCCCGCTGATGTCGCCCCGTACCGCCTCCGCGTCCTCCACCACCACCGCCACGGCCACCTCCGGTTCGATCGCGTCGTCGGACTGGGCCCAGCCGATGAACCAGGCGAAGGGCGTGCCGGAGTTGCCGATGCCGTGCTGGGCGGTGCCGGTCTTGCCGCCGACGGTGGCGTGGCGGAGGGCGGCGTTGGCGCCGGTGCCGTCCTCGACGACGCCGCGCATGAGATCGCGCAGTCGCCGCGCGGTGGTGGGCTCCATGGCCTGGCGCAGGGTGTGCGTCCCCGAGCCGGCGACCGTGCGGCCGCTCGCCGTGGTGGTGCGTTCGACCAGGTACGGCGACCGCACCGAGCCCCCGTTGGCGACGGCCGCCGTGACGAGCGCCATCTGCAGGGGCGTGGCCCGGGTGTCGTACTGGCCGATGGAGGAGAGGGCGAGCTGGGCCCGGTCCATCTCGGTGTCGAAGCTGCTGGGGGCGACCGAGAAGGGGATCCGCAGGCCGGAGTCGTTGAAGCCGAAGGCGCGGGCGGTGTCCGTCATGGCGTCGAGTCCGATGTCCACGCCCAGCTTCGCGAAGACCGTGTTGCAGGACCACTCGAAGGCATAGCGCAGCGAGGCGTTCTCGCAGCCCTCGACCTCGTTGGCGAGGGAGGTCCTGGTGCCCGGCAGGGTGTACGGGTCGGGGGAGCGGGTCGGGGCGTCGAGGTCGGTGACCACCCCGGCGTCCAGCGCGGCGGCCGCCGTCACCACCTTGAAGGTCGAGCCCGGCGGATAGGTCTGCCGCACCGCCCGGTTGAGCATCGGCCTGCTCGCGTCCCCGTTCAGCCGCGCCCACGCCTCGGCCGCCTCCCGGCCGTTGCCGGAGAGCACGGAGGGGTCGTACGACGGCCGGGAGACCAGTGCCAGCACGCGTCCGGTGGCCGGTTCGAGCGCGGCGACCGCGCCCCGGCGCGCGCCGAGTCCCAGGTACGCCGCCCGCTGGGCCGCCTCCTGGATCGTGGTGACGACCGCGCCGCCGGCGTTCTGGTCACGGGTGATGTCGTTCCACAGCGGGAGGAAGGACAGCAGCGGGTCGCTGCCGTCGAGGACGGAGTCCTCCGCGTGCTCCAGGAACGTCGTCCCGTACACCTGCGAGGCGAAGCCCGTGACCGGCGCGTACAACGGGCCGTCGCGGTAGGTCCGTTCGTAGCGGAGCTGCTCCCCGGTGTCCTTCGAGCCGGTGACCGGGCGCCCCCCGACCACGATGTCCCCGCGCGGCTGGCCCCAACGGGCGATCTCCGGGCGGCGGTTGGCGGGATTGTCGTCGTAGGCCCGGGACTGGAGCACCTGGACTCGGGTGGCGTTGACGAGAAGGGCCAGCAGCAGCAGGGCGCACAGGGCGGCGGCCCGGCGGATGTACTTGGTCATGCGCCCCGGCCCTCCCGGACCTCGTTCCGGCCTTCGTGCTCCGTGCCCCGGCGCGCGCCCGTCGGCGGCGGCCCGGGGGCGTACTGCCTCCGGGAGGAGTCGCTGAGCCGCATCAGCAGCGCCACGATGACCCAGTTGGTGACGACGGAGGAGCCGCCCTGGGCGAGGAAGGGCATCGCCATGCCGGTGAGCGGGATGAGGCCGGTGACACCGCCGGCGATGACGAAGACCTGGAGGGCGATGATCGAGGCGAGGCCGGTGGCGAGGAGACGGCCGAAGGGATCGCGCAGGGCGAGGCCGGCCCGGTAGCCGCGCTCCACCAGCAGGGCGTAGAGCAGGAAGATCGCGGACAGTCCGGCGAGGCCCAGCTCCTCGCCCGCGGTGGCCAGGATGAAGTCGGACTTGGCGGCGAAGCCGATCAGGATCGAGTGGCCGAGTCCGAGCCCGGTGCCGAGCAGCCCGCCGGCGGCGAACGCGAAGAGCGACTGGGCGAGTTGGTTGGCGCCCTGCCCCGCCTCGATCGACGCGAACGGATGCAGCCAGTCCTCGACGCGGCTGTGGACGTGCGGTTCGAGCCAGCCGACGGCGCCCGCGCCCACGCACGCCAGCAGCAGTCCCACCGCGATCCAGCCGGTGCGGCCCGTGGCGACGTACAGCATGATCACGAACAGTCCGAAGAACAGCAGGGAGGTGCCCAGGTCCCGCTCCAGGACCAGGACGCCGACGCTCAGCAGCCAGATGGTGACGATCGGGCCGAGGACCCGCCCGGTGGGCAGTTGGAGGCGTCTGAACCGCCAGATCTGACGTCCGGCGTACGCCAGCGCGTTGCGGTTCGCCGCGAGGTAGCTGGCGAAGAACAGCGCGAGCAGCACCTTCGCGAACTCGCCCGGCTGGATGGAGAACCCGGCGACCCGCACCCAGATCCGGGCCCCGTTGACCGGAGGGAAGAGGATCGGCAGCGCCAGCAGGGCGAGCGCGGCCACCACCGAGACGTACGCGTACCGCTGGAGCACCCGGTGGTCGCGCAGCAGCGCCACCACCGTGATGAACAGCGCCACCCCGAGCGTCGACCAGTTCAGCTGCGCGGGCGCCGCCTGGTCGGCCGGGGTCTCCAGGTCGAGCCGGTGGATCAGCACCAGACCCAGGCCGTTGAGGAGCACCGCGATCGGCAGCAGCAGCGGATCGGCGTACGGCGCCCGCAGCCGGACCACCAGATGGGCCAGCAGCGCGAGCACGCCGAGCCCGGCGCCGTAGTCGGCGGCGCCGGGCGGGACGGTGCCGTTCTTGGCCAGACCGACAGCGCAGTAGCCGTACACGGAGAGCAGGACGGCCACGACGGTGAGGGTGAACTCGACGCCTCGGCGCCGGAGCAGGCGTACGGCGGGCGGCGGGGACGGATCCGAGGGGTCCGCCGCCAGGGTCGTTCCGGCCTTGGTGGTCATGCCCGGAACTTACCCAAATGGAATGCCTTGTGTGTCTTGTCGCTCAGGCGTCGCACCAGAGTGGCGTCTTGAAGGGGGCGATGTAGCGGGCCGAGCCCCAGGCCCAGGATCCGTCGACGAGCAAGTACCACTGCCGGTTGCCGTCGACGCTCTGGCCCTCGGCCCGGCAGTAGATCTTGACGATCTCTCCGTACCGCGCGACCCGGATGACCGAACCTCCACGGGTCGGCGCGCTGCGCAGCACGAGGCCGGTGCGGGCGACGACCTCGCCGTCGACGATCTGCTTGCTCTTCCGGGGGTCCTCCTGTTCGACACCGGCGGCGGGAGTCGTGGCCGCGAACGCCAGCAGGGCGCCACCGGCAGCGGCTATTCCGAACCGCATGAGCAGAATCCGCAGGGACATCTGATGCTCCTCCAGGAAAAAAGGGGGCGAGGCTGACTATTCGCCACATTAGGAGGAGGGGAGAGAGGGCGCCTTTCTCAATGGGCCATCAGAGCAGCGCCCCTGCAAGGGGGCGCGGGGCGGCGTCCGCTGTGTGCGACCGCGCCGCGTGGGCGCGGTCAGCCCTCACCGGCCGGCAGGCGCAGCACGGCCAGAGCGCCCCCCTGCGGAGCGTTGTCGAACTCCAGCCGCGCCCCCAGCACCTCCGCCTGCCCCACGGCGATGGTCAGCCCCAGCCCGTGCCCCTTGCCGGCCCCTTCCGTACGGAACCTCTGCGGCCCCTCGGTCACCAGGTAGTCCGGGAACCCGTTCCCGTGATCCCGCACGCTCACCACCGCCCCCTCCACGGTCAACACCACCGGGGACGCCCCGTGTTTGTGGGCGTTGGCCACCAGGTTCCCCACCACCCGCTCCAGCCGCCGCCGATCCGTCTCCACCCACGCGTCCCGCACGACCCGCACCTCGGTGTCGCCGCTCGCGTGCGCGGCCACCCGCTCCGCCAGCTGCCCGAGCCGGATCGCGTCCAGCTCCAGCCGCTCGCTCCCCGCGTCCAGCCGGGAGATCTCCAGCAGATCCTCGGTCAGCGTCCGCAGCGCGGCGACCCGGTCCCGCACCATCTCCGTCGGCCGCCCCGCCGGCAGCAGCTCGGCCGCCGCGTGCAGCCCGGTCAACGGCGTCCGCAGCTCGTGCGCGACGTCCGCCGTGAACCGCTGCTCGCCGATCAGCTTCCGCTGCAGCGTGGACGCCATGGTGTCGAGCGCGGCGGCCACCGCGGCCACCTCGTCGCGGTAGCGCGCCGGGTCCGTCGTGCGGGGGTCGCCGACCCGCGCGTCCAGGTCGCCCGCGCTGATCCGCCGGGCCACCTGGGAGGTCGTGCGCAGCCGCCGGGTCACCCCGCTGACCCCCAGCGCGCCGAAGATCAGGGTCACCCCGATCGCCAGCGCCGAAGAGCCCAGGATGGCCCGGTCGAGGTTCTCGATGGTGGACGCGCTCTGGGCGTAGTCGATCTGTACGGCGAGGGCGCGGCCGTCGGCGGGGGCGGCGGCCCACATCGAGGGGACCCCGGAGACGACCCCGACCATCGTGCCGCGCCGCCCGCTCACCGCCAGCTCGCGGAGATCCCCCGGCAGGCCCCGCGGGTCGATCCCGGAATCGGGCGGGAGCCGGGTCCCGGCCTCGTACGCCCGTGCGGCCTCGTCGAGCCGGACCAGGGTCCGGGAGCGGGCGTCGCTCACGGTCCGGTTGGTGACGGAGACATGCACCAGGGCGCCGAGCAGCGCGGCCAGCCCACAGCACATGACCGTGATGAAGGCCAGCGCCTTCCAGGTGAGCGAGGAGGTCCACCGGGGCAGGCCGAACCGTTTCCGCCCGGACCTCTCGGCGCTCACCCCGGCCTCACCGACGACGAGGCGGAGGGTGCGACGGACGAAGGGGAGGCGGAGGGTGCGACGGACGAGGGGGAGGCGGAGGGTGCGACGGACGAAGGGGAGGCGGAGGGTGCGACGGACGAGGGAGAGGCGGAGGGTGCGACGGACGAGGGGGAGGCGGAGGGTGCGACGGACGAGGGGGAGGCGGAGGGGGAGGCCGCGGGAGACCGGGACGGCTTCGCCGACGCGCCCACGCGCAGGATCTCGTCCCGGGTGAGCAGCATCGCCAGCTGGTCCTCGTCCCAGGTCCACTGCGTGCGGTACTCGTAGCCGACGATGCCGGCGGGGGAGCGGATGATCACGGTACGGCCCGCCAGCTCGACCGCGAGCACGGCGTCGTCGTTGGCCAGCACCTGCACCAGCCGGTCCGCCTGGAACGTGTACATCCGCACCGCCGTCTGGTTGCCGGGCAGCAACCGGAAGCCGAGCACCATGTCGTCGCGCCCGTCGCCGGTGAGGTCCCGGTAGTAGGCCTTGAGGACGGGGCACGCGGCGCGGGCGGCGCCCGTACCGGCGGTCACGTCCCTGCTGTCTGCGCCCTCCCTGCCGTCTGCGCCCTCCCTGCTGCCTGTGCCGTCCGTGCCGTCCGTGTCGTTCGATCGACCCTTGCCGCAGTCGGCCATGCGCGCGGCCGTTTCCCCGTAGAGGGCCTCGGACCCGGAGTACACGTCGGGATGCGCGGCGATCTCCGCGCGGACGACGGCCAGCGGGTCCACCTCGTGGATGTCCTCACCGGGAGCCTTGATACCCCTGACCACCTCCGTCTCGGCCTCTCCGTAGTCGTAGGCGGGAGAGGAGGCGGGCGGCTCCCCGGGCCACAGCCGGGTCGGGCCGCTCGCGGTGGGTGTCGCGCCCGCGCTCACCAGGCCCCCGGAGTCGCCGCAACCGCCCAGCAGCAGGACGGAGGCCACGGCGACGAAGACGCCGACGGCAGCGCGCGCGGGGCGGCTCGGGGACACGGGACCGGGACTCCTGGGGGGTACGGGTACGGGGAGGGCGGCTCGGGGGCTGCCTGCGCGGGAGGCCGCTGTGATCCCGTACACCCTAATTCGTGCGGAAGTGCTTTTTCGTGACGGCTCGGTCGCGCACCCCCCGCTACTCGGCGGGCTCCTCCAGTTCCTCCAGCAGCCGGACCGTCGCCAGCCCCGTGTGCAGGTACTCCACGAACAGCTCGTTGTGCAGCGCCCACGGTGAACGGCGGGTGCGGATCAGCCGGATCGCCTCCTCGGCGGAGTGCCCGTCGCGGATCAGCGCGTGCGCCACGACCAGACCGGAGCGGTTGTACCCGCTGTAGCAGCGCACGAGGACCCGCCGGCCGTCCTCCAGCGCGTCGCACGCCGCCTGTGCCAGCCGCATCACACCCGCCAGCTGCGTACCGTCCAGCGGTCCGTCCGGGATCGGCCACACATGGTGCTCGACACCGTCGTCCGGGCCGTGCCCCGGCAGCCGCAGCAGGGTCAGCACCAGATCGAACTCGTCGCGCACCACCGCGAATTCGACGCTCCCGGTACCGGCCGGGCCCGCGAACTCGTGCCCGCCCATCCACAGCCCTGGCACGATCTCGCTCCACGGTTCCCTCGGAGCCGGGACATCGGGTTGCTTGCGCGTGCGCAACGTCGCCTCCCCCAGGCCTCAGGGCCCCTCCTGACGGACCCCGGCCCCTGACGACGGGTCGTCACCTCAAAGGTAGCCGGGTTCTTGCCGATGGAGCACCCCGCCTGTTCCCATGGTCGTGGGGTGATGGTGCATGAACCGACTGCGCGTCATACCGACCTGGCGTCACGGACAACAGCGCCTGTACGTGTGCCGGACCGACGGGAGGAACGTCGCCTGGTACGACCGTGAGGCGGGCCGGGTGAACCTCCTCAGCGAGGAGCTGAGAGAGGACGTGCTGGCCGTCCTCGGCCCCTTCGTCATCGGCCCGGTCACCGTGGGGCCGCCGCCCGTGCCGACCCCCGCCGAACTGGCCCGGCTGAGCCTCCCGCCGGACGACGACCTCGCCCCCAACCGGCCCGGCGAGGCCCTGCTGATCTCCCTCGACCGCGCCCCCGGCCCGCCGCGCCGGCTGCGCCCCGATCCGCGCCGCCGAGCCCTGGCCGCCGAGCGGACGGTCGGCGACGCGCTGGACCGGCTGGAGGGCGCGGGCTGGCACACCCTGCACTCCGTGCCGCTGCCCGGCGGTGACCGCATCCACCACCTGGTCGTGGGCCCCGGAGGCCTGTTCTGCGTCCGCTCCGTCCACGCCCGTCGGCAGCGCGTCGTCGTCACCGACCCCATGGTCGCCGTGGGCCGGCACGAACCCCGCGCGCTGCTGCGCGGACTGCGCGCCGACGCCGACCGCGCCTCCTACGCCCTGACCGCCGAGGTCCGTCCGGTCCTCGCCCTCGCCGAACCCTCCGCCGTCGTGGTCACCACACCCCTGCGGGAGGTACGCGTCCTGCGCGACACGGACCTGTCGGAACTCGCCCGCGCCGGTGGGGTGCTGAAGCCGGCGGACGTGGAGGGCCTGCACGCGACGGCGCGCGACCGGCGGACGTGGACACGGGTGTAGACCGCCGCGCGGGCGTGGGCGTGCCTCGCGGTGGGCGCCGGTGCGGTCGTGCGTGTCGGTGCGGGTGAGCCCGGGCGGACCGGCGGCGGGCCGTGTCACGGCAGGGGGCGTGCAGCCTCCGGGTCCAGGAGCGGTGCCAGCAGGTCGCCGTAGTCCTGCAGCCGGGGGGCGATGTCCTGAGCGCGGAAGAGCAGCCGCTCGGGGGCGGCGCCCTCCTCGACCTCGGTCCAGGTCACCGGCGCGGAGACGGTCGGCTCGGGGCGGGCCCGCAGGGTGTACGGCGCGGCCGTGGTCTTGCGGGCGGCGTTCTGGCTCCAGTCGACGAAGACCTTGCCGGGGCGCAGACTGCGGGTCATCCGGTGGACCACCCGGCGGGGCATCGCCCGCTCCGCCTCGACGGCGAGTTCCTTGGCGTACTCCGACACCCGCTCCGAGGACGCCCCGCGCACCGCCGCCAGCAGATGCAGCCCCTTCGACCCGGACGTCTTCGCGTACGCCTCGATCCCGTCCGCCGCGAGCCGCTCCCGCAGCCAGCAGGCGACCTCGCAGCACTCGACGACCGTCGCGGGCGACCCGGGGTCCAGGTCGAACACCAGCCGGTCGGCCTCGTCGGAGGTGCGGACGGTCCACTGCGGCGTGTGGTACTCCACGACCAGGTTCGAGGCCCACATCAGGCTCGCCAGGTCCTGGACCAGCACCATCCGGGCCGGCCCCTCCATCCGCCGTACCTCGGCGGTCGTGACCCACTCCGGCGTGCCCGGCGGCACGTTCTTGGTGAAGAAGACCTGGCCGCCCGGCCCGTCCGGGTAGCGGAGGAAGGAGACCGGGCGGTCGCGCAGGTGCGGCAGCAGGGCGTCCGCCGTCGTGGCGTAGTAGTGCAGCAGCTCGCCCTTGGTGAAGCCCGTCGCCGGGTGGAGGACCTTCTCCAGGTTGGAGAGGGCGACCCTGTGGCCCTCCACCTCGGTGATCGGCGTCATGGGAGCCAGAATCCCATGATTCGGTGCGAAAGGGAGTAAATGCCCTAGGGGGCAGGGGCAGGGGCAGGGGGCCGGGGGCGGGGGTGCCGGGGTGCCGGGCGCCCGGGAGTCCCGACACGCCCCGGCGCTCCCGAAGCGCCCCGACGCCCCAGCCCGCGTCCCGAGAACCAGCCCGCGCCCCGGCGCCCCCGCCCAGGCGCTCAGGCGCCGACGTACGCGGCCAGGTGTTCGCCGGTGAGGGTGGAGCGGGCCGCGACCAGATCGGCAGGGGTGCCCTCGAAGACGATCCGGCCGCCGTCGTGTCCGGCGCCGGGGCCGAGGTCGATGATCCAGTCGGCGTGCGCCATGACCGCCTGGTGGTGCTCGATGACGATCACCGACTTGCCCGCGTCGACCAGCCGGTCGAGCAGCCCGAGCAACTGCTCCACGTCGGCGAGGTGGAGGCCCGTCGTCGGCTCGTCGAGCACGTAGACCCCGCCCTTGTCACCCATGTGGGTGGCCAGCTTCAGCCGCTGCCGCTCACCGCCGGAGAGCGTGGTGAGCGGCTGCCCGAGGGTGAGGTAGCCGAGCCCGACGTCCGCCATCCGCTCGACGATCCGGTGGGCGGCCGGGGTGCGCGCCTCACCCTCCCCGAAGAACGCCTCGGCCTCGGTCACCGACATCGCGAGCACCTCGCTGATGTCCCGGCCGCCGAAGCGGTACTCCAGCACCGACGCCTCGAACCGCTTCCCCTCGCACTCCTCGCACGTCGTGGCGACGCTCTGCATGATCGCCAGGTCGGTGTAGATGACACCGGCGCCGTTGCAGGTGGGGCAGGCCCCCTCGGAGTTGGCGCTGAACAGCGCCGGCTTGACCCCGTTGGCCTTGGCGAAGGCCTTGCGGATCGGGTCGGCCAGCCCGGTGTACGTGGCCGGGTTGCTGCGCCGGGAGCCGCGGATCGGGGTCTGGTCGACCGACACCACGCCCTCCTCGCTCGGGATCGAGCCGTGGACCAGCGAGCTCTTCCCGGAGCCGGCGACACCGGTGACGACGGTGAGCACACCGAGCGGGATGTCGACGTCCACGTCTCGCAGGTTGTTCGCCGTCGCGCCCCGGATCGCCAGCGTGCCCGTGGGCTTGCGCACCGTCTCCTTCAGCGCGGCCCGGTCGCCGAGGTGACGTCCGGTGACCGTGTCGCTCGCCCGCAGCCCCTCCAGGGTGCCCTCGAAACAGACGGTGCCGCCCGCCGTACCGGCGCCGGGGCCGAGGTCCACGACGTGGTCGGCGATGGCGATGGTCTCCGGCTTGTGCTCCACCACCAGCACCGTGTTGCCCTTGTCGCGCAGCCGCAGGAGCAGGTTGTTCATCCGCTCGATGTCGTGCGGGTGCAGCCCGATGGTCGGCTCGTCGAAGACGTAGGTGACGTCGGTGAGCGACGATCCGAGATGGCGGATCATCTTCGTCCGCTGCGCCTCGCCGCCGGAGAGCGTGCCGGAGGCCCGGTCCAGCGAGAGGTACCCGAGGCCGATCTCCACGAACGAGTCGAGCGTGTAGTGCAGCTTGGCGAGCAGCGGCGCCACCGACGCGTCCTCGATCCCGCGCGCCCACTCGGCCAGGTCACGGATCTCCATCGCGCAGGCGTCCGCGATGTTGAGCTCGCCGATCCGTGAGGAGCGGGCCAGCTCGCTCAGCCGGGTGCCGCCGCAGTCGGGGCACTGGGCGAAGGTGACAGCCCGGTCCACGAAGGCCCGGATGTGCGGCTGCATCGACTCGCGGTCCTTGGCGAGGAAGGTCTTCTGCAGCTTCGGGATCAACCCCTCGTAGGTGAGGTTGACCCCGTTGATCTTCACCTTGGTCGGCTCGCGGTACAGGAAGTCGTGCCGTTCCTTCTTGGTGTACTTCCGGATCGGCTTCTCCTTGTCGAAGAAGCCCGACTCGGCGATGACCCGCACGACCCACCCGTCCCCCGTGTAGGTGGGGATGGTGAACGGATCCTCGGACAGCGACTTGGTGTCGTCGAACAGCTGTGTGAGGTCGATGTCGGAGACCGTGCCCCGGCCCTCGCAGTGCGTGCACATCCCACCGGTGCGGCTGAACGTCACCTTCTCCGTCTTGGTCTTGTCGGCGCCCCGGTCGACCGTGAGGCCGCCGCTCGCCGAGACCGAGGCGACGTTGAAGGAGAACGCGCCGGGCGGACCGATGTGCGGTCTGCCGAGCCGGCTGAAGAGGATGCGCAGCATCGCGTTGGCGTCGGTGGCGGTGCCGACGGTGGAACGCGGATCGGACCCCATCCGCTGCTGGTCCACGGTGATCGCGGTGGTCAGCCCGTCCAGCACGTCCACCTCGGGACGGGCCAGGTTCGGCATGAAGCCCTGGAGGAAGGCGCTGTACGTCTCGTTGATCAGCCGCTGCGACTCGGCGGCGATCGTGTCGAACACCAGCGAGCTCTTCCCCGAGCCGGAGACCCCCGTGAACACCGTGAGCCGGCGCTTCGGGATCTCGATGCTGACGTCCTTGAGATTGTTCTCGCGCGCCCCGTGCACACGGATCAGATCATGGCTGTCGGCGGCGTGCGGCCCGGGAGCCTGCGCCTCGGTCCGCGCCCTCGTGGCCTTGGTCATCGTTCCTCCATCTGTCGGGCGGGGCCGCGTCCCACGCTCCCCGCCGGCGTCGCCGGTCCGACGACGCCCGTCCGCTTCCGATCCGCTGGGAACAGGTCCGCTGGAACAGTCCGCTGCGTACGGTACGTGCGTGGGTGCGCCCGCCGTGCGTGTTCCGCGGGTCCGCTGCGGGCTGCCGCGCATCCGCTCCGGGTGTGCCGCGCGTCCGCTGTTCGTCGTCCGCGTCCGCCGTGCGCCTTCGTACGACGACGGTCCTCTTCGCGTCGCACGATCACGGCGGCCCCCGGATCTCAGACCTCCTGGACGCGGATGAGGTTGCCCGCCGGATCACGGACGGCGAAGTCGCGGACGCCGTACGGCTGCTTCGTCGGCTCCTGGACGACCTCGGCGCCGCCCGCCTCCAGCCGCGCGAAGGCGCCGTCGAGGTCGGTGGTGGCGAGGAGGACACGGGCGTACGTCCCCTTCGCCATCATCTCGACGATCATGCGGCGCTCGCCCTCGTCGACGGACGGGTCGACCGCCGGGGGCTCCAGGACGATGGACGTGCCGGGCTGACCGACCGGTCCGACCGTGATCCAGCGCATGCCGTCGTACCCGCCGTCGTCGCGCACCTCGAAGCCGAGGACGTCGCGGTAGAAGGCGAGGGAGGCGTCCGGATCGTCGTGCGGGAGGAAGCTCGCGTTGATGGTGAGGTTCATGGCCTTCACGCTAGGCGCGCCCCACCCGGCGGCGCTTCTCGAATCCTGACCGGTCCGGAGGCGGGGCCCGTGGCGGGTCCCGCCAGGCCGGTGGCGAGCCGGGCCGGGTCGCTCCGGGGGTGTGCCCGGCGGCCGACGAGCAAGGGCGGCGGGTCGGCGTTACGGTGTGGACAAACCGGAAGCAGGGACCCGAAAGGTGCGTGCTGCCCGTGCGATCCATCTGGAACGGCGCCATCTCCTTCGGCCTGGTCAGCATCCCGATCAAGCTGGTGAACGCGACCGAGAGCCACTCCGTCTCCTTCCGCCAGGTCCACCTGGAGGACGGCGGCCGCATCCGTTACCGCAAGGTCTGCGAGCTGGAGGACCGTGAGGTGACGCAGGGGGAGATCGGCAAGGCGTACGAGGACGCGGACGGCACGATGATCCCGATCACCGACGAGGACCTCGCGTCGCTGCCCATCCCCACGGCCAAGACGATCGAGATCGAGGGCTTCGTACCGGCGGAACAGGTCGACCCGCTCCAGGTGGACGCCGCGTACTACCTCGCCGCGAACGGGGTCCCCGCCGCCAAGCCGTACACCCTCCTCCGCGAGGCGCTCAAGCGCAGCGGAAAGGTCGCCATCTGCAAGTACGCGCTCCGTGGGCGCGAGCGGTTGGGGATGCTCCGGGTGGTGGACGACGTCCTGGCCATGCACGGTCTGCTCTGGCCCGACGAGATCCGTACGACCGAGGGGGTCGCCCCCGACGCGAGTGTCACCGTCCGCGACAAGGAACTCGACCTCGCGGACGCCCTCATGGACACGCTCGGAGAGGTCGACCTGGAGTCCCTCCACGACGACTACCGCGAGGCGGTCGAGGAACTGATCGCGGCGAAGGCCTCCGGCGAGGAGCCGCCGAGCGCCCCGGTCCCGGCCGCGGAGGGCAAGGTTCTCGACCTCATGGCCGCACTGGAGAAGAGCGTGCGTGAGGCCAAGGAGTCCCGGGGCGAGGAGGCCGGCGCCGACGTCACCCGTCTCGCGTCCCGGCCCACCCCCAAAGAGGCCTCCGGAAAGAAGTCCACCGCGTCCACCGGGAAAACGGCCGCCGCCCCCAAGAAGTCGACCTCCAGGTCCGCACAGCCGACGAAGAAGGCGGCCACGAAGAAGCAGGCCCCCAGAAAGACGGCGACCTCGAAATCGACGACCTCGACCACGAAATCCACGGCGTCGACGAAGTCGTCGACGGCGAAGACCCCCGCGAAGAAGACCGCGGCGAAGAAGACCGCCGCCCGCAAGCGCTCGGCCTGACCGCCCGCCCGCGCCGTTCGCGGGGCGGACGGGAATGTGATCGACGACAGGGCGGCCTAGGCGGTGCGGCGCAGGGCCAGGACCGCGTTGTGGCCGCCGAAGCCGAAGGAGTTCGTGAGGGCGAGGTCGCCGTCGGCCGGGAGAGCGCGCGGGGCGGTGGTGACGAGGTCGAGGGTGATGGCGTGGTCCTGGTCGGCGCAGCCGATGGTCGGCGGGATGAGCCCGTGGTGCAGCGTGAGCGCGGTGGCGAGGGCCTCCACCGCCCCGGCCGCGCCCTGAAGGTGCCCGAGGTGCCCCTTGAGCGCCGTCACCGGCACCCGGCGCCCCGACAGCACCGCCGCCAGCGCGTTCGCCTCCGCGAGGTCGCCGTCGACCGTGGCGGTGGCGTGCGCGTTGACGTGGACCACGTCCGAGGGCCCCGCCGCCGCGTCCTCCAGCGCCCGCCGCAGCGCGAGCGCCACCCCCGAGCCCGACGGATCGGGCGCCGCCATGTGATGCGCGTCGGCGGACAGCCCCCACCCCGCGGCCTCGCAGTAGATCCGGGCCCCACGAGCCCGGGCATGGTCCTCCGCCTCCAGCAGCAGGAAGCCCGCTCCCTCGCCGTTCACGAACCCGTCCCGGTCCCTCGCGAACGGCCGGGACGGACTCGCCCCACCACCGTTCAGTCCATGCCGCGACAGCGCCCGCATCGCCGCGAAGGACGCCATGATCGCCGGGGTCACCACCGCCTCGGCCCCACCCGCGAGCGCCACGTCCACCCGCCCGTAGCGGATCCGGTCGACCGCCTGCCCGACCGCCTCGGTACCGGAGGCGCACGCACTGGTGACGGTCCGCGCCTCCCCGGTGATACCGAGGTCCAGCGAGATCTGCGACGCCGCCTGCGAGGGCACGCACATCGGGGTCGTGAGCGGGGAGACAGCGCGCGGCCCCCGCTCCCGCAACTGCCGGTCGCCGGCCACGAGCACCGACGCGTCACCGAGGATCGCCCCGGAGGACACCCCGACCCGCCCCGCGTCGAGCCCGCTGCGCGCCGTACCGCCGGGATCGAAGCCGCCGTCCCGCCACGCCTCCCGCGCCGCCAGCACGGCGAACCGCGCGGCCCGGTTCATGCGCCGGGCCCGGGGCCGGGGGAGCAGCTCGGCGGGGTCGACCGGCACCGTCCCCGCGACCCGCACGGGTAACTCGGCGAACTCCTCCCCGTCCAGCTCCCTTATCCCGCATCGCCCTTCCAGCAGGCCCTGCCACAGCTCACCCACGCCCACCCCGAGTGGAGTGACGGCCCCCAGCCCCGTGACGACCACCCGACGCCCCACCGCGTACGACATACGCCCTCCCCGACCTGCCCAGCCCCGCCCGGTCCTCCTGTTCCAGAGATGGTTCCCGTTTCAACTGCTTCCTGCACCCCACACGGGTGCCCCCCGAAGGGTGTCCCCACGGTCGGGCCCGTACGTCGGCCGGCCCCCTGCCCGGCCGCAGGGCGCGCCGAGTTCCGCTCGGATCACCGTGCCCCTGAGGTCACCGTGCCCTCGGTGTGCCCTCGGGTGTGCCGTCCGCTCGCGGCGCGCGTCCGCTCGCCGCGCCGTCCCCTCAGAGCACCTTCGCCCGCACCAGCGCCGAGAGGACGAGCATGCCGGGGAGGAGAGGGAGCCAGACGGTGAGCACGCGGTAGCCGATGACCGTGGTGGTGGCGAGGGTCGCCGGCGCGCCGAAGGCGACCAGGGTGAAGACGAGCGCCGCGTCCATCGGGCCGAGGCCACCCGGCGCGGGCACGGCACCGGCGGCCGTACTGGCGACGAGGTAGGCGAAGAGCATCTGCGGCCAGGACAGCGGCAGCCCGAGCGAGGAGCCGACCGAGGCGACCACGGCCCCCTGGCACAGCGGGAAGGCGGCGGCCCCGCCCCACAGGGAGAGCGCGCGGACGGGTCGGCTGTGCACGATCCGGGTGTCGGTGAGGGCGGAACGCAGCCCTCCGATCAGCGGCCGCCGCAACGGCCGTACGGTCGTGAGCAGCGTGACCACGGCGGCGAGGCTGACGCCGGTGATCGCACCGACCAGGGCGAGCGTCTCGCCCTTCGGGAGCAGTTCGGTCAGGCGGAGCGTGCCCGGGAAGGCGATGACGAAGGCGACGATCACCAGCGTCTTGGCCACGGGTTTGACCGCCGAGTACAGGGCGAGCGAGGACGTGGCCCGGGCGAGCGGGATGCCCCGGCGCCGCAGGAAGCGCAGGACGACGGCGTGGGCGCCGATGTTGCCCGGCAGCGCGTGACCCGCCGCCCCGGCCGCGAACTGCGTGGCCAGCAACTGGCCCGGCGGCAGCCGTTCCGGCACCGCCCCCTGACGTACGCACGCGGAGGCCACCGAGCACAGGGCGGTGAAGAGCACCCCGGCCAGCAGCCACCGCGGATCGGCCGAGGCCAGCCGTACCGCCCCGCCGTGCACGGTGCGCCAGTCGACCGCCGCCCAGACGCCGAGCAGCAGCAACGGCAACAGTGTGAGAGCGAGCCGCAAGCGTCGGCCGTTGGCGGCCGTCCGGGCGGGCAGCAGCGCCCGGACCCGGCCGGGCAGCAGCGCGACGAGCCGGGGCGGGTGGGGGGCGGCGTGCTGGGCGGAGGTGGGGTCGCAGGGGGTGAGGGGGTCGCCCGGGGCGGGGGCGGGAGCGGGGCATGCCGGGGTGGGGCCGGCGAGCGCTGTCGGCCCCGGGTCAGGGGTGAGGACGCAGGGCGGAGCGGTCGTGGGCGCCGTCGGGTTCGCGGGGGTTGCGGCAACCGTGGGGTCGGCGGCCGTGAAGTCGGCAGCCGTGGGGTCGGCGGCCGTGGGTGTGGCTTGGCTCGGGGCCCGGGTGAGGTCCACGGGACGGGCCGGGCTGGGTATCAGGGTGAGCGGTTCGGGATCCGGGGACGGGGTGGGCCGCGAGGGGGGCGGCGCGTCGAGCGGGAGCGGGAACAAAGGGCACGTCGTCCTTCCGCGTCGCGTCGGTACGGCGGGGGACCGCACCGACGGAGGCAGGGCAAGTCAAGAACGAAGGGAACCCCAGGACCGTTCCCACCCCAAATGACTCCCCGGTATGCACCGCCCGAACTCCTGCCACCGCCAGAACGACGACACGGCCTCCGAACAGCGACTCCGCCGTCGGCACCCGTCCGAACGTCCCCACCCCGTATGAGACACAAGTCACTCCCAGGACCTCCACAACGGGGACCCCACACACCCCTGCGGCCCCCCGTCCCACCCCACCCGCGCCGTTGTGATATGCGTCACGCAAGGTCTAGGGTTGTAGCGCCTGGCAGGCGGCCCGTGGGCGCGTCCGGTGGCGGTACGCGGCGGGCCGTGCGCAGGTGAGGGAAGTGATCCCGTTGTCCGTCTCCTGGGACGACATCGGCGGTCTCGTCGATGCCCATGAGCGCTTCCTCGCGGGCGCGCACGTCGACTCCGACGTTCGCGACCCGGTGCTGGACTCGTGGAAGCGCTGCCGTTCCGCCGGCCTCGAACCCCACCGGCTGCTCGTCCCCTTCGTGCCCGACCTCGCGATGGAGGACCCCTTCCTGCGCGCCGCCGGCCCGGTGCTCACACGGCTCACCGCCTCCCTCGCGGACGTCAGCATGACCGTCGTGCTCTGCGACGGACAGGCCCGCATGATCCAGCGGCACGGCGGCGACCGACAGCTCCTCAACCGTCTCGACGAGGTGAACTTCGCCCCGGGCTTCTGCGCCTCCGAGGCCGCCGCCGGCACCAACGGCGTGGGCACCGCCCTCGCCGAGCGGCAACCCGTCCTCGTCCTCGGCCGGGAACACTTCGCCGACTGCCTCTCCCCGTTCGCCTGCGCGGGCGCCCCCGTCCGCAACCCGCTCAGCGGCCGCGTCGAGGCCGTCCTCGACCTCACCTGCCTGCGCGACGACAGCGACCCCGCCATGCTGCGGCTCGTCCGAGAGGCGGCCCACGACATCGAGGCCGCACTCCTGGAACAGGCCACGCAACGCGAGCAGGCGCTCCTGGCCGCCTACCGCCGGGCCGCCCGTGCCGCCGCGGGTCCAGGTCCAGGTGTGAGTCCGGGCCCAGGCGCGGGGGCGGGCGCGGCAGCCGCAGGCACGGACACCTGGCCCCGCCAGCCCGAGCGACCGCCCTGGGCGCGGGACGACGGCGGCCGGTACGCCGAGCCCCTCGGCCGCGTCGACATGGCCGTCCTCCGGGAGAAGGCCGAGGAACTCATCGCCTCACCCCACCGCACCCTCGACGAGGTCACCCTCTCCGGCAACCGCGTCGCCACCCTCCTGCGCCGCCCGATCATGAGCGAGTCGGGCGAGACCGGCGTGGTCGTCGAGGCCCGCGTCCTGGGCGGCCCCCACCTCCGCCACACGCAACTGCTGCCCCCGCCGGCCGAAGCCCCGCAGGGTCAGCCCCCACCC